>JBCCEE010000194.1:0-14302 GCA_039030415.1 Acidobacteriota bacterium
ATTGCCTACGTTCTACTACGACTACACCTTCGGTAGCCGCTTCGAGCGTTACGAGTAGGTGCCGGTGCCGCCGTCGGCACACGAGTCATTGATGGTGTTGGGCTGGTTGGTCTCCGGACCCAGGTTGGCACGACCGTCGACCAGGCCATTGGTGTCGCAGGAGCTACCCGGCGTCAAGCAGGCCGGCGCCTGGTAGGTGGCGTTGAAGATCGCGTCCTGCGGACCGTTGGAGCCCGCTGGAATCACCGTCACGGTAACCGAATCCTGCGAGCTGCCGCAGGAGGTGGTGGCGGTCACGGTGTAGGTGGTGGTGCTGGTCGGCGAGACGCTGATCTGCGCGGTGGTAGCACCACCCGGCGACCAGGAGTACGTGTGGCCGGCCTGGGCCGAGGTGCCGATGGTGGTCGATTGACCCTCGTTGATGGTGACGTCGGCGCCGGCGTCAGCGACCGGAGCAGGATCGCAGGTCACGCTGCACTGGGGCTGCGCGCCGCAGGCGATACCGTGGTCGTTGAACGCCTCCCAGATGCGGCAGCCGTTGGGCGTGCCGTTGGAGAGGTTGCCGTCGTCATCGTCAGCCGCGAGATAGAGCGTGTACCAGTTGCTCGAGCCGCAGCCGTTGACCGTGGCGCTCGGGTTGCACTGACCGCCGGAGACGAGCTGATAGGCGCTGCCCATCGGCGTCATGATGCCGTACCACAGCTCTTCCATCTTGTCCCAGCCACCCTCGGTGCCGAGCTCGCCGATCAGCAGCTGGGCCAGATCCCAGTTGGCCGAGCTGGCGATGTAGCTCTCACAGTGCCCCTCGTAACCCATCGGGCCGCGGTAGGGAAAACCCGTCGGAGTGGTGTAGGGGCAGTCGACGCCGCCCAAGCCGGAGAACCGGTCACAGTTCATGCCGGAGTTGGTCTCGACGGTGTCGGGACGCGACACAGTGGAGATGCCGTTGACGCCATAGGCCGAGACGTCACGCACGCCGGTGCAGCCCGGGTTGCAGTTGAAGCAGGTGTTGGTCGAGAAGTTCTCGCCGATGCAGGGATCACGCAGCTCGATGAACGCGAACGAGTCGCCGATCGCCTCACCCGTGCCGTTCTCACCCACCGTGCCGCCAGCGTTGGAGTCCATGCCGTGGCCCCACTCGTGAAGGAAGACCGCCGCGATCTCACCGGTGTTGCCGCAGCCGCCGCCCGAGGTGTAGAAGTTCACCGTCGAGCCGTTCCAGAACGCGTTGCAGTTGGCGTTGATGTTCATGTTGGCGGTCAGCGTGCCGCTCAGCCAGGAGTTGCTGGGCAGGAAGGCGGCCGCCGTGCGGTTGATGTTGGTCAGGTGGTAGAAGCCGGTGCGGGCCGAGTGCGTGTTGCCATTGCCGCCGAAGCCCGGCGTCGTGCAGTCGGTGCCGCCGGCGCCGCCGAAATCGATGTTGCCGTTGGTCGAATTCGACAGCGAGATGTTGCCGCAGTTGTCGTTGATGTTGGTGTAGCGGCCGTTGAGCTGCACGGTGGCGGTGCCGCCCGTGTAGTTGTAGCTGCCGTTGGCGTCGGTGATCTTGGTGCCGTTGTTGCTGACGGTGGCGAACGGTAGGCCGGTGGTGAGCAGCGGATCGGTGTTGGTCACCGGGTAGACGTTGGCCTCCACGTCGGCGTAGTGGGTCTCGTCCAAGAACTCGAGGATCTCACCGCTGTGGGCGTCGACGACGACCTTGTAGCCATGGTCGCCGGCGCCGATGTAGCGGAATTCCCACACCAGGCGGTGGCTGTAGCCGAGACCAAACGCACCCTTGAACGGGATGCCGAGGCCGACGGACTCACTCGCTGCCGGGTAGATCTTGAGCGCTGCGCGATCGACCTTCTCCGAGATCAAGCTGTCGAGCTGATCCGCCGCCAGCTTGATCGCTGCTTCGTCACTCACCGCCGGGTTGACGTCGAGCTCGATGTGCGCCGCCCGGTTGACGCCGAACTGCACGATGTTGCCGTGGTTGACGCGGAAGAAGACGTGGGCACCCTCGACCGGGATGCCTTGGTGGTACTGCTGGAATTCGATCGACCAGAAGTAGTTGCCCTTACCGTAGCCGAGGCTGCGGTTGAGATCGAGGCGCAGGTCTTTGCCTTCGGTGCCGAGGAAGCCAGCGTGATTCTTCATGAAGCCGCGCAGCAGGCCGGCGACGTCTTGGACGGCGAGCTCGCCGTGGGAACCGCTCTTGAGCGCACCGGCAATATCGGCGCGGCTCAGGCTGTTGCCCTTACCCGGAATCAGCGCAATGCCCACCCCCTGGACGAGGTGCGGCAGGTTGTTGCGGCTGTCGTAACTGACCTTCCAGTCGGTGGAGTGCTTGGCGAAGAACGCCTGCAGCTCGGAATTGGCGAATGCCTTCTGCGAGCCCGGCTCGACGTTTTCAGTCGACGGCAGGACGTTCAGCTCGGGCGTCTCAATGCCGAGCGCGACGCCCTTCTTGTGGATGTCTTCGGCCTCGGGAGGCTGGATGCCCCAAGCGGCCGTCGCGAATACGAGCCAAGCTGCAGAGATCAGTACGAGTCGGTTCCGGGTACATTTTCGACGATTCATGCGTCCTCCTTGTCGGGTCGGGAAGCCACCATGTTGACTGACACGATGTAAGTGCTTCCTTACAACGCCAAAAGCGGACAGCGGTATCCTTACGAGCGGCAGTCGCAAGGGCTCGCTGACCAATGGCAACGTTGCCGGACCTGCTCAGCGGCGGCAGGATCCGATCACTGGTTCACATTCCTCGGCTTCTATGAGCAATAACCGCGCCAGCTTTCGGCGTCAGACATTTGAGCCAAGCGTAGCCAACAAACCGCGGTTTTCTCGACTTTATGGTGCGCGGGATCGACGATCTTTCTGGCCAGCGATGCGCGCCATTCTCAGAGTTGAGACTGGGCCGTTTCAAACTTGATAATTTTTGTTGAATCCACCCGCCAAATTTGGGCGTAATCATCAGATGGTCTTATCCCAGCCCATCTGATTCTGGAGAACCCACCATGAAACAGTTGACTTGGGCGACGCGCTGTGCGTCGCTCGCCCTGATGATCGCCCTGGTGCCGGCGGCTGATCTCGCCGCCGAAGGCTCCCAGGCCGCCGAAGCCTCACAGGCTGAGCGTGTCCAGGTCGGCCAGGCCGCACCGGACTTCACCTTGCCCGATCCAGACGGCACCGATCACTCCCTATCGACCCTGCGCGGCGAGAAGAACCTGCTGATGGTCTTCTTCCGCGGCGCCTGGTGACCGTTCTGCACAAAGCAGCTCGGTGAGCTGCAAGCGCAGATCGAAGCTTTCGAAGCCCTCGACACCGCCATCTGGTCGATCAGCCCCGACACGGTGGACCGCCTGAAGTCGTATCGCGACAAAGACGAAGTCGTCATCCCGCTGCTGGTCGACGCCGACTCCGCGGTCATCAAATCCTACGGCATCCTCAACGAGAAGCAGGGCTCCGTTCCCCACCCTGCCGTCATCCTGGTCGACAAGGAAGGCAACGTCAGCTTCTTCCACCTCGACGAGGACTACACCAAGCGCCCGCCCGTCGACACCCTGCTCGACGCGGTCCGCAAGATCGAGGGTTAGCGCCTCACGCAGCGGCTTCCGCGGGAAGTCTCCCGCGGAGCCCCCGCCCTCGGTCTCCGTGCTCGATCAGTCCTGCTGCTCGATGCCGAGCTCGCGCATGCGACGGTAGAGCGTCGACAGCCCCATTTTGAGCTCGCGCGCCGCGGCTGAGACGTTCCAGCCGCTCTGCGACAGAGCCTGCTCGATCTCGCGGCGCTCCACACGCTCGAGACGGTCTTTGAGGCTCAGCGACTCCTGCGCTCCGCTTTCGCGAATCGCCTCCTGTAGGTGGGCGCTCTCGAGCAGCTCACCCTTCTCGAGAAAGAGCGAGGCGCGCGCCATCTCGCGCTCGAGCTGACGGATGTTGCCCGGCCAGGCGTAGCTCTCGAGCAGCTCCATCGCGCCTTGGGAGATGCCGGCCACGCGCAGGCCGCGCCGCTCGGCGGAACGGGCCAGGAAATAAGCAGCAAGGTTGGGAATATCGGCGCGACGCTCGACCAGGGTGGGAATACGAACCGTCCAGTCGGCGATGCGATGGTAGAGGTCGGAGCGGAAGCTACCTTCTTTCAGCATGGCGTCGATGTCGCGGTGAGTCGCCGCCACCACCCGCACGTCGGCCGAGCGTGGCTCCTGACCGCCCAGGCGGTAGACCTCGCCCTCCTGCAGGACGCGCAGAATGCGTGCCTGGGTCTCGAGCGCCATGTCGCCGACCTCGTCTAGAAACAGCGTGCCGCCGCTCGCCATCTCGAATTTACCGGCGCGCGACGCCACGCCGGTGGCTACGCCTTGCTCGATGCCGAACAGCTCGGACTCCAGCAGGTCACGCGGCAGCGCCGCGCAGTTGAGAGCCACGAACGACTGAGCATTGCGCGGCGAGGAGGCGTGCAGGTAGCGCGCCAGCACTTCCTTGCCGGTGCCGGAATCGCCGCGGATCAAGACGCTGACGTCACCTTGCGATACGCGGTGGGCATCGGAGTAAATGCGTCGCACTTCAGGCACCACCGTCGGCGGATCCGGCAGCGGATTTGGCGCGGGGGTGGGGGCGGGCGGGCCCAGCTGAAGCTCGCTGGCGGCGGCGAGCTGAATGAGCAGGGCGCCGGTCTCGACCAGCGGCGCATAGGAGCGAGCGTGAGACGGGTGGACGAGCGCCGCTTTCACCACGACCCGCTCGTTGGTCGCCACCGCCTGGTGCGGTAGGTCTCGATCCGTATCGTCGTGTCGGGCGCTGAACAACAGGCCGTCACCCTCGACCGCCCGGACCTCGACCGAGACACAGGGCAGAGTCTCGAACAGGGCCGCGCCTACCGCCTGCGCCATATCAGCCACGCTGCGGCGCTGGGTCAGACGGGTGAGCAGGCCCGGCAGTCGTTTCAGCGCGAAGATGCGAGCCGTGCCGACCGAAGCGGTGGCCGCGCCGCCTTCCGGATCCGGACTGGCGGGATCTGGCGAACGGACGGGAAACATGACCGCCGGCTGAAGATCCTTCTCCGAAACTTCCTCGACCGTAGCGTTGACGCCGCCCAGCGACAGTCGCTCGCCCACTGGAAGTGGCTGGACCTGCCCCTTCTCCAACCGTCGTCCGGCGATGCGGGTGCCGTTGCGCGACCCTTGGTCTTGGATCTCGGCACGGCCGTCTCGCACTTCGATGACCGCGTGCCGCCGAGAGACCGAAGGATGGATGATGCGCACGTCACTGCTCGGGCTAGAACCGAGCTGGTTCAACCCCTCGCCAAGCGGGAAACGCTGCTTGCGATTTCCAACTTCTACGACCAACCGCAACGACATCCGCGGCAGCGTAGCATAGGCGTCAATCCGGGTGTTGGACGATCTGACTCACGTCGGGTGACGGCCAGAATCCACCCCAAGCCCAGCGCGCGGCGCGTGCCTCAGGCGACCGCGCTGTCGGGCTCGTCGCTGCCGGAGTCTAAGCCTTCGGCGAGCTCGAACGTATCGAGCGCAAAGGCCAGAACCTCCTCGGCCCCCTTCTTGATCGCTTCGAGATGATCGGCGCCTTGGATCACCAAAGAGCGGCCATGCGCCAGCCTGGCGAGCCTTCGAGTTTCGGTCGACAGCACGCCGCGATCCAGCTCCCCACTGATATAGCCGACGCTGCGGACCCTCAGATGAGGCGCATGCCGTGACAGGTCCATGAACCGATAGGCGCGGGTCAGCACGTTGCGAAAGAACGCGTAGCAGGGCTTGCCCCACGGCGCCATGCGACCCGACCACTCGATCAGATGCTGCGCTACGTCTTCGAACACCGCGCCGTGCACCACGGCGCCGCCAAACTCAGCCGGCAGGCCGCGCTGCGTGCGGCGGCTCAGCAGCGCGTGGGCCCAATAGCCACCACTGCTCACCCCCCAGAGGTGCAGCGGCAAATCGCCCGCCCGACTCCTCAGCGCTTTCAAGGCGTCCTCGATATCGCGATCGTAGAACTCTGAAGGCGCAGCCGTACTGCTGCCGAAGCCCCCGAGATCGAACGTCATCGCGTGATACCCGGCGGCGCGCAGAGCGCCGAGCCGTCCACGGCGTTCGAAGTAGGCTTGCCCCCAGCGCACCCAGGGATGCACCAGCAGGACCGCGCCGCGAGCTGTCATTCCGGGAGCCGCCGCTCCCAGCGCGGGATACCAGGTCGCCGAAAGCGTACCTCGACCCCGTGAGCGCGCGACGGTGAAGCGCTCGTAGGGCGCCAGCATCTTCGACGGCGCACCGCGGCGGACCGCCGGGACCCGCGGAGAGAGCGCCAGGAAGAGCCGGTTGGCAAACGCTTCCTGCCAGCGTTCGGGCCGCTCCGGCGGTCCGCCTGCCGGGGCGTTGCCCGGCGAACTGCCGGGGCGCCCCGCCGAGCTGCGGAGTGCGATCCCCCGATCGTCTGACTCCCCCACCTTCAATACCGGTAACGCCGAAAATAGCTGCGAGGCTCGTTGCATCATCGCCCAGCTCGTCGCCCGCTCAGGCGACCTTGCGCTCGCTGAGGCTCTGCATGACGATATCCACCGCGTCCTGTACCGACTGGATGTGCTGCAGACGCTCCTCCGGCAGACCGAGCTTGAACTCGTAATCCACGTCGACGCCGATCTCGAGCAGGGTCAACGAATCGAGGGCCAGATCGTCCTGATACGACGCGTTGTCGGCGATGTCTTCGACCGGGATGCTGCTGACGGTGGAGATGATCTCTTTGATCTTGCTGCGGACTTCTGTAACTTCCATGGTGACTCCTCCGTGTTGGCTGGTTGTGTTGACTGAATATTGAGATCCGAAAAAGTCGATTAAGTAATAGGGGCCGTTCCCAAAACACGTGTTGGCTGCGTTTGTGCGGATACTGCTTTCGCGCGGACCCTGTTTTGCGCAGACCTTTTCGCGCGGACCGTCGACTCGAGCCGCGCTGCCCCGAGCAAAGCTCAACGCTTCGCGGCATACCGGCCCCGGCCCTTAGCAGTTCGTCTTCGGCGGTCGCCCTTAGATAGAGCAAGGATCGAGCCAGCCTCGCGAGCCGCCGAATATCGCGCCGCATACGCCACAAACCCATTTATTTCAAATAGATAGAGCGCATTCACATAAAGCCAGGCAGATCGACTCCGTTCTCGGAACCAAGAAGCGCAGAGCCGGCGCCAAGGGCTTCGATACGCAAACGGCTATATGTTTTGGGCTGTTTCGGGCAATGAACCGCGCCTTCTCAGAAGTGGCACAGAGTTTCTTCGATGCGAGATACCGCGCGAGGATGCGAGATACCGCGCGAGCGCGGCGTGGCCAAGCCATCAGACTGGAGCGAACGACGGTTCCCAAGTAAGATGACCGGCGCACCCTGGAACACGAAGCCGACCGCCTCCGCATCAATGCAAGGACCAGTGAGGGATCCGTGAAGAGCGTTGTCACCGCAATCCTCGGCGGCGGCCAGGGCAGCCGCCTGTGGCCCCTGACTCAGCACCGCGCCAAGCCGGCCGTGCCGGTTGCCGGCAAGTTTCGGTTGATCGACGTCCCGATCAGCAACAGCCTGCATGCCGGCATCGACCAGATCTTCGTTCTGACTCAATTCAACAGCGCCGGTCTACATCGGCATATCGCCCAGACCTACCGCTTCGATGTGTTTTCTCGAGGTTTCGTCAATATCCTGGCGGCCGAGCAGAGCCTGGACAATCGCGATTGGTACCAGGGTACCGCCGATGCCGTACGCAAGAATGTCGAGCGGTTGACCTACGGCCGGCCGCGGGATGTGCTGGTGCTGTCCGGCGACCAGCTCTATCAGCTGGCGATGGACCAGTTCGTCACCCACCACCGCGAACGCGAGGCCGACCTGACGATCGCCGTCAAACCGGTCGACCGCGCGGAGGCCGGCGGGCTCGGCATCATGCGGGTCGACGACGACGGTCTGATCGTAGATTTCGTCGAGAAGCCCAAGGATCCCGCGGAGCTCGACCGCCTGGCGCTGGACGCCGAGACGATCGCCAGGCTAGGGCTCGACGCCGAGCCCGGAACCCTGCTCGCCAGCATGGGCATCTACGTCTTCAAGTCGGGCGTCCTGGTCGACGTCCTGGGACAGGACGACAGCACCGACTTCGGCAAGGAGATCATCCCGGCGGCGCTCAACAAGCTGCGCGTCCAAGCCTTCCTCTACAACGGCTACTGGCGCGACATCGGCACCATCCCGGCATTCTGGGAGGCCAACCTCGAGCTCACCGAGCCGGAGCCGCCGCTCAACCTTTACCACACCGAGTTTCCGATCTACACCCACGCTCGCTTCCTGCCGGGTCTCAAGATCCGCGACTGCGAAGTCAAGCAGTCCGTGCTGTGCGAAGGCAGCGTGATCGGCGGCAAGGCGATCCACCACTCGGTGATCGGCATCCGCTCGATGATCCGCTCGGGCACCGTGATCGAGAACAGCATCGTCATGGGCACGAGCCTAGACCAGGGCTCCGAGGACGGTGGCGAGGTCCCCTTCGGCATCGGCCATGACTGCGTGATCAAAAACGCCATCGTCGACAGCGGGGCGCGCATCGGTGACGGCACGCGGTTGGTCAACGAGGCCGGGGTGCAGGAAGCCGACGGCGAAGGCTTCTGCATTCGCGGCGGCATCATTGTCGTTCCAGCGCATGCCACCCTGCAGCCCGGAACCGTAATCTAGCAACCCGAGGTCGCTATGGCGCCACTGAAAATCTGCTTCGTCTCTTCCGAGATCGCGCCGTTCGCCAAGGCCGGTGGGCTGGCTGACGTGGCGCAGGCTCTACCGGAGCATCTGCAGCGCCAAGGTCACGACGTGCGGGTCTTCATGCCGTTCTACGGCAAGATCGACACCGAGGCCTACGACTTCACCGCGGTCGATTTTCTGCGCGGCGTCCATCTACGGATGGGCGATCACGTCTTCACGTTCTCGGTCTTCGTCGCCCGCGCGCCCAACAGTCAGGTCGACGTCTACTTCCTGCACTGTCCGCAGCTCTTCCACGGCGACCACATCTACACCGGCGAGTGGGACGAGCACCTGCGTTTCTCCCTGCTCACCCGCGGCGCGATCGAGTGCTGCCAGCGCATGGGCTGGGGGCCGGACATCTTCCACTGCAACGACTGGCACACCGCCCTGCTGCCGCTCTACCTGAAGACGCTCTACAGCTGGGACCAGCTCTTCGCCCGCTCCAAGACCGTCTATACGATCCACAACATCGCCTATCAGGGAGTCTTCCCGGCGGAAGTCATCGGTAACCTGGGGCTCGACGAGTATCGCCATCTGCTCTTCCAGAGCGATCTCGAGCAGGGCGCGATCAGCTTCATGAAGACCGGCGTGCTCTATGCCGACGTCGTGACCACGGTCAGCCGCACCTACGCTCAGGAGATCCAGACCGAAGCCTACGGCATGGGCCTCGAAGCGCTGCTTCGGCAGCGTTCCAGCAGCGTCGTCGGCATCGTCAACGGCGTCGACTATAGCCAGTGGAGCCCGCAAGAAGACCCGCTCATCCCCTACAATTACGGTATCGACGATGTCGCCGAGGGTAAGGAGCGCAACAAGCAACACCTGTGCGAGTCCACCGGCCTGGTCCATGACGAAGCCGCTCCCATGATCGGCGTCGTGTCGCGGCTGACTTCACAGAAGGGCCTCGAGCTCACCTATGAAGCGCTGCCCGAAGCCTTGCGCTACCTCAACATCCGAGCGGTGATCCTCGGCACTGGCGAGAGCGATATCGAGAACCACTTCCACTGGCTGCAGCGCACCTTCCCTCAGAAGGTCTGCTACTACCGCGGTTACAACAACGAGCTGGCTCACCTGATCGAAGCCGGCGCCGACATCTTCCTCATGCCGTCGCGCTTCGAGCCCTGCGGCCTCAACCAGATGTACAGCCTGAAGTACGGCACCGTGCCCATCGTCCGCAAGACCGGCGGCCTGGCCGACACCGTCGAGCTCTTTGATCCCGCCACCGGCCGCGGTACCGGTTTCGTCTTTGAGCACTACGACAAGACCGGTTTCGGCTGGGCCCTCAAGACCGCTCTCACCACCTACCAGGACCGCGACGCCTGGGAACAGCTCAGGCGCAACGGCATGGAGGTGGACTTCTCCTGGGACAAGCAGGGAGCCGAGTACGAGACGCTCTACCGCCAGCTGGCGGATTAGCTTCCAGCCAGGCTAGCTCATCACAAGCGCCGCTCTGCTTGCAGCGCATGAATCTCCTTTCGAGATATACTCTGCCTGACAAGCATCGTTCTCTAAGCAAAGAGCATGCGCTGACTAATGAATGGGGGATTATGACGCCCAAGAGCATTCTTCATCGAACCCGAGCAGCTCAGCCCGTCCTGTGGGCGGCGTTCGAATTCGCCGACGTGGCCGAAGAGGCGATGCGACGCACGCTCGGCACGACGGTGAACGGACCGACCGCGACGGACTCCTTCTTTGTCGGCATCGGCCAGGCGATTCAGCTGCTGCTGGATTCGATGATCGAGGCCGATGTGCGCTACCAGAACCTCAAGCTTCGGCAGCGCCGAATCCGACGCCAGCGCGACCACGTCGCGCAGCGGCTCTACGGCGAGCTGCGAGACGGCAGGCGCTTGCTCGAGGGCATGCTCGGCCGGGAAACGGCTCGCGACCTGATCGGCGACATCGGTGAAACGCAGCGCGACCCCTTTCCCCTGCTCTATCAAGCTGAGGACGTCGCTCTGCGCCTGATCGAAAGCGAGTACCAGCCCGAGAACGAGCTGGCTCGCGGCGCGATCGAAGCGGTGGCGTCGACGCTCGAGGCGTCGGCTCGCGAGCTCGACGAAGCTCTCGACGAAGTGATCGGCGGCCGTACCGAAACAACGGCTGCGATGCTCGACCAGCGCAGAGCGATGAAGGACTTCGATCGCACCTGCAAGAACGGCGCTATTTTGCTGGAAGAGCAGTTGTTCATGGCGGGCCTGCCGAGCCTGGCCGACCTCGTGCGCCCAGGAGTCCGGCGCCGCGGTCGTCCGCCCAAGCAGCGGCCCAAGGATCGCTACCCGGATCTCATCCTGAAGCTTGCCACGGCCACCCAAGACCGCGCCAGGTCCCTCGAGGACGGCTCGACACCCAAAGGGAAAATCAAACAGCCCTTCCACGAGTGCCAGGATGGCGCCCGGAAAATCGAACAACCCTTCCACGAGCTATCGGAAGGCGAGGAAAAAATCGAACAACCCTTCCGCGAGTGCCAGGATGGCACTCGGAAAATCGAACAACCCTTCCACGAGCCGTCGGAAGGCGAGGAAAAAATCGAACAACCCTTCCACGGCTCACTGGAACGTCATCTAAATACGACCAAGACGAGACTTGCGCCTGATTCGAAAGCAACGACGAGCTCCGAGCTCGGTTTCCTGCGCCGAACCGCGGGAGCTTTGTGGCAGCGCTGGAGCTCTCCTGACTGACCAAAGGTGCTGACAGCCACGCCCCACATACCAAGGTTCGGGGGTTACCATCAGGGCTATGGAAAGCGCCCGGCCCGAGCCACGACACGATGAGCTGCAACCGGAGTCGGCACGCCTGATCGTTGCCAACGCCGCTCACACGGTATTTCAGGGGCCAGGCGGCCGAGAGACCTACTCCGGCACCAAGCACTTCTCTGCCGGTACCCGGCTCCATGTTGCCAACGCCTTCTGGGGTGCCGCCGGGGAGTCGGTACAGGTCGTCGGCCTGGCTCGACACAGCCGCCGGCTGATTCACGTCACGATTGCCGCTCAGTCCATGTACAACTTCCGGGTATGCACCGTGGCTCAGCCGGCGGTGCTCCGCAAGCTGCACGCCCGGTCTGCGAGCTACCTCACGTTTCCACAGAGCGACGAGAACCTGCTCGAATCGGCCTGGGGGCTCAGCAGCTACTATTGGCTGAAGGCACTGCGCGCACGACTGACCGCCGCCGTGCCGGAACTGCGGGAGTCCCTGATTGGACGGCCCTGGGATCGAGCGGAGAGTCACTTTCGAAACAGCTATCGGGAACGGCGCGAGCAAGGGGTCGCGGAGCCCGAGGCCGCTGAAGCGATGGCGCTCGAGCTGATCGCCAAGTGGGACCTGGAAACACTCACGCCAACAGTACGACACCGCCTAGAAGCCGCATGCCACCTCTCCGATCTCTGGCAGATGTAGACCCAGGTTCCAGCAGCCGAACGAAGAATCTCTCCTTCGGCGACCCTTCTGCGTCCTGCCAAACGTCTCGTATACAAGGAATCGAAACAGAACCCGACGTTCAACCTGCAGGAGAGATGCCCCATGAGCCCTAAGATCAAGACCCTCGTCGACACCTTCGACTGGAACACGCGATTCGTTGCCGTCGGCTTGGCCGATCTCTCGAACGAGGATGCCGGCCGGCGCTGGCGCGACGGCCAGGGCAGCTCGATCACCTACCTGACCGGCCACTGCATGTCGTCTCGGGTCGGCTTGCTCAAGCGTTTCGGCGAGACTGAAGACAACCCCTACGGCGAGCTGTTCGGAGCCGAGGCTGAAGTGCACGAGCCCGGCGCCTATCCCGCCATCGATCAGCTGGCCAGCGAATGGAACGAGGTGGCGGAGCGCCTGTCGAGCACTCTGGCCAGCCTCACCGAAGAACAGGTCATGGCGCCCGTGAAAGGCTTCCCCATCGCCGACCCGACGGCACGCGGTGCGCTGATGTTCTTAGCCTGGCACGAGTCATACCATGTCGGCCAGATCGGACTCATGCGTACCGAGCTGGGCTATCCGTCGATGCAGGCTCGCTTCAAAGAAGCGATGCGCCGTTAGCGGCTACCGTCACAGCCGCCAGACAGGCACCGTCTGCTGACCCACACCGTCTGCTGACCCACACCGTCTGTTGAGCCAAACCGTCTGCTGGACGGCCGGGTCTGATCTGGCAGCCTGACCCGGCAGCAGGGCGTCACTTCGACACCAGCAGACTTCGAGCGCGAGAAGGACTGTCCGCGATTTCAGGCGGACCCGGGTATTTGTGTCCACACGAGCAGACGTTCGGGCCCCCATCACAGCGCTCGCGGACCGCCGAGCCAGGCGGCGAATGCTCAGCGTCACCCGAGCTGGGGCCTCAATGGGGCAAACTTTGTTAAGTCTTCGTAAGACGTGTATTTCCTTGCTAAGTCGGCGCGAAATCGGCATGGGCTGGCGCACGGGTTGCAAAGCATTTTCAACAGAGATTTTGTTTCGCTGCGCATCCGTTCGGTCCGAGAGTACGTAGACACTTGAGGAGACTCGAAGATGCCCCAGATCGCCGCTGATACTGCACACGCCGCTGATGTGACTACACTTCCCGGGTGGCACTCGCTTGCGCCGGGTCGCTATCGGGCCCCTTCGGAGTCGCTGCTGACAGAAGTCCCCGTCGGCTCCCTATCCCAATCTTGGCTGCCCAGAATCCGCCGGGCGCTCGCCGACCTGCCAGAGGTTGGCAAGCTGCGCCTCGAGCCAGCACTGGCCCACGACCTCAACAACTTGCTGACGTCCATTATTGGTCACACGGACCTGGCGCGCCGCAAACTGACCCAAGGAGCGACGCCGCGGGAGCACCTCGAGCAGATCGAAGCCGCGGTGGCTCGCGCGAGAAAGCTGCTGGCGTATCAACGAGGTGAGAAACGCCCGGCTTTGCGGAAGCCTCTCGCGCCACTGCAGACCGTGATTCACGAAGCCGCCGAGCTGATTCGCGCGACGCTTCCAGCCAATGTCCAGCTGCGTCTGCAGATCGATGAAGCGGCTCCGGCGATTGCGCTCGAGGACGATCAAATTCACCGCATGATCCTCAACCTGGCGCGCAATGCGATCCAAGCCATGGAGCGCCGCGGCGGCGAGCTCGAGATCACCCTCGAATGCCTGTCTCCCAACAACCCCCAGCATCGGCTGCCTCCAGGCCGCTACCTACGCTTCGGAGCTCGGGACACCGGCGAAGGCATGACGTCAGAAACCCTGAAGCGGGTCTGCGAGCCGGGCTTCACCACCCGCCCGGGCCGCGGCAGCGGTTGGGGCCTGGCCAACGTCGCCCGCATCGTCCAGGATCACGGAGCGATCATGCGCGTCGACAGCCAACCGGGTCAGGGCAGCTGCTTTCACGTATTCTTCTCGGTGGACCACTGACAGACGCCTCCCGATTTTGGCAGCTCAGTCTGTCGGCATCTCCGTGCCCCAATAGTAGCGCTCGAAGAACGGGTCGAAGTCCTGCTGGGTCATGTGCTCGAGCAGGCCGACGAGGTGCTTGGTGGTGACAAACTTCCATGTGAAGCTACCCTGAGCTGAACGCAGGAACGAGAGAAAAGCCTCGTCGCCGATTTCGTCGTGCACGTGGGCG
>JBCCEE010000195.1:0-14301 GCA_039030415.1 Acidobacteriota bacterium
ACCTGACTCTCCCACTCCGGCGAACGACCGATGAGCCTCCCACCGGCCTCGACAGACCAGGTCGACTTGACCCTGCCCGACGGCTCGGTCCGTAGCGTTACCGCTGGCACCACGCCGCTCGAAGTGGCGGCAGGCATTGGCCCGGGTCTGGCGAAGGCTGCGATCGGAGCCGAGCTCGAGGGTGAGCCGCTCGATCTACGCGCTCCCCTGAAGCGCGGGGGTGCCTTCCGGCTGTTCACTAGTCGGAACGCCGAGTCCGGCGACTTCGTCCGGCATTCCGCAGAGCACGTGATGGCCGACGCCGTCAAGAGACTGTGGCCTGACACGGAATACGACGCCGGCCGTCAGGACCACTCCGATAAGTTTCAATACGATTTCCGTTTCCCCCGGGCCTTCACCACCGAGGATCTCGAGCGCATCGAAGACAAGATGCGAGAGATCGTGGCGGAGAACGCCACCTTCGAGAGGATCGAGGTCTCGCGTCAAGAGGCCGCAGATCTATTCCGCGAAATGGGCGAAACGCTCAAGGTGGCGCGCTTGGAAGAGATACCCGAGGGCGAGACCATCACCCTCTATCGCCACGGCGAATTCACCGATCTCTGTCGCGGTCCGCACGTTCAGAACGTCGGCCAGATCGGAGCCGTGAAGCTGTTGGAGGCGTCGGCGGTCTATTGGAAGGGCGATGAGTCCAACGAGCGCCTGCAGCGGATCTATGGCACCGCGTTCGGCTCGGCTAAAGAGCTGGCCGCTTACGAGAAGCAGCGCGAAGAGGCCAATGCGCGAGACCATCGCAGGCTTGGCCCCGAGCTCGATCTGTTCAGCTTTCATGCCGAGGCGCCAGCGAGCCCCTTCTTCCACCCCAAGGGAGCCATGCTCTACAACGGCCTGGCGGACTTCGTGCGCGAGCTGCAGGGCAAGGGAGGCTATGGTGAAGTGGTGACGCCGCAGATTCTCGATGTCGACCTGTGGCACACCTCCGGGCACTATCAGAACTACCGCGACAACATGTACTTCACCGAGATCGATGAGCGTCAGTTCGCGGTCAAGCCGATGAACTGTCCGACGCATTGCCTGATCTTCGGCACCCAGTTGCGGTCCTATCGCGATCTACCGATTCGCTATTCTGATTTCGGGCGGCTGCATCGCTATGAGCGCAGCGGGGTGGTGTCGGGTCTGACCCGGGTCCGCACCTTCGCTCAAGACGATGCCCACATTTTCTGCACCGAGGAGCAGATCGCTTCTGAGGTTCGGGCCGCGGCCGACATGATTCTCACCATCTACCGGACTTTCGACTTCGAGGACGTGCTGATCGAGCTGTCGACGCGCCCCGAGAAGCGGTTGGGATCGGAAGAAGTGTGGGATCATGCCGAGGGGGCGCTCGCCGATGCGCTGCAGGAATTGGGCGCCGATTACGAGGTCAACGCCGGTGACGGAGCGTTTTACGGCCCCAAGATCGACTTTCAGGTGCGCGACGCTATCGGGCGATCCTGGCAGCTCGGCACGATTCAGCTCGACTACCAGCTGCCGGAGCGTTTCGGTCTCAAGTATGTCGGTGCCGACGGCGAAGAGCACCGTCCGGTAATGCTTCACCGCGCTATGTTGGGCTCGCTCGAGCGTTTTATCGGCATTCTGATCGAGCATACGTCAGGAGCCTTCCCGCTCTGGCTGGCGCCCACCCAGGCGATTGTCCTGCCGGTCTCTGAAAAGTTCTCGGAGTATGGGCATACGGTTCGGCGCCAGCTCGAGGCGGCTGGCTTGCGAACCGAGCTCGACCTCCGCAACGAGAAGCTCGGCTACAAGATTCGCGAAGCGCAAGTTCAGAAGGTACCCTATATGCTGGTGGTCGGTGGCCGTGAGCAAGAAGCCGAGACCGTCAACGTGCGTCGTCGCCAGGGCGCCGAGCTCGGCTCGCTAGACGTCGCGGCGTTCATCGAGCGCGCCCGCGGATTGATCTTGGATCGAAGCAACACGCTATGATCCCTCGAGAACCACAGCATTAGCCAGGCGGGCCCAGGGCTCGGCAGAAACGGCTCGTAGAAGCTAGCAAGCGAGCACTACAGTAGATAAGGAGTCAGCTCATTGCCTAAACAAAAGACACATCGCGGCGCGGCGAAGCGCTTCAAGGTGAGTGCCACGGGTAAAGTACTGCGTCACCACTCGGAGACCAGCCATATCCTGACCAAGAAGTCTCAGAAGCGTAAGCGTAAGCTACGCAAGAGCACGGTGATCTCGCCGGCCTTTGAGAAGACCATCAAGCAGATGTTGCACTGAGTCTGTGCTGCAGTAGATCGTTCGACAGTTCGAGAAGCGCGGCCCCAACCTTGAATCGGGCCGCATCCTGCCGCCGATGGGTGAACCTGTCCATCGGGGTTGAGAACATATCGCTCCTGACGGCGCGGAGCAGAAAACGAGGTTCGCAATGCCAAGAGTCAAACGTGGAACAAAGCGACACGACAAGCGTCGTAAGGTTCTCAAGTTAGCCAAGGGTTATTACGGAACGAGATCCAAGGCCTATCGGATCGCCAAACAGGCGGTCGATCGTGCCCTCGCCTACTCCTATCGCGATCGGCGTCAACGCAAGCGTCAATTTCGTCGCCTTTGGATCACGCGCATCAACGCGGCGGCCCGTCTCCACGGGCTTTCCTACAGCCGCTTGATCGATGGCCTCAAGAAGGCCGACTGCGCACTCGATCGGAAGATGCTGGCCGACCTCGCGGTGCGTGAGCCGCAAGCCTTCGCCAAACTGGCTGAGACCGCGAGCGCAGCGCTGGCGGAAGCGCAGTCGTAGCCGACTGAGCCATCAGCAATCCTGGACGCCAGATCTGGGATGCCAGGCCTCATAGATTCCGGGCCTGGTTACCAGGTCTGGATGAAAGACTTGGATGGAAGGCTTGGACGACGGGCCTAAATGCAAGGCTTTGGATGCCACAGCGTTGAAGAGGGAAGGCGGCTAATGACGACATCGAGCAGCGAGCTCCAGAAGCTTGCGGAAAAGTTCGAGCACGCGGTCTCGCAAGTCCGAGACCGCTCCGGCTGGGACGCTCTGCGCTTGGAATGGACCGGACGCAAGCAGGGCTTGCTGCGGTCTCTCATGGGGCGCATGAAGGAGATCCCGGCCGCCGAGCGTCGAGACTACGGACAAGGCGTCAACCGCCTGAAACAGGCGGTCGAGAAACGTTTGGCCGCCCTGGGGGAAGAGCTGGCAGAAGCCGAGCGTCGGGCTCAACAGAGCCAGCGCCAGCTCGATGTCACCTTGCCGGGGCGGCGTCCCGAGATCGGATCTCTGCATCCGATCACGCGAGTCAATCGTGAGATCGAAGCGATCTTCACCGAGATGGGCTATAGCGTCGCCGATGGGCCCGAGATCGAAGACGATTTCCACAATTTCGAAGCCCTCAACTTTCCTCCGGGGCACCCGGCCCGCGAGATGCAGGACACGCTGTTCCTCGAGAATGGGCTGCTGTTGCGGACCCACACGTCGCCGGTCCAGATTCGAACCATGCTGGCTCGAGAAAAGCCGCCGATCCGCGTCATCTGCCCTGGGCGGGTCTACCGCAACGACACCGATCTGCGCCATTCGCCGATGTTTCATCAGGTCGAGGGCCTTGCGGTGGCCGAGGGGATTACCTTGGGTGATCTCAAGGGGACGCTGGAAGAGTTCGTCAAGCGGCTGTTCTCAGCCGATACCGGGATTCGCTTGCGCCCGAGCTTTTTCCCCTTCACCGAGCCCTCGGCAGAAGTCGACGTCACGTGCCCGTTCTGCAACGGACGCGGCTGTCCGGTCTGCTCAAATACCGGGTGGATGGAGATCCTCGGCAGCGGCATGGTCGATCCGCGAGTCCTGGAGGGCTGCGGGATCGACCCCGAGCGCTACAGCGGCTTCGCGTTCGGTCTCGGAATCGACCGAGTGGCGATGATCAAGTACGGCATCGGCAATATTCGGATGCTTTTTGACAACGATGAGCGCATGCTGCGCCAGGTGCGGATCTAATGCTCTTCTCTCGCAATTGGATCGGCGACTACGTGGCGCTGCCGGAGAGCGCGCAAGAGGTGGCAGATCGGTTGACGGCTGCTGGCCTGGCGGTCGACAGCGTCGAGTCGGTCGATGACGACGCGCTGCTCGATATCGATATCACCACCAACCGCCCGGATTGCATGAACCACTTCGGGCTGGCGAGAGAGCTCGCTGTGCTCACAGGTGGCGTGGTGCAAGAGCCAGACGCCAGCTATACGATTGCAGAGGAGCACGCTTCGGCAGCTGCCGAGCTGGTGATCGAAGACGCGGAGCTTTGCCCGCGCTATACCGCGCTGATCATCCGCGGAGTCGAGGTCGGCCCGAGTCCGGATTGGATGGTGAAGCGACTCGAGGCCATCGGCTCGCGCTCGATCAACAACGTCGTCGATATCACCAACTATGTGATGTGGGAGACCGGGCAACCGCTCCACGCCTTCGATCTTCATCGTCTAGCGGGCACCGAAAACGGTGCTCCGGCCCAGGTGCGGGTGCGCCGAGCGCATGACGGTGAAACCCTCAAGACTTTGGACGGCGAGGTCCGCAAGCTCGATCCGTCGATCCTGGTAATCGCGGACGCGGAGCAGGCGATCGGGCTTGGCGGCATTATGGGTGGATATGACTCCGAAGTTACGGAGTCCACCGTCGACGTGCTCCTAGAAGCAGCGCATTTCGATCCCAAGTGCATCCAGAAGGGCAGCAAGAAGCTCGGCATGCATACCGACGCCAGCCACCGTTTCGAACGTGGCGCCGATCCCAAGGCATGCCTACGAGCTTCCCGCAGGGCGGCGAAGCTCATCGTCGAGCTGGCCGGCGGCGAGATTCTGGCGGGCGAGCTGGATGACAAGCAGCTGCGTGACGACTGGCCCCATGTGCTGGAGCTGGACCTGGAGAAGCTCAATCGCTTCGGCGGGGTCGAGCTCGGTTCCGATGAGGTTACCGCTACCCTGAAAGGTCTGGGCTTTGGGCTCGAACCGCTGGATGCAGAGCCCGCGACGCGTTGGCGAGTCACCGTACCTTCATGGCGCTACTACGACTTCGAGAATCCGCGGGTCGCAGATCTCTACGAAGAAGTGCTCAGGATCCACGGTTTCGACGGCATCGTCAGCACGCTGCCGCAGATCGGTGGAGACGATGCGCCGGCTCGCTATGAGCACGTCAGAGCGCGCCGCGTGCGAGATCATCTGGTGGCCTGCGGCTATGCCGAGGCCATCGACTTCGCCTTCACCGATCGGTCCTCGGATCAGGCACTGCCAAGTCTCTTTGGAGATCGTGCGCCACTGGCGCTGCGCAATCCGCTTTCAGACCGCTATGCGGTCATGCGGCGCTCGCTACTGTCGAATCTCGTCGCCAGTGCACGATACAACCAGCGCCGAGGTGCCCAGGTGGTCCGCCTGTTCGAGGTTGGCCACGTCTTCGCGGACGATGGCGAGGGCGATCGGCTGGAGATGGAGACGGTCGCATGGGTGGTCGGTGGCCAGCTCGGTACGCCTTGGGAGCGGCAGCACGACATCGACTTCTACGACCTCAAGGGAGTGCTAGACAGCCTGTCGGCGCTGCTGGGAGTCGAGCTCTCGGTCCGTGCGTCACAGGTGAAGGGCCTTGGTAACGGAGCCGCTGCCGAGATTCGTCTCCACAGTCTGGCGGCTAGTACTGCGGCGGCTGATACCGCGGCGGCTGACTCGGCGGCTGACTCGGCGGCGACTGAATCAGAGGCGGAGGTCATCGGCTACCTGGGCGAGCTCGACTCCGATGACGGGTCCTACCCGCTGTTCGTTGCCGAGCTGGCGCTGGATCGCCTGGGGCACGCTGACGCGAGGCTCGCGATCCAGGCGCCGTCCAAGTACCCGGCAATTGCCGCCGACCTGACCCTGACCCACGCGGTCGACGTTCCCTGGTCGAAGATCGCTGGGACGATCCGCGAGCACGCCGCCAGTGAGCTGCGTGAGTTCGATCTCAAGGATCGCTACCGCGGCAAAGGGGTGCCGGCCGGGGCGGTCAATACCACCGTGAGCTTTGTCTACAACTCAGACGAACGCTCGCTCGCACAGGAAGAAGTCAACGACGCCCACGAACGGTTGGCGCGTCGGCTAGAGGAAGCGTTCGGCTACGGCTCGGAGGAGTGATGACGGCAGCTTGGTTGCGGGATCTCGAAGAGAAAGTACACGAAGCATCGGAGCGTCTGAGCGACGCACGATCGACCAACGAAGAGCTGCGCAAGCAAAACGAGGCGCTCCAAGCTCGAGTCAGCGAGCTGGAGGCTGAGATCGCCGAGGGCTCGGCCGCCGATCAGTCGGCCTGGGAAGAGGAGCGAGCCGATATCCGATCTCGAGTCGAGAAGCTGGCCGATCATCTAGGGCAGCTGCTCGAGGAGTGAATCCGCTCCTTGGGGCCAACCAGCTGTGGTATAGTTTCTAGGTGTCTAACTCTCTGACAGAGCAGAGTTTGCCAGTTGAGCGCGGCGAAACTGAGGCCGGTGCTTCAGAAACTGACGATCACGAGCCAGCTGAGCGGACCGAGCCGCAGCCGGCCATGGACGAGCAAGTAAATCCAGAAGAGCGTGATTCGGGCGACGAGACCGGGCTAGAGGCACCGGAGTCGAAAGCGAAAGGCACCTCATCGATCGATGTGGAGATCTTTGGCTCCGTCTATCATGTGCGAGGAGAGCAGGATTCAGATTACCTGCGTAAGCTAGCCGATGTCGTCGATAGCAAGATGCGAGAAATCAGCCACCACCTCCCAGTGGTCGACAGCGGCAAGATCGCTATCTTGGCAGCGCTGAACTTGGCGGACGAACTGCTTCAGTGCAACAATCAGCAGCAAGGGGAACGGGTCGCAATGATGGAAAAAGTGGAGGAGTTGACCGGAGTGCTCTCCGAAGCATTGGACACTTGAGGCTACTGCTCCGACAACGACGCCATTCGCAAGCTCGAACATACATCGGAAAGAATTTGCATCCCCTGTGTGGTTGGTGATGGACTACTCAGTATCTAGAACCAACATTTTAGTCTAGGGAGTCTAGATACGCGGTGCCTGTGCCAGCCTCGCTGAGACGAGGACGCTGAGGGCCCGCGACGCGGACACCCACTTGGTTGGAGCCCGGTTCTAACCACTCAGAGTCCACACGACCAAGCAGGGGATGCAGCTTACCTCCCTAGCGCGCGCGAACCTTTTTTCCGTCCACCCCCTCCCCCTCGAAATCACCGTTTTGGGGGTGAACGAAATTGAACGAACAAACTCTCTGGCTGGTGGTGATTGGCCTCTTGGCCGGCATCATCGGTTTGCAGATTTACTACTTCCTGGTTCGGCGCAACGCCAAAGAGCAAGTCGCAGAGGCGGAAGCCAGGGCCGCCAAGATCGCGGAAGACGCGCAGCGCGAGCGCGATGACCGCCTGCGTGAAGCCGAGCTTCAAGCCAAGGAGAAGCTCCTACAGGCGCGCAACGAGTTCGAAAAAGTGTCGCGTAAGCGTCGGGGCGAGCTCGAGACATTCGAGCGCCGGCTGGCGCAGAAGGAAGACAAACTCGACAAACGCTCCGAAGAGCAGAGTCGTCGCGAGCAGGAGGTCGGCCGCCTCGAGCGCGCTCTCGGCGGCACTGAGAAAGAGCTCGAGAAACGCGAATCCGAGGTCGATCGTATGCTGCAGGAAGAGCGGCGCAAGCTCGAGCAGATCGCCGGCCTGACCGCTCAGCAGGCCAAGGACGAGCTGATTCGGGTGATGGAGAACGAGGCTCGCAACGATGCGGCCCACCTCGTCAAGCGGATCGAAGACGAGGCTCGTGAGCAGGCGACGCGGCACGCTCAGCGCATCATCGCCAACGCCATCCAGCGCAACGCTTCAGACTTTGTCTCTGAGACCACGGTTTCGGTAGTGCTGCTGCCCAACGATGAGATGAAGGGGCGGATCATCGGCCGCGAGGGGCGCAACATTCGCGCTCTCGAGATGGCTACCGGTATCGATCTGATCGTCGACGACACGCCTGAAGCGGTGATCCTCTCAGGCTTCGATCCCTTCCGTCGCGAGATCGCTCGCGTCTCCTTGGAGCGCCTGATCTCCGATGGCCGCATCCATCCGGCGCGCATTGAAGAAGTGGTCGAGAAGACCAAAGCCGAGTTCGAGAATCGCGTGCGTCAAGAAGGCGAGGCGGCACTGCTGGAGCTCAACATTCCTGATCTGCACCCCGAGCTGATCAAGCTTCTGGGGCGGCTGCGCTTCCGCACTTCTTACGGCCAGAACGTGCTCAAGCACTCGAAGGAAGTCGCCTACCTGGCAGCGACGATGGCGGCGGAGCTCAAGGTCGACGTTCACGTCGCCAAGCGCGCGGGTCTCCTGCACGATATCGGCAAGGCCGTCGATCGCGAGATGGAAGGCAGTCACCTCGAGCTCGGCATCGATCTGCTGCGCAAGTATGGCGAGAACGAAAAGGTCGTGCATGCGATGGCGTGCCATCACGGCGACTACGATCCCGAGACCGTCGAGGCCGTGCTGGTTACCGCCTCCGACGCTCTGTCGGCGGCACGTCCGGGCGCGCGCCGGGAGATCTTGGAGAGCTATATCAAGCGCCTCGAGAAGCTCGAAGAGATGGCCAACGGCTTCAAGGGGGTCCAGAAGAGCTTCGCGATTCAGGCCGGGCGAGAGGTGCGAGTGATCGTGGACTCCAAGAAGGTGGCGGACGAAGATGCCATCTGGCTGTCGAAGAACATCGCCAAGAAAGTAGAAAGCGAGCTCACCTACCCGGGTGAGATCAAAGTGACCGTCATCCGAGAGACTCGCTCGATCGAGTATGCGCGATGAGCGACGAGCCTGGCCGCATCAATCTGCTGTTCGTCGGTGACCTCATCGGCAAGCCCGGTCGGCGGGTTCTGCAGCGCTGGCTGCCGAAGCTGCGCGCAGAGCGCCAGCTGGACTACGTGGTGGTCAACGTCGAGAACGCGGCGGGTGGCTTTGGCGTCACGCCGGATGTGCTGAAAGAGCTCGAGGCGCTCGACATTGATTGCTATACCAGCGGCAACCACATTTGGGACAAGAAAGAAGGCCTGCCGCTGCTGGACAGCGAGCCCCGCCTGCTGCGCCCGGCGAACTATCCGAAGGGTAATCCGGGGCATGGAGTCTACGTGGGCGAGACCGCAAAGGGAGTCCCGATCGCGGTGATCAACCTCGAAGGGCAAGTCTTCATGAAGAACATCGACTCGCCGTTCCAGGTGGCTGATCAGCTGTTGTCCGAGCTGCCCGACGGCGTCAAGGCGGTTCTCGTCGACTTTCACGCCGAGGCCACCAGCGAGAAGCAGGCGCTGGGATTTCATCTCGACGGGCGAGTGAGCGCGGTGTTCGGCACTCACACCCACGTGCCGACTGCGGACGAACGGGTGCTGCCCGCCGGCACGGCCTTCATCAGCGACGTCGGTATGTCCGGAGCCTACGAGGGCATCATCGGCTTTCGAGCTTCGAAGTCGCTGCAGCGCTTTCAGCTGCAGCGCAACGTCTCACTCGAGGTCGCCAAGCGGGACGTGCGGCTTGCTGCTGCGGTGGTCGAGATCGACGTGGCGACGGGCAAGGCGCTCAACGTCGATCGGCTGCTGCTACCGATGCCGGCCTGATAGCGGCGGGCTCTAGCAAGACAAGGCTGAAGGACACGCGCCCGGCGGCAGCTGGCAGGGCGCGCGTCTGGGCTACTAGGCTACTAGCCTTCGGCCTCAGCGGCTGCTCCGTCACCAGCCGTTTCGTCGCCAGCACCTTCGCCTTCAGGCGCCGCGGCGGCATCGCCGGCCGAGCGCAGGTCGAGCTTGATCAGAACGTCGTCACGAATCAGATCGTCGGGCCGACCGGCGTAGACGATGTCGAAGTCCTTGCGGTTGATCGAGAACTCGGCCATCGCGGTGAAACTCCCCTCGCCGACCTCGATGTTGGCCGGGAAGCTGATCTGCTTGGTGACGCCGTGCAGCTCGAGGTTGCCGGTCAGGGTGTAACCGCCTTCGGCAGCCGCAGCGATCTCGGTCGACTTGAAGGTGGCCGTCGGAAAGTTCTCGACGTCGAAGAAGTCGGCGCTCTTGAGGTGCTCGGTGAGTCGATCGTCATCCGACCAGACCGACGTCGCGTCGATCACCACCTCGACGCTTGAGCCTTCCGCAGTTCCGTCCGTCAGCGTAACGGTACCGTCGAACGCCTGGAAGCCGCCGTCATGGGTACCGGTAACCTTGGCTCCGACGAAGTCGATCTTGGAATCCGCTGCGAGCTTGAGGGTTGTCGCTTCGCCAGCCTCTGCGGCCGCCGGCTCGGGCTCGGCCGCCGGTTCCTGGACCACCGCGTCGGGAGCGTCGTCAGCGGGGTTGGCGCAGCCGACCGCGAGGAGCATCAGCAGAGCGAGCACGATCGCGTCAGTTCTCATGAGGCGTTTCATGGATCGTATCTCCTATCGAAATGTGCTTGGGGATTCGGCTCGGGTGGCCTGAGCGCTCATATTAAGTGGCTCAGGCCAAAAATGCCACTGGGTTTGGGCTCGAGCGCATCCCGCTCAGATCAATTCGGCGTCCGCCACCACCTCGACCAGGCTGGGGCCGTCGTGGGCCAATGCCTCGATGAGGGCTTCATCGAGCTTCTCTTTGTCAGTGACCTGGATTCCCTGAGCCCCACAGATGCGGGCGAATTCGGCAAAGCTGGGGTTGTGCAGGGAGGTTTGCCAGACGCGCCAGTTGCCCGAGCGCTGCTCTTTGGAGATTTTGCCGAGCTGACCATTGTTGAGCAGGACATGAGTGATGTTCATGCCGTATTTGACGGCGGTGGTGATCTCACCCATGTATTGACCGAAGCCACCGTCGCCGGAGATCGAAACCACGGGACGGCCCTTGATTTGGGGGTCGTCTTCCTGGGTCGCCGCCCACGCCCCCATGGCAGCCGGGAACGAGAAGCCGATCGAGCCCAGGTAGCCCGACATCAGCACGGCTTGGCGGGTGCACTCGAAGTAGCGGCCGAAGGAGTAGGTGTTGTTGCCGACATCGACCGCGATGATGGCGTCCTCCGGCACCTGGCGGGTCAAGGCCGCGAAGATCGAAGCCGAGTTGATGCCGTGACAGCGGTTGTCGTTTTCGCGTCGCGTCTTCTCGGTGCGCCAGATCTTCCAGCGCTCGGCAACCTCTGCGGTCTGGTCGACGGTATGGTTCGAGCCGGCGAGCTCGCGCTCGAGGATCTCGACCGTGACACCGATCTCGCCCCACACCGTGACATCCACCGGATGGAACTTGCCGAGCGCCATCGCTTCGAAGTCCACCTGGATCGTCGGCAGCTTGGGAGTGATACCGGTGTGGTTCGAAAAGCTGGCGCCCAGAACCAGCAGGCAATCCGACTCGTTCATGAACCAGCTGGCGATCGGCGTTCCGCTGCGCCCGAGCACGCCACATCCCAGCGGGTGGTGGTCGGAAACCAGGCCCTTGCCCTTGAAGGTCGTGATGACCGGCGCGTGGAGCGTCTCGGCGAGCTCGAGCACCGCCGGCATGTCGAAGCGTGCTCCATGGCCAACGATGATGACCGGGCGCTTGGACTTGCGCAGCAGCGCGAGCGCTTCGTCCACCGACTCTCGTGGGGGAGCGATCGCTCGCGGCGTGATGCGGCCCTTGGGGCCGCTGGCCTTGGCCCGTTCCGCAGCCGGCAGAACCTGCACTTCGTCCGGGAAGATCAGGTGCGAGACGCCGCGATTGAGGATCGCGCTCTTGCAGGCCAGGTTGACCAGCTCAGCGTGTTTGGACGTGTGTAAGACCGGCTGGCTCCACTGCGCTACCTTGCCAAACGCAGCTGCCAGGTCGACCTCTTGGAACGCGCCAGCGCCGAGGACCTGGGTGTCGACCTGGCCGGTGAGCGCCAGAACCGGGGAGCGATCGACGTTGGCGTCCCACAGCCCGGTGAGCAGGTTGGTGGCGCCGGGGCCAGCGATCGCCAGGCATGCCGCCGGTCGTCCGGTGAGCTTGCCGTAGGCCGAGCAGGCGAAGGACGCGGCGCCTTCGTGGCGAATACCGTAGTAGCTCAGAGCTCCGGCTTGCTCCTGCAGCCGCAAACCGTCGGCCAGACCGAGGTTGGAATGCCCGACCATGCCCCACACTTGTTTGATGCCCCAGTTGACGAGCGTCTCCGCCATCACGTCCGAAATCGTGCGGACGTGCGGCGTGTCTTCCTCGAAACCAACGTAGATCCCGTCCGCTCGAACCTCGGTAGGGAACGTCTCGACGCCGTCGTCGAACTCTCCCGGCGACTTGCCGGTCAGGGGGTTGTAGTCCCAGCCGTGCCAGGGACACCTGAGCCAACCGTTCTCGATCGAGCCCTCGCCCAGCGGGCCGCCCTGGTGTGGGCATTTGTTGGATAGGGCGGCGTACTTGCCCTGATAGTGCGTCAAGCAGATGGTCTGGACACCGCAGGTCACCGACTTGACGCGATTCTCCGGCAGCTCGTCGAGGCTGGCTACCTTCTGCCAAACGCGGAGGGTCGGCTCGGACGAAGGCGTTGACTCTTGGTCTTGGGGATCCGACGGGGGCGCTTCGCTCATGCTCTATCCTCCAATGGTTTGACGCTACGCGAAGGTCTTGGCGCTACGCGAAGGGTTTTGACGCTATGCGTGGCGCGGCACAGTCCGGGCAAGCTGAATGCCGGTCAGGAATGCGAGGTGATGCCTTCTATGATTGCTGGCAAGGTCGCTGCTGGTTACAGGCGGGCTGGCTACAGCCCCGGATTGGTTGAAGCCGGATGGCGGGATTAGAACGCCAGACCCCTGTCGCCAGACCCCTGTCGCCAGACCCCTGTCGCCAGACCCTGTCGTCGTGCCGGTAATTCCTACTGAAGGTATTCCCGCTGAAGGCATTCCTGGTGACTGCAATGAGGGTGAAAGTAATGAAAGGATATACCAGCCAAAAAGTCGGCAAGCTGTGAGTCGCGTTTGCTCAGTGACGGGATCGCGTGATCGAGCCCAAGAAAATATTCTGGGATTACACTGATATTTGGAAATAATATGCTATGCTGTAGAAGCTATGAGAATCGCAGATGCATTACGTCTTCTAAGGACCCGTGAGGGTCTGACTCAAACCGCCGCGTCGAAGCGTGAGGGGGCACCCGATTTTCGGACCTTGTCCCATTGGGAAACTCGGCGCAAAATGCCTAGCCTGAAGCTGCTCGGAGCTTATTTGATGAGCCTCGGGTTTGATTTCCACGACCTTCAAGACGCCCTCGATCAGATCGAAGGCAAGACGCCCAAGCGCCTGGAGCAAGCAGACACTCTGCTGCGAGACGGCCTGGAGAAACTGGGCTCGAACCCGGACTTCTGTCGCCAGGTGGCGGACGCTTTGGGGCTCGGCCTGGGAGCGCAGATCGAAGCTCTAGAGCGCCGGGTCGCGCAGCTCGAGTCGTCTGGTGACGGAACGGTTCCGCCAAGCTGACAAAGATCGGTAGTTCCGCCAGTGTTAGACCGGGCCTGATAACCTCCATGGCTGTCAAGCTTCGCGATTTCCGCGAACGACTTCCGCGAAATATTAGGTGAGGCCAAACTGGAGGAAGCTCTATGTACCGATCCAAGCAGGCCGTGTGGCGTGGTGCGTCCGCCATGCTGCTGTGTGCTGCACTGGGCGTTTCCGGCGGAGCCCAGGAAGATTCCACCGAGGCAGCCGTGACCGATTCGGGAGACCATCACTCGCATTCGGAGCACGCCTACGCGCACCATGCGGTCCATCACGACTTCAGCAATGCCGAGGAGTGGGCTGCGCGCTTCGATAGCCCCGAGCGGGCCGCCTGGCAGAAGCCCGACGAGGTCGTGGCCCTGCTAGCGATCGAACCCGGTATGTCGGTGGTAGATCTCGGCGCCGGCACGGGCTTCTTCTTGAAGCACTTGTCGCAGGCGGCTGGGGCCGATGGGGTCGTTCAGGCACTCGACCCCGAAGTCGAGATGGTGCGCTACATGAGCCAGCGTGCCGAACGTGAGGGGCTCGCCAACGTCGAGGCGCGGCAGATCCCGTTCGACGATCCCGAGCTGGCGGAGGGCTCCGTCGATCGCATCTTGATCGTCAATACTTGGCACCACATTGAGGAGCGCGAGGCCTACAGTCAGAAGCTCTACGACGCCCTCGAGCCGGGCGGCAGAGTCTTCATCGTCGATTTCACTCGCGACAGCCCGAGCGGCCCGCCGGTTGCGGCGCGCCTGCTGCCGGATCAGGTCATCGCCGAGCTGACCGCCGGCGGGCTCGAGGCCAGGGTCGTCGAGGAGACCTTGCCGCGCCAGTATGTGGTCGTAGGCCGCCGCGAGCGGCCGCCAAAGACACC
>JBCCEE010000196.1:0-14261 GCA_039030415.1 Acidobacteriota bacterium
GCAGCAGCCCGAAGGGCGTTTCTTCGTCTTGCTGGTGGATCGGAACGACGGCTATCTGGATCCGGCAAACGAGCGCTTCACGCTGCTCGAGATCGAAGATCTCGAGAATGTGCCAGACCTGCGATCGTTTCTCTTCAAGTACACCCTGCTCGAATGCAACACGGCGATCAAGCCTTACCTGTTGCAGCATCTCTTCGAACAATTCGAGCTATCGAATCTCGTCTATTTCGACCCCGACATTCTGATCACCGGCTCGCTCGATGAGCTCGACGCACTCGTCGCCCAACACGCCATCGTCCTCACACCCCACCTGCTGGCGCCAATCGATGACGAAGCCTGGCCCAGCGAGCTGGCCTTTCTGCAAAGCGGCACCTACAACCTTGGATTCATCGCATTGCGCGGTGGCGAAACAAGCCGCAGGCTGCTGAGCTGGTGGCAGGAGCGCCTCTACGATCAATGCGTGGTGAGGATCGAGCAGGGGCTGTTCGTCGACCAGAAATGGATGGACCTGGTGCCGGGCATCTTCGAAGACATATTTATCCTGACCCACCCCGGCTACAACGTCGCCTATTGGAATCTCAACGGACGCACCGTGACGGTCGACACCGAGGGACCCAAGGCCAACGGCAAGCCACTGATCTTCTTCCACTTCTCAGGAGTCGAGCCCGAGAGCATCGACAACGTCTCCAAGCATCAGGACCGTTTTTTGTTGTCGGACATAGGTGAAGCCGCCCAGCTGTTTCGCCGCTACCGCGACCTGGTGATCTCAGCCGGTTACCACGAGGCCAAGCCATGGCCCTACGCCTACGCCACATTCGACAACGGGGCGCCGATTCCAGGGATGGCGCGATCGCTCTATCATTCATTGAGTCCGGCCAAACGCCGGCGATTCGGCGATCCGTTCGCAGTCGAGGGTAAGAACAGCTACTTCAAGTGGCTCAACCAGCCTCGTGGCAAGGCTAACGCCAAGCCCCCCTACCTGTCGCGCCTGCTCTACCACCTCTACCAGACACGGCCAGATCTGCGGCGCAGTTTCCCCGATGTCGAGCGCAAGGACTTCCCTGGATTCTGTTCGTGGCTGGCCGACTACGGTCGCTACGAGCTCCGTCTCGATGATGCCTACCTCGCCTCGGTACACCGCGAATCACGGGCCACTCTGTTTACCGTCGGCGGCATCAAGCGGCGCCTCGAGAATCGCCTGAAGCGCATCTACCATTCCGAGCTCGGCAAACGTCTCAAGCGCACCTCGAAGCGCATGCTCGGTCACGAGCGAGCACGCTCCCTGCGGCAAAAGTTGCGGCCAACCTATGCTGTCGGAGACGCCGAGCTGACGCGCGGACCCCGTTTACCGATTCCCGACCGCTTGGAGCACCTCGGAGTCAACATCGTCGGCTACCTCGAAGCCGAAACCGGCATGGGTGAGGCGGCGCGCTCGCTGGTACGGGCGTTCGCCACCACCGACATTCCAAAGTCTCTACACAACATCGACCTCAACGTGCTGGCGCGTCAGGGGGACACCAGTTTCGCTGGCGCCCGCAGCGATTTTCCCCACGCCATCAATCTCTTCGTGGTCAATGCCGAACAGGTGCCGGCGGTACGCGCTCACCTGGGTGACGAGATCTTTGCCGGCAGGTACAACATCGGCTTCTGGCTTTGGGAGCTCGAGGTCTTCCCAGCCGATTTGTGGGGCGCGTCGTTCGACGTCCTGCACGAGATATGGACGCCGAGCAGCTTCTGTGTCGACGCCATTTCGGCAGTCTCGCCGATACCGGTTCGGCGTGTGCCCTTACCTGTCGAGCCAACGGCAGATCCTTCGATCGATCGCGCCGCGCTCGAGCTGCCGCAAGACGCCTACCTCTTCCTGTTCATGTTCAACTTCCTGAGCTACTTCGAGCGCAAGAATCCGCTCGCCGTGGTCGATGCATTCCGGCGTGCGTTCTCTCCCCAAGAGGACGCGGTGCTGGTGCTAAAGACTTCGCAGAGCGAATTCGCCCCGGAGGCCCTCGAGCGCTTACGCCAGTGCATCGGCGATGCCCGCGTCGAGATCCTGGACGGCTATTTCACCCGCGAGCGGATCGCTGGACTCACCGCTTCAGCCGACGCTTACGTCTCGCTCCATCGCTCCGAGGGCTACGGTCTGACGCTCGCCGAAGCCATGTTTCACGGCAAGCCGGTGATCGCAACGCCCTACTCCGGCAGCTCCAACTTCTTCGACGCCAACACCGGTTACCCGGTGCGCTATCGCTTGATCGAGCTCGAGCGTGACGAAGGCCCCTACCGCGCCGGCACCCGTTGGGCCGAGCCCGACGTCGAGCACGCCGCTCAGCTCATGCGACAGCTTTACGACAACCGGGACGCGCTGGATTCCCTCGCCGAGCAGGGCCGAGCCCGAGTGCGAGAAGAGCTGAGCTTCACTGCAGTCGGAAGAATTCTGCGCGAACGTACCAGCGTCGTTGTCCGCAACGTCCACCGCCGTAGCCCCAGGCTACCGGCGATCACCTGAAACCTCACCTCGACCTGGACGTCCAAGCGGCGTTCGACGATGTCGTTACGCGAGACCCTGAGCGCAGCCCAAGGTGCCTTAAAACAGTCCTGAAAGCTCGGCTTCCAGGCGCTTTGCCTCCGGCATGCCAGGCGCCAATCGCAGTGCTTCGCGCACTTGCTCGAGCGCTTCGTCACGACGGCCGAGGCCATCCAGAACGCGCGCCGCTAGAAGTCGCGTCTGCGCATCATTGGGCGACATCTCGATCGCCATCAAGTAGTGCTCGAGAGCCTCCTCGAGGCGTCCCATCGTCGCCAACATGCCAGCGAGATTCTCGCGCGCCGGCAGATGCCTCGAGTCGAGCTCGACCGCGCGAGCAAACGGGCCAGCAGCGTCCATGAAGCGACCCGAGTAGGCTGCCACTAGCCCCAGGTTGTAGGCCAGCGTGACCGTGTCACCAAACTCCCGTTGGGCAGTTTCGAAGGTTGCCTGAGCTGCCTGGAGGTCACCGCTCTCGGTCTGCACTACCCCCAGGTTGATGCGCGCCCAAAGATCGTCGGGATTGACAGCCACGGCTTTTTCGAAGGCCGACAGGGCGCCCGGGAGATCTCTCGCTTCGTAGGCTTCGCGTCCGACGAGCTGATGCATATCGCTGGCCAGGTCGCCACGTTCGATCGCCAGCTCGGCATGACGCTCGACCGCGTCACCGCGCTCCAATAGCGCGGCCTGCCAGGCCATCTTGGCATTCAGGCCTCGGGTACCGATCAAACCCAGCTCACGCACACGCTCGAAGGATTCATAACCGCGCTCGATGCTGCGCTCGTCTTCTTCGGCTAGCAGTGGCTGCGTGCTCACCACATCGAGCAGCATGGTCTCCCAAGCCTTTGCGGTGCGATAACCAGCATCGCCGCGATACGTGTGGTAGCGGACGATACCGCTATGCACCCAGAACACCCCGAAGAGCGTCATACCGGCCAGCAAACCAAGAGCTGGCCGCTGGAGCTTCCCGCCTCGCTTGAGGCTCCACCCCTTGAAGGACAGATTCGCTCGAGTCAGCAGTTGAGCGCACAGGAGCACCAGAAAAGCGAGGACCCCGGACAGCCCCAGCGCCATCAGGAACGGAATCTCGCCATAGAGGCCGCGAAAGGTAAAGAAGGCGGCGACGAAAGCGCCCGCTGCCACCCCTTCCTCGACCCAGCTGAGGGCCGGCCGCCGCGCCTTGCGCTTGCTGTTTTTTGGCTTCACGGCCCAGGGTAAAGGGCCGAAGCCGTAATAGAGCGCCCCGTTGGGACACACGCTGACGCAGTCCAAGCACTTCATGCAGCCGCTGTCGACCACCATACCGAAGTCCCGCACCTCCTCGTGCACCCGCACATTCGACGTGCAGACCGCCGTGCAGTGACCGCAGGCAGCGCAAGCGTCGGTCACTCGGATGCGCATCGGCGACAGCCGCTCAGCGGCACCGAAAATAGCTCCGTAAGGACAAGCGTAGGCGCAGAAGCCTTTGGCGCCCAAGAAGTAGATCGCCAAGAAGCCGCAGATCACAAAGGTGAGCCCGCCAATGAACCAGCCCGGGAAGGTTGCCCAGAAGTGCTCGGTCGTGAATTCGAAACGGATGCTCGGCATCGGCAAGCCGGCCCACAGTCGATAGATCGCTGGCCACAAGAAAGCGTAGACGAAAGCGATCGGCGGCACCCAGATCAACAGACGCGAGCGCAGCGGTTTGGGCTTGCGACCAAACTTCTCCAGCAAAGCTCGCGAAAGATCTTGCAGAGCCACCAGGTGGCATCCCCAGCCGCAGAAAAAACGCCCGAAGATCGCGGTCAACACGATCGTGACGGCGAAGAAGACCAGGCCAGCGTTGACCACTCCAGAGGTGGCTAGCGCTGCCGCTTCGGAAGGCTCGACGGGGGTGATCGTGCGACCGCGCACTAGCCAATGGGTGATATGAGCGGCGATCACCACGTGAACGAGGATCAGTAGGGTTGCACGCCAACGGGTGGAACGCGATCGGCGAATGCGATTCTTGGGCTCGAGGACCGGCAGCTTCGACATGTCGGTCTCATCGTAGCGCGTCGTACCGGATTCGTGAACGACTCATCCTCACCTGTCCATCTATTGGGGTCTCAACGGCACGTGCGCCATACGACTCGGACGGATACAATCCGCGCTCTAGAATGCGACTTCGACCGAGAGCTTGATTTTGCCTTTGAAACCCACCTCTCGCGTCCAGCAGCCGACCGGTGGCTACCTGGACGCGGCCGAGTCTGAATGGCAGGCCATGGTCGACGCCGTGCCGGTCGGCATCCTGTACCTCGGGCGCGACCGCGAGGTCTTACGAGCCAATCGTTTGGCGCGTGAGCTGCTCGGCCCGCACACCCGCCTCGACGAGCTGACGCCGGACGAACCCTGGGCTTCTGCAGTCCGCCTGTGCGATCTCGTCTTTACCGCGGGCGCTGACGATTTCATGGAGGCTCTCGATGCCCGCGAAGGCATCACCTGGGAAATCTCCGTGAGCCGCCTGCGATCGGAAGAAACCGCGGGCTGCGCCATCATGGTGCTGCGAGACATTACCGAGCGTATTCAGCTCGAGAGGCAGCTCCGCCGACGCGAGCGCATGTCGGCTATCGGAACGCTGGTGCATGGCATCAATCACAAGCTGCGCAGCGATCTGTTTGGCGTCACGGGTCTCGCCGATGTCCTCGAAGTGCAGATCGGCAACGATCCTCAGATGCGCTCGTGCCTCGATATGCAGCGTCAACAGACCCAGAGAATCCTGCGCATGCTCGACCTGGTGATCCAGTACGCTGGGCCCGATGAGCCCAATCGCACCCGCGGCCGTATCGAATCCGTGATCGAGACCGCCATAGCGGAAGCCAGAGCGCACACTTCGAGCGAGGTCGAAGCCTTTCTGTCGGTAGCCTCGGAGCTGCCCAGCCTGGTCATGGATCGCGACCGGCTGGCGCTGGCGCTCGGCCATATCCTCAAGAACGCTTTCGAGCACAGCCCAGAGTCGGGCGTCGTCGAGCTCAAGGCCAGCATCCTCGAGGGCGAGGCATTCACCCGCCTTCTGCTCGACGTCGAGGATCAGGGGCCCGGTGTCCTGGAGAGCGAGCTGCCCAAGATCTTCGAACCGTTCTACACCTACCGCAGTGAGGGCCAGGGCATGGGCTTACCTATCGCGCGACGCATCGTGGAAGACCATGGCGGCCGCCTGACGGTCGAGAATCGTGAGGAGGGCGGCTGCCGGGTCTCTATCATGCTGCCCGTTACCGGCGGTTCATCGACCTCCGAAGGCGCGGAGCACTCCCCATGACGCGACGCCTGCTGGCCGTCGACGACGATCCCACGATTCGATTCGCCATTCGGTCCTTCTTCGAGAACCGCGACTTCCAGGTCAGCGAAGCCGCAGACTGTGCCGCGGCACGCCTGGCCATGGAAGGCGACGAGCCCGACGTCATCATCCTCGACTACCGGATGCCCGATGGCACCGCCCTCGACCTTCTCGAAGGCTGGCAGAACGCGGGACTTTCGACGCCTCCGGTGATCCTGCTGACGGGCCATGGCTCGATCGATCTGGCGGTCCGTGCCATCAAGCAGGGCGCCGACAATTTCGTCACCAAGCCAGTCGATCTCGAGACACTCAGTCTGATGGTCGACCGCGCCCTCGAGAACCGCAAGAATCGACGCGACAGCCTGCTGCGCCAGAATCGAGAGCACCAACAGCGTATCGACCCGTTCATCGGTAACAGTGAAGCGATCCGCAGGCTCGAGTACGAGAGCCGCAAGGTGGCTCGCGGCTCGCTGCCGATCCTGATTCACGGCGAGACCGGTTCGGGAAAAGGCGTGCTCGCCCGCTGGCTCCATCAGCACAGCGGACGCAGCGACGCGTCGTTCGTCGATATCAACTGCGCGGGGCTGTCGCGAGAGTTTCTCGAGAGTGAGCTTTTCGGGCACCTCAAGGGGGCCTTTACCGGCGCGGACCAGAACAAGATCGGTCTACTCGAGATTGCTCATCGCGGCACGGTTTTCCTCGACGAGATCGGAGACCTGGCGCTGGAAGTACAGCCCAAGCTGCTCAAGGTGCTCGAGGAAAAGCGCTTCAGGCGGCTCGGCGACGTGCGGGACCGGCGCGTCGACCTATGGCTGATCGCCGCCAGTCACCAGGATCTCAACCAGCTGGCTCAAGACGGCGAGTTCCGGCTCGATCTCTACTTCCGCCTGTCGACCATTCCACTCACGGTACCGCCGCTGCGTCAGCGACGCGAGGACATTCCGAGCTTGGCAGAGGTGTTCCTGCAGCAGCTCAGCCAGCAGTTGGGCCGCAGTGCCTTCGAACTGTCGCCCGAGGCTCGCACAGCGCTGACCCACTACGATTGGCCAGGCAACATCCGTGAGCTGCGCAATGTGCTGGAGCGGGCCGCTCTGCTCGCCGACGGCTCGATCCTCGACGCGCAGGACTTGAGATTCCAGCCTTCAGTCGAGCCGCCAGCAGCTCCTGCAACGCCGGCGATGACGCTCGAAGAGATGGAGATCCAGCATATCGAGCAGGCGCTGCGAGCTACCGATGGCCAGGTTGCACGAGCCGCCGAACGCCTGGGGATCCCGCGCTCCACCCTCTACCAGAAGCTGAAGCGCTTCGGAATCGATCCCGCCAGCCTGTGACCGCCCTCCCGTGTCACCGAACGCGTCAGGATCCGGGTAGGCGTCACCAGAGCTCGAGCACGGTCTGGAGCTAAGACACAGTCTGGAGCTAAGACACGGTCTGGAGCTGAAACACCGCCAGAGCTCAGACGGTCCAGTGCGCAGATCTGTCTAGATTTCAGACTCCGAAGTCTGGAATCTAGATTCCGGACGGTCGAAAGGTAGGCAGAATAATTGCTTAAATGCCACAAAACACTTGCTTTCAATAGCTAGAGGATATGCCTAGGCCCGGTGTGGCCGTGGCACGCGACTTGCGACAGGGGTTGACGTCGTGAAGTATCGCAAAACCACCCTTGAGAACGGCCTGAAGGTCGTCACCCTCTCACTCCCCGCCGCCCGCTCGGTCACTCTGGGCCTGTTGGTGGAGGCTGGAGCGGCTGTCGAACGTCCCGACCAGCAGGGTCTCGCCCACCTGGTCGAACACATGATCTTCCAGGGCAGTAGCAACCGTGACGCGCTCGAGATCGCCCGTCTCATGGACGGTGCGGGTGGCCGCATCGGTGGTTTCACCAGCCGCGACTACACCTGCTACTTCGCCCAGGTACTGCAGGAGTTCGTGCCCTACGCTATCGACCTGCTCGGCGATGTGCTGCTCAACCCGGTGTTTCCCGACGAAGCGCTCGAGCGCGAAAAGCAGGCGATCTTCTGCGAGTACGAAGCGGGACGAGACAACCCGGAGCAGCTTGCGCACGAGACGCTGCGGGCTGCCATGTGGCCGGATCACCCGCTCGGGCGCCCGGTGCTCGGCGACCCGAGCTGCTTGCAAGGCATGAGCCGTGAAGACCTCATCTACTTCATGCACACCCACTACCAGCCGGATCGCATGGTGGTCGCCGCCGCCGGGGCATTGATTCACGAAGACTTCGTAGCGCAGGTGCGGGACGCCTTCTGGCGCCTTCTCGGTACCCGGGCTCGCACTCCCGTCAGACGCCCGGTCAGTCATGCTGCGCTCGAGATCGAGTCTGCCGACGTCTCACAGACTTATTTCAGCCTCGGCCTCCAAGCTCCGTCCTTCGCCGCTGAGGACCGCTACTCGGCGCACTTGCTAGACCAGGTGTTGGGAGCCGGCATCAGCTCACGCCTGTTCGTTTCCCTGCGCGAGCAGCATGGCCTGGTCTACCACGTCGGCACGACCTATGACGCCTGGCGCGATGCTGGGCTGCTGTCGGTCGAGGGCAGTACTGCCCCGGCAACTCTGCCGCAAACGATCGACCTGATTCTGGCCGAGCTCGACGGCATCGTGCGCGGCTCGCGCCAAATCACTGAGGACGAGCTACATCGGGCCAAGATCCGGCTGCGCTCTCATATCCAGCTAGCCGGCGAAGACACCCATGCGCTGATGAGTCGCCTGGCGACGCAGGAGCTCTACTTCGATCGTTACCTTTCAGAAGCCGCTATGCTCGAAGAAATCGCGGCGATCCAGCTCGACGAGCTCAACCGTTGGATCGCCAAGACTCTCGCTCCCGCCTTCGACAGCGCCTCTCTAGCGATTGTCGGGCCGGCCGAAGCACACTGCCAGCAACTCCATGAGTCACTTCGCTCAACCTGCTCTCGACACCGACACCACACCACCTGCAAGGAGCCAAACGATGACAGTCAAACCACAAATCAAGAAGAACTGGATCGAGATCCAGAAGCGTCACGACGTCCCGGTCAACGCGATCGGCGTCAAGATCTCGCCGAAGGACGAGAGGACTCTGAAGGTGTGGCGCGAGGAAGGGATCGACAAGTTCGTCAAGCGCTGACGTCTTCAAGGTCTGGAGCGGCACCCGAGGTGGCGGCATGATGGCTTCGGGCGATGCTTCGGACCTCCTGCAGCAGGGTATTCAGCTCGCGCGCGGCGGCGACAAAGCCGCGGCGCGTGAGGTCTTCGAGCGCTTGGCGGTGGCGCAGCCCGACCACGAGACCGTTTGGCTGTGGCTATCCTCGGTAGCTCCGGACGCTGCCGAGAGCGCCCGCTACCTGGAATCTGCGCTGAGAGTCGACCCGACCAACAAGCAGGCGCGGGATTGGCTCGCTCGCCTCGAGTCGGTGAGTACCGCGCAGCGACCTACCGAAGCGCGCAAGACGTCGTTCCGCTGCCCGCTGTGCGAACAGAGCTTCACCGCCGAGCCCGAGCGCTGCGCCCGCTGCCGCAGTCATCTGGATCTCTTCAACATCGAGGCTTTCTTCCAAAGCAGCACCGCGGACATCGAGCTCGTCGGCCGTGCCATCGCGCTCACCCAGGTCGACAGTAGGCTTGAGGCCAAAGAGCGGCACCGCTTGCTGAGCCTGGCCTACCTCAACCTCAAGCGCTTTCAGAAGGCGCTCAGCCAGCTCAGCGCACTGGCAGCGCTCAGCCCCGAAGATAGCCGCTTGCGGGAGGCGGTCGAGGCCCTCACCGAACGCCTCGAGCGCGAGCCACTCGAGACGATCGAGGTCGCCCCCTCGAAGATGCAGCGCTCCGACGTCGAGACCACCAGGGTCGACGTCGCCGAGCTGGTTGAAGAAGCCGAGGACCCTCCGATCCGTCGACCGCGCGTGCTGGTGGTCGACGACAGCGCCACCGTACGCAGCCTGGTAGCCAAAGCGCTCGAGCGGCGCAGCTATGAACCGATGCTGGCCAGCAACGGTATGGAAGCCCTGGCGCGTCTGCAGGAAGCGGTTCCGGACCTCATCTTGCTCGACGTCACCATGCCCCACCTCGACGGTTTCAAGATCTGTCGAGTCATCAAGGAGAACGACCTCACCGCCCACGTGCCGGTGATCTTTCTGTCGGGCAAAGATGGTTTTCTCGACAAAGTGCGGGGGCGCATGGCCGGCGCTGCCGACTATCTCACCAAGCCGGTATCGGCCAAGACCTTGCTGGAGGTCATCGATCGGCACTGCGATCGCTGGGTGATCGACGACTGACCCGCGGCGGCAGCCGCAGTGTCGACCCGCGGCGGCAGCCGCACCGTCTCGCCCGGCTCCCTGCGTACCCGCAACAGCCCCAGCCTACGATTAGAAATTTCGATTAGAAATCAGGAGAAATCATGCCCGCAACGATTCTCGTGGTCGACGATAGCCTGACCGAGCAGAAGCTGATTCTGGAGGCGCTCAAGACCACCGGCCACCACATCCTCACCGCCGACGACGGCGAGCAGGCGCTCGAGATGGCCCGCAAGCACCAGCCCCAGCTGATCCTGCTCGACGTCATCCTGCCCAAGAAGAACGGTTTCCAGGTCTGCCGTCAGCTCAAGACCGCGCCCGAGACCGAACAGATCAAGATCGTATTGGTCACCAGCAAGACGCAAGACTCCGACCGTTTCTGGGGCCTCAAGCAAGGCGCTGACGACTACCTTGGCAAGCCGTTCACGCCGGACGAGCTGCATTCGACCCTGAGCAAGTTCGTCTGAGGTCGAGCATGCCTTTCGACGACGACCACGAGCCCAACAAGCCGGCCGAAGCCGAGGCTGGGCCTGCTGATCCGTTCGAGCAGCTCAAGCAGATGTTCGGCGATCTGCCGCATGAGCCGCGCAGCACGCCCGCAACTTCTCAGGCGAGCACTGACCCAGCAGGTACCAAACCGGTGCCGATCCAGCCGGTGACTCCGGACGCGCCCGAGCCGCAGGCAGCGGCGGGCAACGAACAAACGTCGGCCGAGCTGCCGGTCGACGCGGCGGCAGAACCGCCGGCCCCGCCCTCGAAGCCAGAGCTCGAAGAGCAGCCGCAGGGCGACGACTTGAGTGAGCTGATAGCGACCGTCGACGCCGGTCAGCCGACCGACGCTCTCGCTGCCCCGGAAGCCTCCGGGGCCACCTCCGAGGAAGCGATCGAGCGGCACATCGTCTTCACCGTTGCCGGCACCCAATATGGCCTGGCGATGGGCCAGGTGATCGAAGTCGGGCCGGTGCCAGCCGTGACCCCGCTTCCGCAAGTCCCTGAATGGCTGCTGGGAGTGACCAATCTGCGCGGCGACATCCTGGGCGTGCTCGACTTCCGCCTCTTCCTGGGCCACGCGCCGAGTCACGACGCGGAGCGCCACCGCATGCTGGTACTTCAAACCCCCAGCTCATTGACCGGCGGACTGGTGGTCGATCAGGTGCTGGGGGCACGCTCTATCGATCCGGCGACCATCAAGCCTCCCACCGCACCGGTGGACGATCCGGTACGCCAGTTTCTCGTCGGCGTCGCCTCGCATCAGGATCGTCTGGTGGCCATTCTGGACGCCGACCGCCTGCTAAACGCCGACGAGCTGGCTCCCTTCGCCGCCGAAAAAACCCCTTCTGAGCTACTGAAACCTACGTCGGATCACTCTGATACGACCGACATGCCGGGCCCGAGCCCGATCCATTGAGGAGATCCTGGACATGATAATTCCCTGGAAACTAGCCTTGATCATCGCGATCATGTTCATCCCGATCGCCGCCGGCGTGGCGCTGTTCTATAGCCAGTCGAGCGCCACGATCGCGGACAAAGACGCTGAGCTGCGGGCGCTCGAGTACATCGACACCCTGATCGATCTGGTGGCTTTCGTGCCGCAGCATCGCGGTACCGCCCAAGGCTATCTCTCCGGCGACACCAACCAGCTGACGATTCTCGAGGATCTGGCGAGCAAGGTCGATCGCACCCTCGTCAGCCTGCGCGAGATCGACGGCCGTTACGGCGCCCAGCTCGAAAGTACCGCTCGTCTCGACGCCATCGAAACCGACTGGCGCCAGCTGCGCAGCGACCTCGAGAACCTGACGCCGGCGGAGAACTTTCCGCGGCATACGGCTTTGATCGTCAAGATCAACGAGCTTTTCCTGCACCTGGGTAACACCGGCAAGCTGGTGGGTGACGCGGATCCCGCCAATGCTTATATGGTGGACGTACTGATCGGACGTGTGCCGAGCGTGTCCGAGACCTTCGGGCGCTTGCGCGGTCTCGGCAACGGCTTCGTCGCCCAGCGCGCCATCACTCCGGACGGACGCGTCAACCTAGAAGCCTTGCTGGCGCGCAGTCTGCCCGACGTCGAGGGCCTGCAGCGGGATCTCAACGTCGCGTTCGGCCTCGAGCCCGTGCTCGAAGCCGAGCTACAGCCCGTGCTCGAGGCCAAACAGAAAGAAGTCGACCAATTCCTCAGCTACGTCCGTACCGACGTGCTCGATGCGGTCGAGATCACCCTGCCGCCACGGACCTACTTCGACCAGGGCACCCTGGCGATTCAGAGTTACCTCGATCTCTTCGCAGATACCTCGCGAGCTCTGCAGGAACGCGTCCAGGTAAGCAGAGCCGAGCTTCGCCGGCAGCAGTTCATCCAGCTTGGCGGTGCTCTGCTACTGACCTTGCTGGCGGCGGCGGTCGCCTATCTCGTGCAGCGCGGCATCCTGCGCCAGCTGGGCGCCATCGGCGACCTGTTTGGCAACGTCGGCCTGGGCGACTTCGAAGCTCGCGCCGAGATCACCAGCAGTGACGAGCTGGGCGAGATGGCCGGCAACCTCAACTCGATGCTCGACAACACGCTCAACCTGATTCAAAGTCAGGAAGAGAAAGACTACATTCAGACATCGATTCAAAAGCTGCTCACCGAGGTTGCCGACGTCGCCGATGGTGATCTGACGGTAGAAGCCGAGGTCACCGCCGACATGACCGGCGCCATCGCCGACTCGTTCAACTACATGATCGAGCAGCTGCGCACGATCATCGTCGACGTCCAGGACACCACCCTTCAGGTGAGCTCCGCGGCGAGTGAGATTCAGGCGACGACAGAACACCTCGCCAGCGGCAGCGAATCGCAGTCCGAGCAGATCGTCAACACTTCCAGCGCCATCGACGAAATGGCGGTGTCGATTCAGCAGGTGTCGGACAACGCCAGCGCGGCAGCCGAAGTCGCAGGCCAAGCGCTCGACACCGCGCAGCAGGGCAACCACGCCGTGCGTCGCACGATCGAAGGCATGGGCGGCATCCGCCAGCAGGTACAGGAGACCGCCAAGCGCATCAAGCGTCTCGGCGAGAGCTCACAGGAGATTGGCGAGATCGTCCAGCTGATCGGCGACATCGCCGACCGCACCAGCATCCTGGCCCTCAACGCCTCGATCCAAGCCGCTATGGCTGGCGAAGCGGGTCGCGGGTTCGCGGTCGTGGCGGAAGAGGTCGAGCGCCTGGCCGAGCGGTCGGCGGACGCCACCAAGCAGATCGAAGGCCTGATCAAGTCGATTCAGAGTGAGACCACGGAAGCGGTCACGGCGATGGAAGAAACCACCCGCGAGGTGGTCTCGGGCTCGTCGGTGGCGAACGAAGCCGGCACCTCGCTCGAGCAGATTCAGGACGTTTCGAATCGCCTGGCGGAGCTCATCGGCTCGATTTCGATGGCCGCCCGCCAGCAGGCGCGCGGCTCGGAGTCGGTGGCTCAGGCGATGGGTGAGATCTCCGAGGTCACCCAACAGACGGCCTCGGGCACCAAGCAGGCGGCGGTCTCGATCCGCAACCTGGTGGACCTGGCTGACAACCTGCGCGACTCGGTCCGTACCTTCCGCCTGCCGCAGCGCGCCGCCTGACTTGAAGCCGGCTGATGGCTGGACTGCACCAAGCTGCGAGACGCTCGAGCGCCGCGCCTTCGAGGCCGGCGCTCAGCGTGCACGATCACCAGGCCTGGCGTGAGCTCATCGTCGAGCGCTGCGGCCTGGAGCTCGGCGAAACCCGGCGAAACTTTCTCGCTCGGCGTCTTTGGCAGCGCATGAGCCAGCTCGAGATTCTGACCTTCGGCTCCTACCTGGAGCGGGTGCAGCGAGATGCCGGCGAGTGGCGCGAGCTGCAGGAGCTGCTGATCAACCGCGAGACCAGCTTCTTCCGCCACCAGCCGTCGTTCGACGCGCTGCGCTCGCTGCTGCCAAAAATGCTGCAGGCCCGAGCGGGAAGCCGACGAGGCACCGAGCCGCTGCGCCTCGATCTGTGGAGCGCCGGCTGCTCCAACGGCCAGGAACCCTACTCGATGGCGATGTGCGCTCTCGATGCGGTGGCCGCCGGGCAGATCACAGCTCGCGTGCGGGTGACCGGCGGCGATCTCAGCCAGCTGGCACTGGCCAAGCTGAGGGCGGGACGCTACACCGAACGCCAGCTCGCCGACGTTCCA
>JBCCEE010000197.1:0-14236 GCA_039030415.1 Acidobacteriota bacterium
CACCTGCTCGGCCATCTCGACGCCTCGGCCGCCAAGCGCCAGCGCGTGCAGGCACGCCGTCAGCGCTCAGATCGCGAGCTCTTCGAACGCTTTCCCCTCTACGTCGTCCCGACCTACCCCGGCGACTCGACGCTATTCGCCAGCGAAGCCTTCGAAACCTGGCTACCCGCCGACCTGCCGATCGAGCGCGCGACGCTCGAAGAGATCATGCGGACGAGTTGATCTCATGCAGCCCCAAGCCCACGCGCCCGCCGACCTCGCCGCTAGCTTTTTGGCCTCGGCGCTGACTCCAGAGGAACGCTTCATTCGGCTCGACGAGGTCGAGGGGTGGCTGGCGGAGCGCGCCCGAGCGCAGAGGTTCGCGGTGCGGCGCATCCGATTCGACGAGCTCGACCAGTGGCATTTCGCGGCCGACCCGCATCGGCTGGTGCACGACTCCGGGCGCTTCTTCGCGATCGAGGGAGTGCGGGTGGAGACCAGCCACGGCCCGGTACGGAGCTGGCAGCAGCCGATCATCCACCAGCCGGAGATCGGCATCCTGGGCATCCTCACCCGCTGCTTCGACGGCGTGCGCTATTTCTTGATGCAGGCCAAGAGGGAGCCCGGCAATCCGCCGCGGTCAAGCCCACCCCACCTGCTGCAGCTGTCGCCGACGGTGCAGGCCACCTGGAGCAACTACACTCGCGTGCACGCCGGCAAGCGTCCGCGCTATCTCGATTACTTCCTCGATCCGAGCCGGGGGCGACGGCTGATCGATCAGCTGCAGTCCGAGCAGGGCTCGCGCTTCTTGCGCAAGCGCAACCGCAACATGATCGTCGAGATCGACGACGACGTGCCGCTGGCCGACGGATTCGTCTGGCTGACCCTCGGGCAGATCAAGCGCCTGCTGGGGCGCGACAACCTGGTCAACATGGACGCCCGAACGGTGCTGGCCTGCATTCCCTTCGCCTCGGCCAGCTGGCAGGCTCGATCGCCCGCGGAGATTTCCTGCGGTGACGAGCACGCCATAGCCTTCGGTCGACGGCTAGAGGGATTCCCCAGCGATCTGCTGCGCTCCGCCGTCGAGACCGACCGCGCCCGGCACTCGAGTGATGAGATCCTGAGCTGGCTGACCGAGCACAAAGCGGGCGGACACCTGAAGGTGGAGCGCATCCCGCTCGATCAGGTGGCAGACTGGAAGCAGGACGACTACAGCATTCGGCATCGCAGCGGGCAGCATTTCGCCGTCATCGCCGTCGACGTCGAGGCGGGCGACCGCGAGGTCGTGCACTGGACCCAGCCGCTGCTCGAGCACTTCGGCTGCGGCTGCGTCGGTTTCGTGACCCAGAAGCACGGCGGCATCCTGCACTTCCTGGTGCGCGCCAGCCTCGAGCCGGGCAATCGCGATCTGTTCGAGATCGGGCCGACGGTGGCGTGCGCCAATCCCGAGCAGCGCCTGGCAGCCGGCACCGCACCGCCATTCCTGGAGCTGTTTCAGCAGCCGCCTACCGAACGGATCCGATACCAGGCAGTTCAGTCCGAGGAAGGCGGTCGCTTCTACCACTTCCAGAATCGCTACACGATCCTCGAGCTCGAGCCCGAGGCGTCGCTCGAGATCCCGCCCGACTTCACGTGGATGACGCTGGCCCAGATCTTCGACCTGGCGCGCCATGGCCTGTTTAACATCGAGGCCCGCAACCTGCTGTCGTGCCTCAACCTGCAGGGAACCGGCTGACGTGACGACGGTCGATCACACTCGGGCTCCTCGGCCGTGGGCGCACGCCCTGAACCTGGTCGGCGGCGTCTGCTTGGTTGGTCTCGCGGTGGCCGGCGTCATGATCGTCATGGACCTCGGCCGGACCGATTTGGGTCAGCTCAACATCTTCACCTACCTCTACCTGAGCTACGAGCCGACGCACCTGCTGTTGCTGCTGTTGCTGACGGTGCTCCTCGCCCGCTGGCTGCCGCGCCAGACGGAGACACCGGCTTGGGCCGAATGGATCGAGCGCTGGCCCCAGCGCTCGCCGAAGCTCTGGCTCGCGGGCCTGGCGGCGGGCGTGCTGCTGGTGGCCTGGGCCGGCGCTCACCTGGTTTACCAGAGCTTTCCGTTCAGCATGGACGAGCACACCGTCCTCTTCCAGGCCAAGATCCTGGCGGCCGGCCACTTCACGGCTCCCGTGCCCGAGGAATGGCGGGATCTCGGCAAGGCCCTGGCTCCGGTCTTCACCAGCTACCTGCCGGAATCCGGCAGCTGGGTCTCCAACTACCTGCCGCTCTACGCCACCCTGCTGGTGCCCTTCGTCTGGCTCGGCGAGCCCGCTCTGCTCAATCCGCTGCTGGCAGCGGCGACGCTGTTCGTGCTGGCGGCGATCGCTCGCCGGCTGTGGCCCGAAGAGCGCGACGCTCCGGTCGTCTGCGTGCTCCTGCTCGCCGCCTCGCCGCAGTTCCTGATCACCGCCATGTCGGGCTACTCGATGCCGGCGCACCTCTTCTTCAACCTGCTGTGGCTGTGGCTCTACGTGCGCGACGATCGGCTGGGATGGCTGCTCGCGCCGTGGGTGGGGCTGGTGGCGATGGGGCTGCACGCCTTCGTGCCGCACGCGCTGTTCGCGATTCCTTTTCTGCTGCGCATCGTGCTGCGCCGCCGGTGGCTGTGGGCGGCCTACTTCGCCTCGGTCTACCTGTTGGCCAGCGCGCTGTGGATCGCCTGCCAGCGCTTCGTCAACCCGACCACGGACAGCTTCGTCACCTCTCACTTCGGCCTACCCGGCGCGATGGAATTCCTCAACCTGGCGGCCAACGCGGCGCAAATCGTCGCCTGGCAGCCGCTGGCGCTTTCGATTCTGGTCGGCCTGACCCTACTGCGCTGGCGCGGGCAACCGCCCCTGATCCACGATCTGGCGTGGAGCTTCCTGCTCTCTCTAGCGTTCTATCTCTCTCTGGTGACCGGCGCCTGGCAGGGCCACGGCTGGGGCGCCCGCTACACTTTCGCGGCGCTCGGCAACCTGGTGCTGCTGGCGGTGCCGGGCTGGCGCCTGTTTACCGAAGCCCTCGATCGCTCGCGGGCCCAGACGCTGCTCGCTCTGAGCGTCGGCTTCGCGCTGCTCGCCCAGCTGCCGCTGCGCGCCTCCCAGGTTTCCGAGGTCATTCGCCCGTTCGCCAAGACCCAGGAGTACGTCGCCAGCTTGCCCGAGCCGCTGGTGGTCGTGCCGGCCGGCGCCGTTTGGTACGGCCAGGACATCGCTCGCAACGATCCCTTCCTCACCAACTCCCCCAAGATGCTGCTGCTGCACCGTCTGTCGCGGCCTCAGATGCTCGGCCTGCAGGAGCGTGGACCGGTGCGGGTGCTGACCGCGGAGGAGCTGGTGGAGCTCGGCATGTTCCCCACCCGTCCACGACCGCGGCCTCGGTAGGATCGAATCAGGGCAGCTCGATCAGACGACCGCCCCAGCCGCCGCCGGCCAGGTCTTCGACGATCACCGCCACCCAGGTAGCGTCTGAGACGTCGAGCTCGAGACGCTGACGCCAGGCGGCGAGATCGGCGGCCGTGTGCAGCCCGAGCTGGCGATGCTCGATCCTGGCGGGCTCGTCGGGGCCGCCCGTGGCCAGGGTCAGGCGCACCACCGCCGGCTCGTCGCTCGACAGCTGAGCGGTCGCCTCCTCGAGTGAAAGGGCGAGGGCGGCGCGTCCGTATGTCGACGTCGGGCTCGCTGCGGCCTGCAGACGCCACGAGCCGCCGCTCGGCTCGCCCGCCAGCAGACGCCGGGCGCGGGCCGCGGCCACCGATTCCGGCAGCGCATGGCGCGCCCAACCCGGATGGCTGAGCTGACGCGGTGGCCCGAGGTAGCGCGCCTGCAGGGGATGAATCTTGCCGTCCGGCAGCCCGGCGACCTGGTATGTCAACCGCACGCGCTGCCCGAGATCTTCGAAGAGATCTGACAGCTGTCCGCGACTTCGTACGGTCTGACCCGCCGTGACCTCGGCGATAGCGCCGAGCGGGATCGTGCCGTCGAGCAGCTCGGCGGTGGCGCCGACCTCCTCATAGGTGAAGGCCGGATCGAGCCGGCTGGCGCGCTCGAACGCCTCGATCGCCTGCGGGCTCTTGTTTTGCGCTTCGAGGACTTTGCCAAGGTAGACGTAGGTCGCGGCCTGCTGTTTGGCGGTCCGCGGATCGCCGCTGAAGTAGTAGATCGCCTTGCGCAGCGCGTCCTCCGCGTCTTCCAGCTTGCCCTGGCCTTCGAGCGCCGCACCGAGCTCGAGATAGGCCTCGGCCCGCTCCGGCTTGCGGTTCTCTTCGAAGGTGGCGCTGAAGAACTTGAAGAAGGTGCGGTTCTCCTCTTCGTCGTACACCATGCCCGGCCCGGAGAGGCGAAACTTGCCGATGCGCAGGCCAGGCTTCAGCATCTTCGGCGGCGGCGGTGCCACCACGGCGGTGATCCAGCCGTAGGACGCCAGGGTCTGCGCCAGACCATCGGTCACCGCCGGCAGCGGTGCATCGCGTACCGAAAGTTGCTTGACCGCAGACGACCCAGCCGCGGACGATCCGACCGCGGAAGGTCCGTCCACGCCTTCCGGCGCCTGAGCCTCCATCTGAGCGATCAGCGGCTTGTAGAACGCCCCCGGGTAGATATCGAAGCCTCCGCTCGCCAGCAGCAGCAGGCGGTGCGGCTGGGTTGTCTCATACTCCACCAGGGTCAGCAGCAGCTCATCCAAACGCTCGGCCACCCGCACGCTCTCACCCTGCGCCACCGCCACGAGGTCGTCCACCGACAGCTCCGGCGGCTCCCGCTGCAGCTCGGCCAGCACCTCGGAGCGCAGAGCCACCAGCTCATTGCTGCCCTCCAGCGTCTGCGCCAGCTGCGACAGCGCGGTGTGAATCTCCTCCGGGTCCGAGGTGGATGACAGCACTGTCCTGGGCTCGGGATCCGCCACAATGATCTGCACCGAGCCGAGCTCGGCCAACTCGGCACCCTTGTCGGCCAGCGTCCGCGCCGCCCAGCGCAGGTCCGCGCCGTTCATCAGCGCCGCATCGAAATACACCACCGTCTGCCAGTGCCCGGCCGTCGGCTCCACCGCCACCACCGTCCGCGGCTCGCCATCGAACCGCACCTCGAAATCCTCAGGTGTCAGCCGTTTCGGCACCGCCCCGTCCTTGGCCCACTCCCGCACCCCACTCGCCTCGAACCGCACCACCACGTCTATCGCCGTGATGCGTCTCTCCTCAACGAGCTCGGCTGAGTCCTGAGCCGTGAGGCGTCCCGGCGGGAGCAAGCTGACTAGGACGAGCGCGAGCCCGATCAAGGCTTGATTTGGGATGAGCGAAGGGCGGATCGAGGCGTGTTGCGTCTCATTCATGGCACTCGGATCTAGCAAGCCGAATGCCAGATGGTCCACTCCTAGAGGCTCTTTGAGCCATCCAACCGAACTTGTACCTTTTAACCTGCAATGCTAAGGTGTTCAAAATGCTAATTGGTTAAAATTACTGGAGCTTGGATGATGAGATCTGTCGTTTTGGGTTGCATAATGCTCGTTTTATGTTCTGTAGCATTTGGGGGAGAAAATGCTGCTTATGTGCGCGGGGAGATTCAGGTCTCGACGTTAGATACTGGCGAGATTTTGGTGGGTCTCGACGAATATCCCGCCGACGGGATCGCTGACCGATTGTTTGCGTTACAGCAGGAGGCGCCCTATGAAACGGTCGAGAGGATCTTTTTCGACGCCTCACTGCGAGTGCGAGATGATCAACTCGCCGTGTTTTCGAAAGAAGAAGACTGGGCGCTGTTGCTCTTGTTGAGCGGCAGCATTCCGCGCAAGATCTCGGGCGTTTCAGACATGCGGATCGTCGAGGGCTTTGGTTTGTCGAGCACTTGGGATCTCGACGTTCCTGTGGATGTCGCAATATCCCAATGGCAGCTCGAACGCATTCCACTAAAGCCAAGGCCGTCCGAAGGGCTGGATTTCCACGACTCCTGCGATGCAGGCGGCAGTGGCGCAACGACTTGCAGCGTGACGGCCTGCGAAGGTGCTCCTTCAGGCTGCTCCATTTCGTGCAGCGCTTCCAAGTATGCCTGCTGCTGGTGCCAGGCTCATCCGGCAAAAGCACAGTGCGAATGCCGCAACCCGCCCAACAACTAGAAGAACTCGAGCTTGTTGCCGAGAACGAAACCCCAGGCTAGTCCGCTACCGAGGCTGCGCCGCAAACACGATCGCCGCGACCGGTACGATGAAGGACCGACGCAGCATGGTGAGGCCCCAGGCGGTATGGCGGGGTTGGCGGCTGATGACGCTTTTGACGTGCTTCAGGCGCTTCTTGAGCAGCGGCTCGAGACCGGTGAGGCGGCGCTCGCAGGTGCCTAGGATGCCGAGGATGCGACGGCGGCTATCGTCGCTCGGGCGGTGGGTGTAGTTCAGGCAATGATCCAGGGCGGCTGCTAGAGCGTAGCGATCGGGACCCTGACCGATGAGGTTTCGGCGCGTTCTTCCGAGGCGATGGTCGGCTTCGCGCCAGTTGCCGAGGCGGGCGTGAATCTGGCCTTCGACCCAGGATAGGGAGGTGCGTGCCTCGCCCCAGTCTTTCAGCCCCAGAATGCGTGCTCTGAAAGCGTCGGCGATCTCCAAGGCCTGCTCGAAGCGCTCGCGGTCTTGGGCGCCCTGCAGGAAGCACGACAGGAAGGCTAGGGAGTTCACGAAGTAGCCGCGGGGAGAATCCAGCTCGATTTCTGTGAGGGCGGTCTCGACGTCGCACAGAGCACGTTCGTGATCTTTCTCGTAGAAGTGCTGGAGGCCGCGGATGAAGCACAGCCGGCCGTAGCCGTCGCCGGCAGAGCAGCCCAAGTGCTCGAACGAGTGGTCGAGCGCTTGGCCGGCGCCGTCGGTGTCGCGATGTTCGACCAGCAGGTCGCCCTGGCGCACGTACCAGTCGGCGGCGCAAGACTCGCAGCAGGTGAGGGCAGAAGCTCGATAGCCCTCCAGGTACTCGCTCGCCCGGTCCCATTCGGTGGTGGCGATGTAGGCGTGAACCCGCACCCCTTCGGCGCGGTTCATGAGGTGGGGATCGCCGATGCTGCCCGCCAGATCGAGCGCGAGCTCGGCGAGCTCGACGCCGGAGCTGGGATCCAGCAGCGCACGGTCGATACAGTGGTCGAAGAACGCCAGGCAAAACTCGGGCTTGCGACAGCGCTTGTCTTTGAGCACCATCGTCGGCTTTTGCTTGGCCCGGTTGACGAGACGCTGCAGGCGATTCAGGCGCCGGCGGGTGGGCGGCGCGGCTTCAGCAGCGGGCTCGACGGCAGCAGCGGTGGTGGATTGACTCGAATGATGGCTCATCGCGATTTTAGAGAGGGTAGCATGGAATTTCTTTTTAGAAGAGTAAATCTCGGCTGAAGTTCTTTCTTTGGCGGTTCGGATGACTCGGTGGCGCGCGAGTGACTCCGTGAAATCCTGGGGCGAGAGGCGCCGGCACCCTTTCGACTGAGAGGGCACCGGCGCACAGGAGCAACCACGGAGGATCAGGCGCGTCGCGAGGACGGATGGGCGAGGGCTGGGCTAGATTCGAGAGCTAGTTGGCGATCACCCCCTCCTCCGGCCGGGTCGACGCCGGCGGCTCCTCGGCCGGTGGCTCCTCGGCCGGTGACTCGTCCGTGGGCGGCTCCTCGACCGGCGGCTCGGCTCCGGTGTCCGACTCATCGTCGGCCGGAGAGTCGTTTTCCGGAGCCGTCTCCTCGGACGGATTCGGATTGCCGGTCTCGTCGCTGCCATGGGTTCGACCCGGCCGCGAGGTCGACGGGCGCACTTTGTCGGCGAGCTCCTGCTCGCCTCCAAAGCGACACATGTCTTCGAACTGACGCGCCACCCGCAGGAAGACCTGGTCGTGCTCCGACATGGCCCTCTGCTTGTCCCGCAGGATCTCGTCGATCCGGCGTTTGGCTTGGTTCATCTGCTCGAGGTTCGAGGTCAGATCGACCGCCGCCAGCGCCAGCTGCTGAGCCTGAGGCACGGGATCGAAGGGAATCTCGAATACCGAGCTCCCCAGGGCCTGCGCCGGCCTACCCTTGAGGATGCGGTGAGCGATCAGCGACGCTTGCCGCCTGAGGGTGACGGGATCGCGACCCGCATTGTCCTGGAGAGCGAGGCCCTCCAGAGACGGTTTGTCGTATTGGGCGATCACGCTGCGACGCATCCCTTCGATCATGCGAGTGATCTTCAGGGTCATGTCGTTGCGCGACTGACGCAGCACGCCATCCCGCTCATTGGCGACGTAGAGCTTGCGGTCGATCGCGACCAGTCGATCGAGACTGGCCTCTAGGGTTCGACCCAAAGCGACGATCATCGCCAGGGGTGCAGGGGGCTCATCACCCTCCTGCAGGTTGGGCTGGACGATGTCCAGCAGGTTCGAGGCCACCGCCGGACCCTGTTGGTCCAGGGCCGACATCACGAACAGCGCGGAGCGCATTCGCGTGGTGACCTCCTTCGACATCTTGGCTGCCATAAGGCACCTCCTTCTGCCCGGCTGTGCCGGGCGTCTGCATGGCACCCCTCACGCCACATTGGGAGCGAGGGGCGACGGCCAACGGGTTGGGTTTTGTCGGCCGCGGCAAGACTGTAAAAAGAAACTTCTGAAAAAGGGGTATGTCGACCCAATTTTCCTTAATCTACTGACCGGTCGGTCAATATAAGCGCGAATTTCCCGTTGAGCCTGGTCCATATCGCCTGTGTGAGCTCTCCACAGGCGTTCTGGGATTCCCAACTCGGCCGTGCAGACTTCACACAGGCGTTCTGGGATTCCCAACTCGGCCGTGCAAAATCTCCACCGTCGTCCTGCGATTCCCAACTCGAGCCTGCGAGATCCTCACGGGCGTTCTGTGATTCGCAGCTCGGCCGTGCAGACTCCACAGAGCCCTTCTGCGATTCCCGATTCGGTCGCGCAGACTCCACAGAACCGTTCTGCGATCCGCAGCTCGACGCTGCGAACGTCACAAGGCCGTTCCCCGAACGCTGGCTCGACGCTGTGGAAGTTGCGCGCCCACGATCGCCGATTCGATCGTGGCCGGCTCCCGCTCGCCGGCCGCATCAGCTCAGGTGCGCTCAGCCTAAGGTTCGCTGCCCGTGCAGCTGCCCTCGGGGCACGGCTCGATGTTCAACCAGATCACGGCGAAGAAGGACGGAGGCTGCTGGCGCCGATCCAACAGGAGTTTCTCGAAGCTCAGGCCGACGACTTCGAGGCCGTATCCCGCCAACAGCTCGTTTACGCTCTCGACGTAGGAGGTCGCGAGCACGGCCTCTCGGAACGGCCCGCCGAGCGCCCGCATCTTGGGGTTGTGGAGATTGCCGGAAGAGGCCAGGGCCGCTTCGAGGGTCTCGCGATGGTGCTGCTCGAGGTAAGGATAGAGCTCGCTCTGGACCGCCCGGTAGGCTGGCGTGCGATCGATCCGGATGGCGCTCAACCTGCGGGGCTCGGCCAGCGAATCGAGCGCCGCTCGGAGGGTCGCGAAGCCCTCTCCGGCCGGCGTCAAACTCACTCGCTCCGAGCTGGATCCCGAGGATATGACTTCCCAGCTCGGGTATTCCGCCTGGAGTGGCAGCACGCAGCAACAAGCCACGACGGCGAAGATCAGAAGTCTTGGCTTGATTGGCAGGATTGACAGGGCCACGGCACACCTCCGAGTGGCGGCACTGGCACCGCCTAGCGAACAGGCTACCACGCGGCAGGCCCCGGGCTTTGGAGTGCGCCGGATCTGGTCTTCGCTACGGTCACGCAGCGACGACGCCTGCTCGGACTTGCCTGCGGCAGACTCGGGCCTGCCGTCGTCAATTCACGGGCTCGGAGATTTCGAGCACCTGGCCCGGGGCCGGAGCTTCGAGGCGCTGCTCGGCGCCGGACAGCCAGCGGATCACCAGTGCCTCGGGCTGCTCGCCCTCGGCGAGGCCGAAGCGCAGCACCGGCTCGTTCTGTGAGCCGTAGGAACCGGCGCTCGCCAGGTGCGCGACGCGCTCGTCGCCGTCAGCGAGCTCGAGCCGCGCCCAGGCGCCGGTCGCCGGGGCCCCGCTGGCGCGGCGCGGTGCGACCGCGACCCAGCGGCTCGTCGGAGCGCCGCCGTTCGAGAACAGCGCGAGCGGACCATCGATGCGCGAAACCACCAGGTCGACGTCGCCATCGCCGTCGAGATCTCCCGCCGCCAGGCCGCGAGCGACGTTGGTCCGGGCAAAGTCTCCCGTGCGCTCCGGCCACGCCTCGAAGGCGCCGCCCACGTTGCGCAGCAGCAGGTTGGGCTGCCGGAAGGTGGTGGCGACCAGCAGATCGTCCGCCAGGTCGTTGATGTGGCCGTTGGCGAAGGCGAGGTCGATCCAGCCATCGAGGTCGAAGTCGGCCGCGACGACCCCGAAGCCGAGCAGCGGCGCGGTGGTGGCGGCCAGACCGCTGGCGGTCGCGACGTCGGTGAAGAAACCCCCGGCGTCCTGCCGGTAGAGGTTGTAGACCTCGCTCGAGAAGTTGGGCACGACGGTATCGAGGTCGCCGTCGCGGTCGAGATCGGCGAAGGCGATGCCCATGCTCGCCTCCTCCCGGCCGTCTCGTCCGAGAGCGACGCCGCGCATCAGCGCTTCCTCGACAAAGCGGCCGCTACCGTCGTTGACCCACAGCGTGTTCGGGGTGCTGTCGTTGGCGACGTAGAGATCGAGATCGCCGTCGGCGTCGAAGTCGGCCGCGGCGACGGCCAGGCTCTTGCCGGCCGAGCCGCCGAGCCCGACGGCTTCGGTCACCTCGACGAACCGGCCGCCGTCGTTACGGTAGAAGGCGTTGGCGGCGGCAGTGAAGAGGATGGGCGTGCAGTAGATGCGCTGGCCGCCGAGGGTGCACGGCAGCTCGTCCTCGGGGTCGTACTCGACATAGTTGATGACGTAGAGGTCGGCGTCGCCGTCGCCGTCGGCATCGAGGAAGGCGGCGGCCGCGGACCAGGCGTCCCCTTCGGCACCGCCGGCTCGAGGCTGGCGCGTGAAGTGACCGGTCCCGTCGTTGAGGTAGAGGCGGTTGGCGCCCAGGGCGGTAACGTAGAGGTCGAGATCACCGTCGCCGTCGACGTCTTCCGCGGCACCGGCGAGGGTGAACGCGTCTCCGTCCTGGGGCTCTAGACCCGCCGTGGCGGTGGCGTTTTCGAAGATGCCCTGGCCGGTGTTGCGAAAGAAACCCTGGTGGGCGGCCTGGCGTGAGCTGCCGGCGGCGCTACCTCCTCCGGGCACGAAGACGTCGAGGTCATGGTCGCCGTCGGCATCGAAGAGCACGACCCCGCCGCCCATGGTTTCGTACATCAGCTTGCGCGTTGTTGGATCACTGCGGAAGCGAAACACCATCCCGCGCTCGGCGGCGCGCTCGTGCAGCTGCCCGGCCGGCAGGGCGGCCGGCGGGGGAGTGGGCTCTTCGGTCGACGAGCCGCCGCAGGCCGAGATCGCGACCCAGGCCAACGCGACAAGCGTCCACCGCGCGAAGCGGCTGGCCCGCGGTTGGCGCTTCGCGCTCACGGCGTGGGCGCCTGCGCGGCGAGCGCCTGGGTACGCAGCTGGCCGAGCTGAGGATCGTCGGGGAAGACTTCGAGCGCGCTATCGAGATCGCGGAGAGCGGCTGCGGCGTCTCCCGCGGCGAGGCGCTCCTGGGCACGCACGGCGAGCGCCACGCCGCGGCTGCGGCGCGTTTGCTCGGCGTTGGCTCGGTTCGAGATTTCGGTCGCCCTAGCGAACGCTGCCCGGCCGGCAGCGGCGTCGCCCGCGCGTACCAGCGCCTGGCCGAGGTTGTAGTGCGCCGAGCTGGATTCGGGATTGCGTCGCACCGCCTCGCGCAGAGCCGCCGTCGCCTGGTCCGGCGCTCCCTGGGCCAGGTGGTATAAACCCAGCTCATAGATCGCGAACGTATCTTCGGTGTCGAGAGCCTCGGCGGCTTCGAGATCTTCGAGCGCCTTCTGATGATCTCCACGCTGGGCTGCCAGCAGGCCGCGGACGGCGAGGGCACGGGCATCAGAGCCCACGGTGGCTTCACCGAGCTCGTTGACCACCTGCTCCGCCGCTTCGAAGCGCTCGCAGCGGTAGAGGGCGATCAGCAGGTTGCGCTTGACGACAGCGTTGTCGGGCGCCAGCTCTGCCAGGCGCTGATAGGCATCGGCCGCGCCGGCGAAGTCGCGGTTTTGAAAGCGAATGGCGGCGAGCTCCGCGGTGACCCGGGCAGTCGCCGGCCCAACGGCCAGCGGCGTCAGGCGATCGAGCGCGGCCTGGGACATTCCAGCCGAAACCAGGCGTTTGGCCTCGGCGATCGCCGCAGCCAGATCCGAGGCCCCGCCGGCTGAAGCCAGCGCTAGCCAAGCCACAGCCGTGAGCGCCCAAGCACGTTTCGAAACCATGCTTTTTCCCTACCTCTGAATAGCAAAAAGGCACGGCTTTCGCCGTGCCTTTTCTCGGTCTGGCTTAGGAAGACTTCGGCCTAGCGGCGGAAGATCATCCAGCAGCCGACGCCAGCGAGCATGAGGAAGAGGAGCGCGAGGCCCGAGTAGCTCATGGTCGGAACGTCGATCAGGGAGACCGGCGGGGAACCACTGATGTTGACGGAAGCGCTGCAGACGTCGCCGGTGTCGCCACCCGCGGAGTCACCAACACAAACCATCCAGTCGCCGCTGGCGAGCTCACCGTTGAAGTCGGAGAGGTCGACGCCTGGGCCCGAGCCCGGAGCCGGCGAATAGGAGCAGATGCCGTCGTCCTGGCAGATGAACTCGCCACCACCGATGGTGGAGCCCATGTCTTCGGCGCTGTCGCCGGCGCCATTGTCGAAGCTGAAGGGCGCAGTCTCGGTGAGATCCGAGCTGTCGCCGCAGCAGCCGGTGCCGTCGTCAGCCATGTCGTCGAAGCCGGGGCGGCTCATGACGGTGGAGACGGTGCCCTCGGGGCTGATCACCTTGACGACGAGATCGCCGGCCCAAGAGTGATTCATGCTGAGGTCGACGGTGACGCCTTCAATGATCAGATCCTCGCCCGGAACGGTCAAGCACGTCATCGTCGCGATGGAGCCGTCATAGGCGTCATCGTCGATCGCGGTGCAAGTGCCGTCCGGCACGTAACCACCGAGCGCATCACCGGTGGCGGTCTTGAGATCAATGTCTGATTGCGCCGCCACAGGCGCCGCGAGGATGGCTCCGAACAAGAGCACTAGGCACAGCTTGCGTGCGGAGGTTGACATGTGAACTTGTCCTCCTTGGGGGTCGAGAATCGGGAATTGTTGGGTCCAAGAATTTGCGATCATAGTGACAACCTTGGAGCCTGTCAACAGGTTACGTGGCCAAAGTTCTTTAACTGCTTGGTCTCGGCAGCCGGCTTCGGCCCCGATCTTTGAACACGAGCGATGGACGGATTTTAGTCACTTTCGATCATCAACTGCAAGCGCTTCAGTCAATTCCACTTGTAGCCATGTTTTAGTAAAGCGCCATTCGCGTTCGATCGTGCTCAGCGAGAGGCCCAGGAGCTCAGCGATTTCGCGCAGGGTCAGGCCGGCGAAATAGCGTAAATTTACGATCTGTCCCTGGCGCGGATCGCTCTCCTCGAGCCGGCTCACCGCACGGTCGACGGCGAGCACCCGATCGTCGGGTGGAGCGATCGCCAGGGCGGCATTGTCGGGGGCTACGCGCTGCAGCTCACCGCCGTGCTCGAGGCGCCCTTTGCGCCGCGCCTGCTCCACCAGGATGCGCCGCATGGCGAGGCCGGCGGCAGGTCTGCCGCGCGCTCGGAATGGTGGTGCTTCTCATCGCCGAGCTCGCTCAGGAGCACGGATAGGGTCGATCTTGCGCCCGACGAGGGAGGGTTCGGTGAGCTGCGCTCCGTCAATCCGGCTCAGGGCTCCACGAAACGATCAAAAAAGGCTCTTTCGGCGCGCGACATTTCGTCCGAGGGCACTAGAAGGCGGGTACCGGGCTCGGGCAAGGGAATAGAAACCTTTTCTAGCGACTTACCGATACCGTCGCACGGCAGGCTGATCAAGGGAATCAAGGCGGCGGCCTCACAGACTCCGACGACCTGGTCGGCGAGCTGGCTGCGGATCCGTAGCTCAGTGGACGGCTCGGCATCGACGACGGTCAGCTCATAGCCGCCCTCGGCGTGCGCCAGCCGCACGGTACCGGCGGCGCGGGCGGTCTGGCGCGCGGCCACGACGCGATCGGTGAAGCGGCCGATGCCCTGGACGTCGGCGATGAGCTCGCCGCCGCCCTCGAAATCGACTTCCATCTCGGCG
>JBCCEE010000198.1:0-14153 GCA_039030415.1 Acidobacteriota bacterium
ATCTCGGGGCGTTGTCCCGCCCGCGACTTCGGCCGGCCTGCTCTGGGCCTCGAGCGCGCTGCCGGCGGGCTTCCTCGCCGGTGCCTCGAAACCGAGGAAGTCCAACAGCAGCCCGGCATGGACGAGATGGCTCAGAAACAGTCCGATGCGAGCCTCCTGGTCCACCGCCACCGTCGTGCTGGCGCCGTTCGCACTGTCGATTCTGAAGGCGGACCGAATGGCATCGTCAGGGTCTGGCACGATCGACAGGCCCGGTGGCTCTGGTGGAGCGATCGCCCGCCACTGCTCCTCGGAACCTTGAAAGATAGCGAGGGCCCGATAGGTTCCTTCGGCGGCTTCGACGGCGGCCAGGTCGCGAGCGACCGTCTGCACACCGTCCACGGCGACCGCGTCGATGAAGAACAGAAAGGTGGTGGTTGCCGGAGCCTGGGGACGCAGAGATACGGCGCCCCGGTCGAGCGTGAGGACGGGCTCTTGCCAGGGGATGGCGTCCCCCCAACCGAGGCCGGCGGCCATCTCGGCACGGGCGCGCTCGACTGAGCTCAGAGCGAAGCGTCCCATCGCGACGAGAGCCACGAGGTTGAGGACCACGACGGCGATGAGAAAGGCTGTGGTCTTCTTCGTGCCGCTGGGCTGGTCCATGGGGAATTCTCCGCAGCTGTTTCAGGGAGACGCCAACACTCGGGATGTCGGCGTTGGGTTTGAGCCAGGGGCGGACGGCCCAGACCTTCTAGAAGGCCTCGTCCGCAGAATCAAGACGCAAGCCAGGGCCAGTAGGATCAGGTCCTGAATCAGCAAACCGATCCCCAGACTCCGGCTTTGGAAAAAGACAAAGCAACCGCAATCCACCACCAGTCCACGGTGGAGGGCGAGGCTGACGAAACCGATAAAGAACAGCAGCGTCAGTGCCGACAACGTCGCGCCGACTCGCCTCATCCCGGGGAGTACCAGGAGGACGGCGAGGGTCATCTCGAAACTGACCAGCACGACCGAAAGGATCGGGATGAGATGCGGTGGGAACATCTCATAACCTCGCACAACCTGCAGAAAATCCGTCAGGTTGACGAGCTTGGCGATCGCTGCCGAGGCGAAAACCGCTGCTAGAAGGCAGGCGATCAGCGGATTGATCCAAACCTGCCATTTAGGTTGGCTTCGCCCGAGCGTAGGCATCCCCATGATGCGCTCCTACGTGGCGAACATAAACAAGGCCAAACAGAAATAAACCGAACAGAAACAAGGCCGAACAGAAATGAACCAGTCACTTGACAGACCTAGCGTCGACGGTGTCGATGAAGGCCTATGCGTGACAGTTAATAAGCGTAAAGAGCTCAGAACGAATATGTCAAGAATTTTCTCGAGCAAAATCTCAGTGCCCGATCCCGGGCGGCTCCCCCGGAACGGCTTGACCTCGGCAGGCGCTTCGACGCCAAAACTTCCATCCCAAGACAGCGCCGGATTCTCGAGCACGGCTCATGCCCAAGAATCCGTGATGGGACGGTATCGTCTCAGCGCCTCTATTCGAGACTCATGGCGTTGCGAGCACGAGGTTCGCAACTTCCCAGTCAGCCAGGGCGCGGTCGTAGAGATGGACCTCGTCGATCCGGCCGAAGAAGGGATGAATCGGGGTGCTGCTCGGGTCGGAGCCGTCGAAAAGCTTGGAGCCCAGGGACACGTGGTGAACGGGGCTGGTCGCGAGCTCGTGGTTGCCCGAGGCGTGGCTCGCGTCTTGGGGACCTCCCAATGGCTGCCCCTGCAGGTAAAACTGAACGCTACCCTGGGAGTAGACGGCGGTCAGGTGCTGCCAAGCCGTGTCGTCGAAGCCCTCTGAAGTGAGGTTCGCTGTGACCACCCGGATCCCCCCCTGCTGGTGGCGGATCCGCACTTGTGCCTGCCATTGCGAGCCGTTGTAGAGCACTCGCATCGACCAGTAGACGCTGTGGATTCCGGTACCCGACTTGGCCACGATGGTACACGGTGTAGCGAGCCCGCTACCGTCGAAGGGCAGGCACTCCGTCCGGGCTGCTGAGGACAGGAAGATCCAGGCGGCCAGCGTGATCTCATCGCCCTCGATGTCGATGGGGTCATCGATCAAAACGTGATCGTCTACGCCGTCGAGAACAGTCGAATGCCCGCGCAAAAACCCTTGCGTCCACCAAGCACCACTGACGAGACGGCCGTCGCCATCGACACCCGCTTCAGGGGCGCCTCCGACCCAGTTGACCGGCGCATGGCCGCCAGCAGCGTCGAGCTTCCAGCGGAAGAGGGGGCCATTGTCGAGCCAACTGTCGGTGATGAGCGGGTCGGAGTCGTAGGCTGTCGACTCTGCGGGTCGACCGCTGCCGAAGTAGTGCGCCGGCACGTTGCCCATCAGGTCACGCTCGGGCTGGGAAGGCTGGCGTCGCTCGTCTGCCCACGCCTCTTGGTCGGCTCGTAGGGTCAGAGCCTCGAAGGACAGGCCGAGCGGCGCTCCAACGTGATGGCACTGCAGACAGAAGGGATTGAGGCTCGAATCCGGACGCGGCTGGTTCCACACCACCGGGCCTTCAGGAAACAGCAGGCGCCGGCGAATCGAGCGCACCTCCGAATCCCCGGTCTCGTGGGCCGACACCGCCCGTGGATTCTCGTAGTCGACGTGGCACACCGCATAGTCCGAGGTGAGCCGCATCTTGGCCGCCTGGCCGTGGAGCGCGTCGTGGACCGCATCGAGGCCCAGCACCGTCGACGGGTCGACCGATGGATCCGGATAGAACGGCGCCAGCAGATCCGCAAAGCGATTGTCCGCGACACCGACGTAAGAGCTCGGGATCAAGACCAGGGTGCCTCGCGCATGGTTGCAGACCTCCTCCAGACTGAACGGCCCCTCGACCACCTTGACCTCGTCGATCCAGCCGCCGAATCCCGCGGCGCCGGCGCCGCCAAGCGAGAGCAAGCCGGGGGCGATCTCGAGTCCCGCGGGACGCCCCACCTCGGCGAACAAAAAACCATCTTGAAAGATCCGCACCCGATCGTTGGCGGGTGTCTCGGTCTGCTCGAGGATGAAGGCGAGATGGGTCCAGCGGTCAGCCGGATTGCCCTTGGGCAGGGCGACCGACGCGCAAGATCCCAACACGCTGCCGCACCACTGCACATGGTCGGCCCCCGCGACCTCGACGAGTGAGATCGTGGCGCCACTCGGAAAGGTCCACAGGCGACGGCTCGTGCCCGGAGGATCGATCTTCCGGTCCAGAAAAATGCTGACCAGCCACTCTCGGCCATCCATCGATTCAGGCTGATCCGCGGGGATCTGATAGTCGATCGACGTCTCGGGATAAAGGTAGAAGCCGCGAGCCTTGACGCCACCGAGCGCGACGTGCTCGATGCGTCCGCGATCAGCGGCCGGTGCATTCACCAAGCCGTAGCTCGGGATCTGCCAGAAGTCGCTGGCGGCAGCGTTCTGCAAACGCATTTCCGTGCCGACTCCATCGTAGTAGGTGGCGTTCTGGGTCATCTCCTTGAGCGCGTTCATCGGTGAGAAGATGAGTGTGCTCGGGCTGATGGAGTCGTCAAACGCGATCTCGTCGCTCTGCATGATGGCCGACACCTGCCACACCACGTCGCGCGGCGTCTTGGGGCGCATTTCCGGCACCAGGTTGAAGAAATGCTCGGTCGAACCGAACTGCGCGGTGGTGTCGATCCAGCCATACGGAATATCACCGAGCGCCCCCGGCTCGTTGAGCGAGCCGACCCGCACCGGCGGCCCGTCGTAAAGATCGACCAACCGATGATTCTGCACCGGACCCCTGAGACCAAAGTCCGCGTGATTGATGGTGCTGTCGAGGATGACCATCTTGCCTCGGGTCCACAGCCCCATCATCGTCCACCCCTTGGTCGGGGTCGTGCGCTCTGTAGCGTGGTCGTCGACCTCAATGCAGCCCGCTGGTGGATTGGGAATGTCACAGTCGTCCCGGCAGGCGGTGCCCGGGACGCACGAGAAGTCGTAGGTGTGCTGACAGACGGGGGCTTGTCCCGCTGGCGGATCCGCGCACGCCGGGCTGTGATCCAACAGGTTGCGCCCGAGGGTGCCGAAGAAAATATTGTCGCCGTCATGATCCATCCACAGGTACCGTCCTCGGATGTTCAGCGGCCCTCCAGCAGGCAGCGAGTAGGGGTCCTGGACGTCCGCGATGCTGAGATTGCTCGGCGAGCGGAACGGATGCATGGCAAATCCGTAGCGGGTGTTGAGCGTCTTGCCATCGACCGTGGGCGTCGTATCCTGGGGCGCGAACGCCAGCGGTTTGAAGTTGTTGTCCCAGCCGTCGATATCGCACTCGGCAGGCGCCGAGTTGTAGGCGTAACTGGGGTCATAATCGCCTTCGATGGCCTGGCCGCTGTTGTCGGTCCAGCGATAGCGTGAAGGAAAGCCGAGGCGCACTACCAGCAACCGGCTGTCGTCGCCAATGAACATCGGCGTGTGGAAGTCGTGGATTCCCTGGAAGTGCTGGCGCTGGGTAAAATCCGGATGCGGTCCGACGCCGGTCAAAAGAGGCCCCATCTTCGGGCCCGAGCCGAGCGGCGTGACCTGGTCGATGGCGGCCGCGCCGGTCTTGGGCTGGTCGACCCGCACCTCGACCTCGCGCGAGAACAGCCGGATCGCAGGGAGATCGTGGGTATCGAGGGTGCTGGCGCCGGTGACGACCACCAATTGGTAGCAATCCTGACTGGGATCTCCGCTGCATGCCGACGGGTTGGCATCGGCCGAGCGATTGCAAATCGCGACGTGCTCCACCGTTCGACTGCTGGCGTTCTCTTCCTCATTCGGATCGTCGTTATGGAAGAAGCTCGACGTCGGCAGCTCGTGGGACGTGGCGCTCAAGAGGTCCGGGCCAGGAACGTCGAGCACGCCCTGCGTCGTACCGGCGTACTTCTCGGGTACCAGCAGGTGAAAGCGCAGGTTGTGCCCCGCCACCCGTTTGCGCACCAGACCGACGCGCCGGTCCTGGCTGGTCGACAGCGGGGGGATGTAGGGGTTGGTGAATTCGTAGCTACCCCCCGGCCCCGTGGCGTCGAAGCCATAGAGATCCGGCACGCCGGGATCACCGGGCATGAGCGTCGGTTGCGGCGGTTTGGTCTGGACCTGCCCCGCGAACCCCACGAAGGCGAGACCCGAGAGTAGGCAAGCGGCCCCGAGCCAACGAGCCAGCGAGCTCAGCCGCCGACGGGGCATCGCGTGCGGTTCGCTGGGGCCGCTGGGAGCAGCGACCAGATCGACAGTCAGAGGACGATCGGATTCGCGGCTCGCGGCGCTTGCTTGAAGCGACTCAGCCGCATCGATTTTCGAGGCCAGGGGCTTGTGCTGCATGGAAACCTCCGTTCGTGAGCGTGGATCGGTCGAATACCGACGACGCGCTGGAGGTCCCTGCCTGTCTGAGCTCTGCCGATACCTACTTCGAGCCGGGCCTCCAACCTATAAGGCGGAATCCAGAAGTTTTATGTGCATGCCGATTTTTCATGCAGCTAGGCAATTCATTCATGGCAGTTTGCATTCAAGGCGCTGGCGCCGAATCCTCCGGCTGCCACTGGCGATTCTGGGCCAGGATGTCGTTGCAGATCGCCACACAATCGCCGCAGATATAGACCTTGGGACCGGCGATCAGGCGATCGACCTCAGCTTGGGTCTTCTTGCAGAACGAGCACTTCAGCAGCTTCTTACCAAGGTGTCTTCTCATCTTCCCTTCCTCCTCAAGCGGCCAGAGTCGCCGCGGTTTCGGGCTCTTCCAGGCTGCGGCGCAGCCGCAGCAAGTTCTGATGCTGACGCTCGGCCCGTCGGTAAAGGGCGTAGGCCGCGGCGAACATCACGCCGCCACATCCGGCTGCCAGCAGCCCCCCTGGAAGCGCATCGATCTGCCAGCCGACAACGGCCGAGCTGACGGTGAAAACGGCACAGAAAGCCATCGCGAGACGGCTGGAGACGATCTGCTGCCGGGCGTAGAGCACGCGACGACGCGTCAGCACCCAGATACAGAACGCGACCCATCCCAGGCCGACGGCACACATCGCGGCAAAAGCTACCTGGGTTCGCAGCGGCAGGCCTTCCTCGGTCCACCATAGCGAACCGACAACGATCACCATGCCAGCAGCGAACTGCATCAAGAAGACGTAGGGCAAACGGGCCGACAGCGACAGCTCGTCGCGCAACAGCCGCTGGACGGCCTGAACGTCGACTTGCGGCGTTGCCTTGCGAGACGATTCTCTAGCGGGTTCGGGATTCATCGGCCGACTCCTTCGGGTTGAGCCTCCAGGGCTTTGCGCAGCAGGCCACGGGCTCGAAATAGACGAGACTTGACCGTACCCACCGGAATGCTGAGGATCTCAGCCACCTCGGACATGCGCAGCTCCTGGAGATAGAACAACGTCAGAACTTCTCGTTCGATCAGCGGCAGCGAAGACAAGCCGCGACGCAACGCGCCGCGATCGACATCGACCGACGACAGCGGGGCTTGGCCCTCGATCTGGTCGAGATCTTGATCGCTGGCCTGCGGGGCGGCATAGACGGCGCGCAGCCGATCCATGACGACGTTACGAGCGATGCGGTGCATCCAAGGCGCCAGGCGCGCCGCATCCCGCAACCCAGGCAGCCCGCGCAGGATGCGCAGCCAGACTTCCTGGATGAGCTCCTCGGCGACGCCGGGCTCGGCCACCAGCCCGCGGACGTATCCGGCCAGCCGGGGATGCCAGCGTTCGACCAGCTCGTCGAAAGCAGCGATCTCACCGAGCTGGCAGCGCACCACCAGCAGTCGATCTTCTGTCGTGTCTTTGCTGTGCTTCACTTGCGACCTCCATCTCTACAGTCGGGAGATCGACACAAAGGTTCACGCGCTTTCGAATCCGGGGGTCAATACTGCTTCCAGAGCTTCAGGCAGCGCGGTTCGCGGGTGACGCGGAAGATCTCGCCCAAGGCGGCTCGATAAGCGCTGCGGGTGGCGGGCTCGCCGTTGATGGTCTCGACCTCGATCGACGGCAGCGGGCGTACCTCCCGGGTCAACAGCACTTTGAGGATCTCGAAATAATCGCCGAGGTGCGGATGATCCGGCCGACAGCGCACGTCGAGCTCCTTGCCGCGACGTTGGGACACCATCACCAGCCGGGCGCCGTGGTACACCAGATGATTCGACGCCAGCCGCGACGGCAGCGTGCCCTTGAGGCCCTCGACGTCAACGCTGGCGCACGAAGCGGGATCCGCGGCGCTCAGCCAGTAGATGGCATCCTGCGGTAGGCCCTGCTGGAGCTCGCGAAACGCCGCGTGCGACATAAACTGCAGTCCCTGAACCCCTTGGAAAAAATGCCCGGCCAGCACCTCTCCGGAGAGCTCCATCAGGCGCAGGGCTCGAAACACCCGCGCCCACCTGAGGGGCGATGGCTCACGCTCCAGCAGCTGCCGGAAGACCACGCCGTAGCGCTGCAGCAGCAGACGGATGCGGTCCTTGGCCAGCTCGTCCTGATCCAAGGCATCGCGAGGTTCCTCCGGCGGGACGACCGGGAACCAGCTGCCGAAGTAGGAGCGGCTCGACTTCCAGCGATCGAAAGCGGCTCGCCGGCGGCTGCGCGGGCCGCGCCGCGATGGCTTCACCTCGCTGGGCTGGAAGTTGTTCTCGAGTCCCTTGCGCACCGCCACGAACGAATCGTTGCTCACCCGCCCCGCCCACGCCAATCGCCACAAGTCTTCACTCACGCTGGCCGTCGTGCCGCCGTCGCGCGTCGCGAGCTCGGCGAGATCCGCCTTGCCGCCGTGCGGGAACAGCTCGGCGAGTCGAGCGGCGTCCGAGTCAGCCGCCTTCCCTTCCCCGTCCCCTTCCGGCACCGGATCGTCGTCGGACTCGGGATCCTCCTCACCCTCGAAGAACAGCTCGAGGTCGGTCGGAAACGTGAAGGCTAGCCGCGCCTTGCCGGTTCCCAACCACTGCAGATCGCTCTGCTGCATCAGCGAGTCGAGCCAAGACGGATAGTAGGGATCGAGCCGCGCGGGCAGCATCTCGGCTTCCCACAGCGCCGCCGGCGCACCGTACCCGAACAGCTTCTCGATTCGCTCCTGCAAGTCTTCGACGCTCGACCCGCGCTCGGTCAGCCCCTGATGGGCCGCCAGAAAGAGCGGCAGCTGCTCGGCGGCCAGAGCCTCGAAGGCGGGTCGACGGGACGTGCGCAGCCAGCGCAGCAGGGTCTCGAGGTTGGCGGCGTCACACACCTCGAGCGCTTCGGCGTCGACGATCAGCTGGTCGATCACGACGCGCTGGGCTTCCTGCAGGCCCTCCAGCAGGCGTCTGAGATCCTGATCACTGAAGCCGAAAGTGGTGGCCAGATGGACGGGAGCGAGCGGGCCGTAGAAACACAGCCACTCTGCAACGATCTGCAGGCGCAGGCCCCAGGCGGTGTCTTCTGCCTCGGCTTCTCCTCTACCCGCTACGCCCTCGCCCACGAGCCTCTCGAGCTCGAGGGCGTCGAGCGCTTCGAAGGGACTTTCTCCGTTCTCCGACAGCGAGCTCAAGGCGACGTCCGCCGGCTCGAGCTCGAGCGCCCTCAGCAGCCGAGGGAGGCTATCGAGAGCTAGGACCGACCGACGCTTCGAGCCTGGCAGTCGCAGCGCCGCCACCCGCTCGGCGACGCTGGCGCGGATCTCGGCGACCCCGGCCTCATGATCGCGAGCCACCGCCAGCACCAGCTGCCGCCATTCCTCCCACGGCAGCAGCACCCGCTCGCGCACCCAATCCACCAGGTCGCGACCGGGACGCGGTGCATAGCCCTCGGCGGTGCGCTGGATCTTGGCGTGAAACTGCTCGACCAGCGGTCGCGGCAGGCGCGGCCGCAGGTGTGACTCGAATACCAGCTCCTTGAGCAGGTCCTGCCGCAGGTTGGAGCTACCGCTCGCCTCGGGAGAGTCGTCCGCGTACATGAAGTGGTTGGTGTGCTGCCACATGAGGTTGGCGGCGAACGGCGAGGGCGACTGGGTGCGCACCTCGTGCAGCTCGACCTCGCCCTCCTCGACCTTCTGCAGCGACGTCTTGAGACTCTCGAGGTCGAACTCATCCTGCAGGCAGGTGCGCCAGGTCTCGACCAGCATCGGAAAATCGCCGTAGGGCGCCACCGCCTCGAGCAGCTTCTTCGAGCGCTGGCGGTGCAGCCACAGCGGGGTGCGGTTGCGAAAGCCGGCGCGCGGCAAGAGCAGCGCGGTCGAAGCATTGGCCCGGAAGCGGGCGCCGAAGAACCCCGTCTGCTCGAGCTGCTGACGCAGCAGGGCCTCGATCTGTTCGGGGGCGACCAGAGTCAGGAGCTCGCGCGGATCGACGCCCTTGGGCAGCCGCATGAGAACGCAATCGTCGTCCTGATAGACCTCGAGCGGCTCACCGTGGCGCTCCTGCCAGGCGGCTCGCAGGGCGATGACCCAGGGGCGATTGACGGTGCCGCCCCAGAACGTGTGGAGGATTACCTGCTCGCGGGTCTCGTCTCCCATCGAGCCGGAGGTATGCTCGATCAACAGCCGGCGTGCGGTCGGCAGGTGCTCGGTCGCTGCCTTCTGCGAGCGCAGGAAATCCAGCAGCTCGGCCGCCGCCTCGGGCTCCAGGCAGTGCTCTTGGCGCAGCTCGAGCTCGAGCTCGGGAGTATCCAGCCGCTGCTCTACCCGGCCGAGAAAGCGCGCGATCTTCTGCGAAAAGAAGTGATCCCGATCCTGGGCATCGGCGCGCCAGAACGGCGCCATGGACGCTCCGCGGCGGGACGGCGCCACCAGCACGTCGTTGTGGGTGATTTTGCGGATTTGCCAGCTCTGAGCGCCGAGCGTAAAGCTATCGCCGGTAGAGCGCTCCCAGACGAATTCCTCGTCGAGCTCGCCGAGCTTGGCCATCGAGTCTTCGAGACGCAGAGCGAAGTAGCCGCGGTCAGCAATCGTGCCGCCCGACATGTAGAGAATACGCTCGACGCCGCGGCGAGCCCGCAGCGTGTTGTCGATCCTGTCGAACGACGCTCGCGGACGCAGGTCGCGAATCCGGCTGTCGGCGTAGCGGCCCGTCAGCATGTCGATCACCAGGTCGAGCTGCCGACGCTTGAGCCCGTGGTAGGGAGCGCTGGTGCGCAGCGCGTCGTAGAGGTCGTCGACATTCCAAGGCTCGGCCACCACCATCGACAGGATCACCTGGGCCAAGACGTCGAGCGGCGCCAGGATCGGCTTCACGGCTTCGATATCCTGTTCCTTGATGCTGCGCGTGACGACCGCCGCATCCAGAAAATCGCGGCCGTGGGTGGGATAGAACACTCCTCGGCTGACCTCGCCGACGCCATGGCCGGCGCGGCCGATGCGTTGGATCGCCGAGGCCACGGCGCGCGGCGTCTGGATCAGAACCACCTCGTCGAGCGCGCCGACGTCGATGCCGAGCTCGAGCGAGTTGGTGGCGACGATCGCCTTGAGCTCGCCCTCCTTGAGCCGCTTCTCCACCACCGAGCGCACCTCGCGCGACAGGGATCCATGGTGGGAGTACGCCAGCTCTTGCCCGGTACCTTCGTTGATGAACCGCGTCACCTTCTCGGTCATGCGCCGGCTGTTGGCGAACAGCAGGGTCGACCGGTTGCCGCGGATCACGCGCCGGAAGTCTTGACTCAACGCCTTCCACAGCGTTTCGTCTTCGACGTCGAGGTCGCCACCGCCCATCGGATGCCGCACCCGCATCTCGTAGGTCTTGCTGGTGGTCGAGCGCACCAGAGCGACGCGTCGCTTGCTGTACGCTACGCCGCCCTCCGTCTCGCGCAGCTCATAGCCACCGACGAACTCGGCGATCGTCTCCATCGGGCGGATCGTGGCCGAAAGCGCGATGCGCTGAAACTCACCCGAGAGCGGCACCAGCCGATCGACCCCAGTGATCAGGTGCGTGCCGCGCTTGGTCGCCGCCACGGCGTGAATCTCATCGAGGATCACCGTCCTCAATCCGCCCAGCAGCCGCCGGCCGCCTTTCGACGTCAGCAGGATGTTGAGGCTCTCCGGCGTGGTGATCAGAATCTCCGGCGGCCGACGCAACATACGCTGGCGCACCGACTGTGGCGTGTCACCGCTGCGCGTCAGCACCTGGATGCCCGGTACCTCCACCTCCGCTTCGCGGAAGCGCTCGCGCAGCGCTTCCAAAGGCGCCTGCAGGTTGCGCCGAATATCTGTGTTGAGGGCACGCAGCGGCGAGACGTATAGCACCCGCACCTGTCCTCCATCCCAGGCGCCGGTGAGCAGCTGATTCAGAGCCCACAAGAATGCCGTCAGCGTCTTGCCGCTGCCGGTCGGCGCCGAGATCAAGACATGCTCACTCGCCGCAATCCGCGGCCAGGCCTGCGCCTGGACATCGGTCGGCTCACCGACGTCCCTAGTGAACCACTGCTGGATCAGGGGATGGAAGCCGGCCAGAGCGTCGAAAGCGGAGGCGGTCATAAGGCGGTAGTTTAACGAATCTCGCCGGAGATGGAGTTCCGAACTTCAACGGTTTCAGGAGACTCGGGTAGACGCTCAACCTCAATCTCGGGTGTTGATACACTGCTTTGGATGGATTCCCCCGATGGGCGGGACGTAACCCGTCTCCTCGAGGAGTGGCGAGGAGGCAATGAGCAGGCGGGCGAGGAGCTGATGCCCTTGATCTATGCCGAGCTGCGCAGGATCGCCTCGGGCTATCTCTCGATCGAGCGCCCGAATCACACTCTGCAGCCGACCGCTCTGGTCCATGAGGCTTACGTCCGCCTGGTCAACCAGAGACAGGTCCGGTGGAAAAACCGATCACACTTTTTTGGCATCGCCGCTCAGCAGATCCGGCGAATCCTGGTCGATCATGCACGCCGGCACCGCTCCGCCAAACGCGGCGGCGGCGAGAAGATCCCGCTGTCGGCGGTCGTCGACCTGGCGATCGAACGCTCTGACCAGCTGCTGGTCCTCGACCGGGCTCTGGATCGCCTCAAAGCGCTGGACGCCATCCAGGCGAGAGTTGTCGAGCTCCGCTTCTTCGGTGGGCTCACCGGTGATGAAACCGCCGAGGTCCTCGACTGCTCGGCGACCACCGTCAAGCGTCGCTGGCTGCTGGCCAAAGCCTGGCTCTACCGCGAGATGACTGCCGACTGAGCCAAACACCACGGCATTGACGCATTTACTTACGATGAGTCGGATCGAGCCAGATTCCATTGAGCGCTGGGGAAGAGTCGGCGACGTTTTCGACGCGGCCCTCGAGCTGCCCGAGGCGCAGCGCCATCGCTTCCTGGGTGATTGAAGATTATTAACACCTTATTGTATGGTATGTGCGGAGCTGCACTTTGTGTGTTTATTTGAAACCGTGTGTGATGTTCCGATCCTCACGTGCCTTCTCGGCGGGGGTGCGCATATCTACCCATAGTGACATGACAAAACTCGTTTTTGTAAGTTATTAGGGTTGATAAGCGTATATATATAATATTTTTGTATTTGGCGCGCGTTGTTGTGCGCTGATCCTAGGGAATGTATATTGTCCTAGTAGTTGGCTGCAGCGATCGCGTTGGTCGTCACAACGTTCTACCTGTAGTAGTACAAAGTAACTTTAAAGTTATATTTATTACTATTGCGTTATATGAGAGTATGTGGGTGGCTGCTTTGCGGTGAGGCTAGCTGTACTTGCGTTGCCTGCTAGTGCTGAGATATTCTAGCCCATGCGGTGCCGCCGATAGCCGACAAATTCACTGTCGTGGCGTTGTACTGTCGCATGTATATTGTAGTGTATACAAGAGCGGAAACCTACTAGTGGCTGCACTTGCACAACTACTGCTACTAACGTATGAATGAATGCGCCGCATGTGGTACTACGCATGTAATTCGCTACTGCTACATCTACTAGACTAGTGCTGGTACTAGTAACGCTGCTGCTAGCACTGCTGCTACGCAGCTACAATCATTTTCTGCTATTGCTGTTACTCTAGCAATACCTAATGTTGCAAGTGTTGCATCCAGCGTCGGGAGGGCGGTGTCGTCTACTATGCCTTCGTGGTGCATCAAGCAACCCGCACATACAGCTGCAGCGGTAGCATACACAACAAATGGCAGAGAAACGCTCTGATCACTCTTCTTTCTTTGTGGGTATAGCACCGGTCTGCCGTAGGTGGTAGTCTGGAAGGGTGTCGACATGCCTCCTATCGTGGGGTAGATTGCATGGGGTTCCCTCTTGCCAGTAAGCAATTGTGCCTAGCTCTGTCTGTAGGATTCGGTTGCAGTGGTGTGCTGCTTGCGCGGAGTTCGCATGCTGCATGCGATGTTATGGTCCCGGCGGGCACTATCAAAGCCCGGAGTGTTTAAGCACCGCACTATAGTTTACAAGCAAAGTACCACCTGTAGCTTGTTGTCAGCTTCTTGCAGCGCGATGTTAGGACAGCCGTTGCAGACCAAGGGGGCACTCTATATCTAGCATTAGCACCAACGGTTGCGATTTCTCCTTTCCCCAGGTTGGGCTGGCCCAGATGCTTAAAGGCGGCGTTATCATGGACGTGACCACCCCGGAGCAGGCCCGTATCGCTGAGGAGGCTGGCGCTGTGGCTGTCATGGCACTGGAGAGGGTTCCTGCAGATATCCGCAAGGAGGGCGGCATTTCCCGCATGAGCGACCCCAGTGTGATCAAGGCAATCAAAGAGGCAGTGACCATCCCCGTGATGGCCAAGGCCCGCATAGGCCACTTTGTGGAGGCGTAGATCATTGAGGCGCTTCGAGTGGACTACATCGACGAGAGCGAGGTGCGTAGCAGAAGCTATTGCAGGGGCAGCAGCTCTGTGCGGGCGCGCATGCGGTATCGAGCCAAGTTTGGCGTTGTACTAAGGTATTGGTGTCAATCCCTTCTTGCCTGGCGGTGTACGGGAGAAGAAGATGTGGTGTAGGTGCTACTGTGAGCATGGTTTGGCCTTGTGCTGGTTCTGTGGGAATATGCCTGGCTCTCTACATTGGTATGTAGGTGTTTTGCAGTGCACGGGGCGAATTTTTCAGAGGAAAGCAAGTATAAACTACGCCTTGTGAGATGGCGCTCTCGACGGTCTTTGGAAGCCAGCTCGTGACTAGTGGACTAGCCTGCAGCCGTCGACTAATCTCAGTTCGTAGCTATGTCTGGCATAGCTGCGAAACCACGTCAGCATGTAGTATGGTGACTCGTCCC
>JBCCEE010000199.1:0-14098 GCA_039030415.1 Acidobacteriota bacterium
AGCGCTTCCTCGTAGCGCGAGCCCGCCTGCGCGTGATCCGAACGACGCAGCGCGATGTCCCCCAGGCTCTTGATGCAGTTGGCCTCGCCGAGCACGTCACCGACGCGTCGATACAGCGGCAGCGCTTCCTCGTAGCGCGAGCCCGCCTGCGCGTGATCCGAACGATCGAGCGCGATGTCCCCCAGGCTCTGGATGCAGTTGGCCTGGTCTTTGGTGCGCTCAAGCTCTTTGGCTCGTTCTGCCGCCTCTTCCAGACTCTTCGGAGAGCCAAGCCCAGTAAATCGCAAGACCTCAGCCAAGCCATAAGCAGCGGCGAACGCCAAATCCTCGGCAGGGCCGCCAAAGGCTCGGCGGAAGGTTGCGGTGAGGTTGCCGATCTCTGGCTCCAGGCGCACTTTAGCCTCGCCGCCGCCCGCAGCGCCGAGTATGGCACCAGACTCCCGAGCGAGCGCCAGATAGTGAACCGCGATTCGATGATCCAAGTCCGAGCTGGCGGGCGCTAAGCGAAGGGCAGCCTCACGGATTGGATTGAGCAAGCGTGCGCGCCCGTCGTCGTAGAAGGCGAGGCCAGCCGAGACCAGGCACCCAACAGCCTCTTGACCGTACTTAGGCCAAAGAGCTTTGAGGTCGATCGAAGCCAGCCCTGAAGGCAGCAAACCAAGAGCTGAGAAGAGCTCACGGCTCTGATCATCCATGCGCGGCCCGTCATAGGACAGGGCCACTGAAACCTCCAGATTGTCCTCTCGGCCGCGCCCCTTAGAAAGCATGGCAGCACGTTTTCGGTCCCAGGCTTCGAGAAGAGCATTCATTGATAGGTAGCCAGAAGCGACTCGAGCCATCAGCCGGATCGCCAGCGGAACCCCATCCAGAGCTTCTACCAAGCGCTTCAATTCGGCGTCCCCATGGTGCGGTCTGCCTACCACCTCGAGAAACAGCTTCTCGCCGTCTTCCGGAGCCAGCCGGTTGATCTCAAGCGTCCCGTACCACTTAGCACCATGTGGTCGCTGGGCGCCCCGGACCGAGACCATCAGCGCGACACTTTCGAGATCACCGAGCTCCGACAGCCAGCGTTCGGACGCAATGCGGTCCGCATCCCAAGGCGTCTCGAAGTTGTCTAGCACGAGCAACGCAGGCTGACCCATCAAGGCATCTTGCACCGCAGGCCAAGGATCCCCGGGTGCCGCCAAACCCATCGCCAAGGCGATACCGCCAGGCAACGCCTCAGCATCGCTCATCGCTTCACAACGCACGAAGTACCGACGGGAACCGAATCGTTCGGCCACCGCCGGATGCTTCAGGGCATGCACCGAAAGTACCGTCTTGCCCATTCCCGGGCCACCCAAGATCGGCACCGGCGCCGGGCGCTCTGTCAGAAGGTGATCCACTAGGTCCGCGAGCTGGGCGTCACGCCCAAACAGCCAGTCCGTAGGCGGCAAGCCGGTCACCGGGGTCACTGAAACACCTTCAGAGGCCGTTTCGTCCGATGGAGCAGAGCGTGCCAGCCCCTCCAAGAACGGCGCCAGATCACGGTACTCAGCTGCGTAACCCAGGGCGAAGATTCGGTCTTCCCCTGGATGCTCAGTATCGATCGCGTCGACCTCACCGTCCAAGCACAGGCGGTAATGCCGGTACAACTCCCGCCCTGTAAACGTCTCCCGCGCCCAGGCCAGCCAGCGCGTAAAGTTGGGATCTTCAAAGCTGCCACCAAAGCCCACATACAGCAGGCTGTTCTGGGTCCGCAGCGTCTGCTGCATCGCCTGAGCCGCCGCATCGCCCAAGACCTGGGCATAGCTGCGGTAGCCAAGCACAATGGATTCCGGCTCCTTGACCCAGCCATGCAGATGGATCACGCCTGGCTCTTCCCCTTGCAGCACCCGCTGCACGCGCGGAGCATCACACCACGTCACCGCCGGCAAACCCGTGACCTCTTCGATCAGGCCGTCATAGTTGGTCGTCGCAATCGGCGTACCGAGATCCCGCAATGCCTCAATCAGCGCGGGGTCTGAGACCGTCAGCTGACCAACCGTATCCTCGAGCCACGACCGAAACTCGCCTTTGGCCACGCCCTTCAGCCGCTCTTCCACCTCGGTCGCCACCGCCAGCCAGCTGACCACGTCACCCGTCGCCAGGTTCTCCCGCATCCGCTGAGCCCAATCCGGCTGCATCCCCGCAAACTCACAGCAGCGGTCAATGCCATGGTCGAGCAGCCCCTTCCAGGACGCCACCGAAGCTCCATCCGTCGCAGCGATCGACACCCCAGCGCCAACCACGACCAAAACACGGCCTTTGGCGAGACGCGACTTCAAATCATCCAAGCGATTCATCCCGCGCGGATTCTATGCCTTCCGACCAGCCATTAGAGCGCCAGCCGGGCAATCAAACCGCATCCAAATCGAGATTTCTCAGCCATCCCGTGAGATCGACGACGCGCTTTCCGTCTTTATAGGGCAGGAGTTTGACTACCAACAACCCATGGAGACTCAATGGTCGAATACGCCAACAGCTACCTGCTCCTCTTTTCTCATCCCTACCTCATCGAATCCCTGATCCGCGGATTCGTTCCTGGTGCCTGGGTCGACGACCTCGACTTCGGTACCCTGGAAAAAGTCGGCGCCAGCTATGCCACCGACGACCTGAGATCTCGGCACGACGATCTGATCTGGCGCGTCCAGCGTCGCGATGGCCAGCGGTGGGTCTACGTCTACCTGCTGATCGAGTTCCAGAGTACAGACGAGCGCTTCATGGCCGTCCGCATCATGACCTACCAGGGCCTGCTCTATCAGGACTTGATTCGGCAGCATCATCTCGGGCGCAAAGATCGCTTGCCGCAAGTCTTGCCGATCGTTCTCTACAGCGGGAATGCGCGATGGAGATCGCCTACTGACGTCTCCGAGCTCGTCCACCAAGGTCCCGAAGAGCTCGCTCCCTACCGACCTCGAGCGCGCTTCTTGTTGCTCGACGAAGGCGCGCTGCATGAGCGCGCCATGGAGATCATCGACAATCCCGTCGCCAGTCTGTTCCTGCTAGCGCATGCCGAGCTTCCGGAGGCAAGAGCGGCAGTTCGATCGCTGCGAGCCAGCCTGAAGGCTTCACAGCATGCGCATCTGCGGCGAGCGTATATCACCTGGTACCACAATGTTTTGCGCCGCAGAGAGAAACATGTCAACATATCTGAAATTCAGACGCTGGAGGATGTAGACGCCATGTTAACTGAAGAGACACCTTCCTGGACTGCACAGTGGATGAAGAAAGGCGAGCGCGTCGGCGAATCCAAGATGCTGCTGCGCCAGTTGCAGGCTCGCTTTGGCACACCCGACCACGACTTGCTGAGGCGGGTTGAAGCCGCAAGCTCGGAGTCCCTGATCAGGTGGAGTGAGCGGATCTTGACGGCCGAGCGCGTCGAAGACGTTTTCTCACCCTGAGCTCAGGAGGGGCGACGGCGTACCGTCGATCAGGCGCGAGGAAGGCGAAGCACGCGTGTTGAGCCGCGGACTCGGTGGCTCAACGGATCGAGCCTGCCTTCGCGCGGTTATCAACAATCGCTAGCAATCCGATTCAAAGCAAGATTGCCACTTCTTTCTAGTAGACGGCAGAGTCTTTTACCTGCTAATATTCTCCTTATGGAGAGCTCATTACGGCGAAAGATCACCGAAACCGCAAAGAAACCCTCTCTCGCGCTGGAGAAAGGCTGGTACCTGCAGCGTGAGTTCTGCTTGGGATTCTTCGACTACTGCGACCATCTCGCCTTCGTCGCAGCACCGCGGCGATGGGAGCTGGCGAATTTCGCGGTGGAGCTCGCTGCACGCAATGGCGATCCACATCTCGAGAACCGCAGCAAGGGCGTGCTGTCCCACGCCCACATAAACTGCGCCAATTTCTTCTCGGCCGGCAAGACGCTGGAAGAAGCGCGGGACAAGGCCATGGCGTGCTGCCCGGACTGCCGCAGCGAGCATCTGCGGCGTGAAGGCGACCTGCTGGGCGAGCAGCGCCAGGCCCGGAGCTCGCTCGAACGACTCGACGGAGCGCTGGCGGAAGGCGTTGGGCTCGATGCTGACGGCAAAGCCCGGATCTACTTTCTGCGCGCCATCGCCCACCACCACGCGGCCAACCGCGCGGGCGCACTGGCCGACGCGGGCCGCACCCTCGAGCATCTCGCGCTCGACTCACCGCGCGGCTTCTTCCTGGGAAACGCGGCGCTGCTCGCCGTCTACCTGCGCGGCGGCAGCCGGCAGCAGGATCAGCTGGTGGCTGAGCAGCTCGAGAGCTTCAACCAGCGCATCAAAGGCCTGCGCGGCTGGAAGGACTACCACACCTACAGCAACTGGGCGCGCGGCCATGTCGACGTTCGCCTCGGCAACATCCGTTCGGCCCACCGCCGGTTCAAACGCGCCTGGATGCAGCTGCTCGACTGGGGCCTACCGCGGGAAGCCGTCGCCTGCACGCTCGACCGCTGCATCCTGCTGTGCCGCGGTGACGAGAGCCGCAGTGACGAGCCTCGCGGTGATGCCCCGCTGATCGCCCTAGGCTTCATCGAGCGCTGCGAGCGTGAGCGGTCCGATCTCTTGCCGGAGCATCGCGAAGGCTTCAGGGCGATGAAAGACGTTCTGCGGCGCTATCCGGAGGGCGCGTTCCGCGAGCTGGTCGGCTTTCGCCAGTCATTCATCGCGCCGGTGCCCTGCGCGATGGTGGAGCGCCTGACGCCCAAGATGGCTTGGGTGAAGCTGAAACGCCGCAAGCGTCGCGTCCACTACCTCGACAGCTGAAGGCGTGAGGTTGGACTGGCTGTTCCAACTATTTTCCCGACGCCCGCAAGATCGCCGGCCCGTTTTTCGTCTTTATAGGGGTAGAAGCTTTTTCTACCACCTTAGAGGGAGAAGTCATGGGCCGACATGCCAACAGCTACCTACTCTTATTCTCGCATCCCCACCTTGTGGAATCTCTAATCCGAGGTTTTGTTCCCGGACGCTGGGTGCAAGACCTGGATTTCTCCAGCCTCGAGAAAGTCGGCGCAAGCTACGCGACCGACGACCTTCGATCCAGGCACGATGACTTGGTTTGGAAGATCAGAAGGCGCGAAGCAGGCGAGTGGGTCTACCTCTATCTTCTCCTCGAGTTTCAGAGTGCCAGCGAGCACTTCATGGCGCTTCGAATCATGAGCTATCAAGCTTTGCTTTACCAGGATCTGGTGCGTCTCCTGAAGCTCGCTCCTGATGACATGCTGCCGCAGGTTCTTCCGATCGTGCTCTACAACGGCCCAACAGCCTGGCGGGCTCCCACCAATGTCGTTGATCTTGTCGTAGAAGGGCCATCTACGCTCGATCGCTACCGTCCTCGTCTGGAGTTCCTACTGCTTGAAGAACGCAAACTCTTGGAGAAAGCTCGCGCTCTGGAATCCAACTCACTAGCCCATTTGTTTTTGCTCGCCCATGCTGAAACCGAGGAGGCTCCAGCCGCAGCAGAAGCTTTGATCAAGAGTCTCGAAGCCCCAAAGCACGATGAGCTGCGACGTTCGCTCGAAATCTGGTACCGCGCCTTGATTCACCATCGGGAAGACGGTGTAGAGTTGTCTGAGACTCTAGAACTAGAGGAGATACCCAAAGTGCTGACTGAACAAACGCCTTCGTGGACCGCGATGTGGACAGAGAGAGGCCGGCAAGAAGGCGAAGCGGCCTTGTTGCTACGGCTCGTCGAACGCCGTTTCGGCCCGGTCAATGCCACGACTCAGCAGCAAGTCATGGAGGCCGATACCGATCGCTTGCTCAAATGGGGAGATCGGCTGCTCTCGGCGAAGAGCGTAGAAGAGATCTTTGCGCCTTAGCCTGCGATGGCACCTCCCTCGTCCGGTCGACGAGGGAGGGCGACGGGATCAACCCTCGAGTGTCAGCCGGAACGCCGCCATCTCTTCGGCGTTGCGCACCAGCAGCACGTCACCCGCCAGCACGGGATGATTCCAGGTCTTGCCCTTGATCGCCGGCATGCGAGCGAGCTCGGTGAAACCATCGGATACGGCGGAGACCAGGGCGATCTCGCCCTTCTCGGATAGCACCAGGAGCACGTCTTGATCCGCCAGCAGGAAGAGCTGACCGCCGCCGTAGCGGCCGCCTTTCCACTGCCGCTCGCCGGTGGCGACGTCGATGCAGGCCAGAATGCGACCGTCGAAGCCGTAGGCGTGGCCTTTGTGGACGACGAAGTCGTTGAAGTAAGACTTGAGGCCGTTGGACGTCCAGCGCTCTTCGGCCTTCCAGCCGTCGGCCCCGTTCGAGACGTTGATCCGCCGCGTGCCGCTGCGGTCGGTGACGCTGATCAGGATGTCGCCGCCTTCGGTGAGCGCCGGCTGGACGATGGGGTAACCCTTCCAGGCGTGCTGCCACAGCTGGCTGCCGTCAGCCGGCACGACGCCGACCAGGCCGTCGCCGTTGACGTGCAGAATCTGCTCGACGCCGCCGACGGTGAAGCGCTGCGGCGAGCTGTAGCCGGCTCCGCCCGATGGGCCTTTCCAGCGCGGCTCGCCGGTCTCCCGGTCGTAGGCGATGAGGGCGCCGGAGGTGGCGAGGACGACGAGATCGTCCAGCACGAGCGGCGAGCTCGAGAAGCCCCAGGTGGGGGTGTTGGCGCCGGTGTCGGCGGCGGCGTCTCGGCTCCAAACCACCGAGCCGTCGGCAGCCTCGAGAGCGTTCAGAATGCCGGTGGCGCCGAAGGTGTAGAGGCGGCCGCCATCTAGCGTCGGCGTGCCGCGTGGACCGGCACCTCCAACGGACTCCCAGAAGCGCGCTGTGTCGCTGTGGCGCCACACCGGCTCACCGTCCGCGACGCGGTAGGCGGCGACGACTTCGTCGTCACCGCGCTGCTCCTGAGTGTAGAAGACGTCGCCGTCGACGGTGAAGGAGCTCCAGCCCGGGCCTACCGGTCGCCGCCACAGCTCACTCGGCGGCGAGGCCGTCCAGTCGGTGGCGATGCGCACGCCGGGGATGATGCTGTCGCGATGGGCGCCGCGAAAGCCCGGCCACTTCGGGCCGCTGCCTGCGCTAGCCGAGGCCTGCGGCGAAAGAGCCTCTTCAGAGCTTTCGGCGAGCAGGCGCTCTTCCGGCGTCGGCGCCCAGCGCCAGGCGAAGTCATGGTCGAAGTCGGTGGTGTTGCCGCCGGTGCGCACCAGGGCCCAGCCGGCACAGGCGATGAAGATCGCCGCCACCAGGGCCAGGCGTCGCGGAGCGTCCGGCCACTGGCGGGTGGTAACCGCCCAGGCGACGAGCGCCAGGCTGAGCACCGGGATGACGAAGATCGGGAACATGAAGCCCATGTTGCCGGTGGCGATCGACTCGTGCAGGATCGTCGGCGTCGCCATGATGCCGAGGACCACGAGTGCGAGCGCGGCGATGCGGTCGATCCAGTGGGCGCGGCTGAAGAACAGCCACCAGGCCAGCACCAGGACGCCGCAGATCAGCCCGCCAAAGAGTCCTACGACCAGGGCTGAGGGAATCACGATGGGAATCACGAAGCGCAGCAGCCACTGCAGGGTGACGAGCGCTACGCCTGGCCACAGTCTGAGCGGGCGCCTGCCGGTTTTTGGGTCGATTTCGACGGTCATATCGAGTGCTCCCTTCGGGTCAGCTATTCAAACGACAGAGCATGATCTTTCTTACATGCCGGCCGCGACATGCTCGCCGCGGCACAGGTCGAACCACTCTCTAGACGAGATAGACCGGCGGAATGTTCCACAGCGAGCCATGCTACGATTCGTTCATGACCAGCGAAAAATTCACTCACGAGGTGATTGTCGCGCTACGCGACCGGGCCCTGGCGTTGCCGGAAGTCTCGGAAGGCGACTCCTGCGTCAAGCGCGCCTTCAAGGTGCGCAAGAAGGGATTTCTCTACCTGGGCGAGAAGCCGAACGAGTACAACGTGATGGTCAAGCTCGGTGACTCCCTCGACGAGGCGACCGCTCTCGCGAGCGAGCGGCCGGACACCTGGAGCGTGGGCAAGGGCGGCTGGGCGATCCTCAAATTCGACCCCGCCGAGCGTCCACAGGAGGGATTGCTCGAGCGCTGGATGGAAGAGAGCTACCGCCTGCAGGCGCCGAAAAAACTACTCGCCGCCCTCGACGCTGGCTAGCAAGATCGCATCCAGAAAAGTGTTCGTGAGGTGGTAGGCCGTGTTGACGGAGCGAGCAAGGGCGAGGATGTCTGAGCGTGCAGGGCAGGTGCCTGTGCGTAAACCTTGGTGGGTTAGTGCTTTACGCAGCCGCATAGCGATCTTGCGAGTTCCGCAGCCCAAGGGGGCCGCCCAGGCCAGCCCGTCAAACACGGCCGTCTATCGATCGCTTGTGGGATGCGATCTAGCTAGCCTAAACCCGGGGCACCCGCGTAGGCGGGCAGGGCGGGCTGGCCCCCGAGGTGGCAGTAGAGCACCTTGGAGCCAGCCGCGATCTCGCCGGAGCGGATCATGCCGATCAGGCCCGCCATTGACTTGCCCTCGTACACTGGATCAGTGAGCATGCCCTCGGTGCGAGCGGCCAGGTGAATGGCCTCCACGGTCGGCTCGTCGGGAACGCCATAGGCCGGGCCTTCGTAGCCCGGCACGACGGTGATCTCATCGTCGCGCAGGGCCCGCCCGACGCCGATCTTCTCCGCGGTCTGGGTGGCGATGCGCGTCACCTGATCGACGGTCTTGCTCAGGGTGGCCGAGGCGTCGATGCCGAGCACCCGCCGATCCGAACGATTTTCGAGCGCGAAGCCGGCGATCATGCCGGCGTGGCTCGAGCCGGTGACGGTGCAGACGATGATGGTGTCGAAGAAAATCCCGAGCTCGGCCTCCTGGGCCGCCACTTCCACCGCCCAGTTGGCGAAGCCGAGACCGCCGAGCGGATGGTCCGAGGCGCCAGCGGGGATCGGGTAGGGCTTGCCGCCCGCTGCCTCGACGGATTCCAGCGCCTGCTTCCAGGAGTCACGGATGCCGATATCGAAACCGGCCGGGTCGATGCGGATGTCGCCGCCCAGGATGCGGGTGAGCTGGATGTTGCCGACTTTGTCGTAGCACATGTCCGGCCAGTCGACCCAGCCTTCCTGCACGGTCACGACGTCGAGACCGAGGTAGCGGGCGACGCCCGTCACCTGCCGGGTGTGATTCGACTGAATGCCGCCGATCGACACCAGCGTGTCGCAGCCGGTGTCGAGCGCTTCCGCCGCCAGGTACTCGAGCTTGCGCACCTTGTTGCCACCGAACGCGATGCCGGAGTTGCAGTCCTCACGCTTGGCCCAGATCTCGACCTCGCCACCGAGGGCCTGGCTCAGGCGCTTGAGGGGGTGGATCGGCGAAGGACCGAACAGCAGCGGTTCACGGCGGAAAGCGTCGAGACTCATGGGGTGCTCCTGGGTAGTGGGCGCCCGAGTATAGCCCTAGGAGCGGCCGCTTCAGCGGCGTGCGAACGCACTTGGCGTCGAGCCGGTGGCGGCCCGAAAACGTGCGTAGAACGCCGAGACGGATCCATAGCCGACGGCATAGGCCGCTTCGGTGGCGCCGACTCGACCTTCTGACAGCAACCGCTTGGCGACTTCGATACGGCGGGCGTGGATGAGCTCCGACGGGGTCGAGCCGGTGGAACGGCGAGCGACGCTGTAGAGCTTGGAGAGCTTGAGCCCCGCATGACGCGCCAGAGCGTTGACGTCCGGGAAGGACTCGGGATCTTGCTCCAGCTCTGCCAGCGCGCTCGCGAGCCTTTGGAAATCACGATCGCGGCCGGCATAGAAATCGTCGGGCCGGCAGCGTTTGCAGGCGCGTAGCCCGGCAGCCAGTGCTGCCGCCTCGGTTGCGAAGAAGACGACGTTCTGAGGCTTGGGCTTACGCGCCGGGCAAGATGGCAGGCAATAGATGCCGGTGGTCAGGACGCCGGTGATGAAGCGCCCATCGTACGCTCGGTCGCGGGCGTTCATCCGTTCCAGCTTGTCGGCGAACGACAGATCCGCCCACACCGCTGCCTGAGCTCCCTCAGACACTGCGGAATATCTCATTGGCTTCAGGGTAGGTGAGGCCCTGACCCAGGTGATCATAGGTGCCGTTGGCTAGAACCTCGCGGGCTACTCGCTCGATCCATCCGAACGCTCCCAGAGTGAGCCCGGGTCCCAGACTGACCCGCGCGACGCTGAGCTCCGCCAATTCCTGGACGGTAGGGGAGCCAGGGCCGGCCATCACATTGAGCGGCGCGTCGATTCCCGCGACCAGCGAGGCGATCGTCGCGGCATCGGCGACGCCCGGAACGAAGACACTGTCGGCGCCGGCCTGGAGATACGAGGCGGCACGCTGCATCACCTCGTCGGCACGGCCTTCCGGATCGCCGACCGCGCGCAGGTAGACGTCGGTGCGAGCGTTGATGAACAGGTCGACGTTGCGCTCCTGGGCTGCCGAGCGAGCGGCGCGCAGGCGTTCGGCTTGCGCCTCGGGTTCGAGCAATGGGCTGTCGCCTGCGCCCGGTGCATCTTCCAGGTTGATGCCGACGGCCCCGGCCTCGAGGACGGCGGAAACCGTCTCATAGACGTCACGCGGCGTGCCGGTACCGTAGCCGCTTTCGATGTCGGCGGTCACCGGGATCTCGACGGCTTCAGCGATGGCCTGGATCGCTGCCACCATGGGCTCGCGCTCCAGTCCTTCGCCGTCGGAGTGGCCCAGAGCCCAGGAGACACCTGCGCTGGTCGTCGCAATGGCCTGCGCTCCAGCGCGCTCGATCAAGCGGGCGCTGGTGGCGTCCCAGGCATTGGGTAAGACGAGCGGACCGGGTTGGTGGAGTCGACGCAAGGCGGCTGCACGTTTTTGCTGGCTCATGTCAGGTTCCCTGTTTTGTTCCCTGTGGTGACTTCCCCGTGGTTGCTTCCGCGTGGTTGCTTCCCCGGGGTTGACTGCAAGTCTACGTAGCGTAGCGAGCTACAGCGGGTGCGTCTTCCGCCATTTTGCGTTTGATTCTCAGAGGGCGGAACGACTCAGTCCATCATCCGCTCATACAGCCAGGGGCGGGCGTAGACCCAGTCGCGCTTGACGGTGGCGGGGGAGGAGCCCATGGCTTCGGCGGTCCCTTCGCGTTCTAGTCTTCGAGAGCGCAAGCAGCCTGCCAAGTATCAGCCGGCATGTCGCGCGCGACGACCCGACAGGCCAGATCCCTCAAGGCTTGCTGGCTGAGCTCGCCGAGGGCCAAGGTGTCCCCATCGACGCCGTAGCGTCTGGCCAGGGGGCTACCCCGTGGGCCGATCGGGCCACGACGGGGGACCTGGATGGCCAGAGCGTTGGGCTGTTCCTTTGAGAGGTCCCAGAGGCGCACCCAACCGCGCTGGGGTTCAGCCAGCCACCTTCGTCCAGCGCTCAGGAAGCGACTGTTCGGGCCATTCAGGTTGGATCTGCCGGATGGCAGGGTGGGCCAGGCCGAAGACCAGCGACGATCCGCCCCTTCCGAGCCGGCTCCCTGGACGCGCTGTCGCGCACGAGCCAGGTCGAGGATCTGGGAGACTGAGGCGCCGTGGACCAACCAGCGCCGACTGTCGCGGCTGAACACGCCGAGCTGGCGCTGCGACGACGGTACCGTCTGACGCACGACGCCTGGTGGGGCCTGCTCGAGATCGATCAGCGTCGTGAGGCCGCTCTTCGAATGGGCCGCTAGCCAGCGACCGTCGTCGCTGAACACCAGCGGCGTCGAGATACCCGAAACCGCCAGATCGATGGGTTGCCAATCATGGGTCGAGAGCGACCAAAGGAGCAACCGATTGGCCGTCGCGGCCGCCAGCCAACGTCCCGTGGAGTCTTCGGCGATCGAGGTCCAGAACTCTCCAAGCTCGACCACCGCCTCGTCGTCGACAACTGGCTTGGATCCCAGGCGCACCATCCGTAGCGATCCGTCAGATGCGAATGCCAGCAGGTGTCGATGGTCTTGCGTGAAGTGGAGCGCCTGCCAAGGTGACGCGCCCTCGTCGAGTGGGAGGCTCCAAAGAGGCAGAATCTCGGCCTGGCCGCCGCGTTGGCGGGCCAGACGAATGACCCCGACATAGTTCGGATCCTGGGTCGCCGCGTCTGCACTGCCGCGCTCCGTCGGTTCCGGTTCGACCGAGCTGAAGGCGATCCAGGCACCGTCACCGCTCAACGATATCTGGCAACTCGGGGCGGGCCGTTCGGCGACGATTTCAGGATCCAAGTCCTCTCGCGGAGCTTGGCAGCGCTCCCAGGCCGCGCCGAGCCGCCATGGCTGGCGATGGACCAGGCGGGCGGGAGCGATCCATTCGTCCTCGGCCATCTCTCTACCTTCGGGGTCGGGGAGCGACCACACCCACGCGAGACCGCCAGGCGTTTCGGTGGGTCGCCGGGGCGAGGGATCCCACGTCGCTAGGAAGCGATCGTTGCGACTCCAGGCCAGAATCTCAGCGGCGTCTGGCAAAATCCAGCGCGGCGGCACGTGGGCGGGTTCGAGATCCAGGTCGTGCAGCTCCCGCCAAGCCATGGCGGCAGAAAGGGTGCCAGGCAGGGCGCCCAGGGTACCGAGCCTCGGCGCTTCGAGATCGTAGAGGCGAATCTCATGCTCGCATCTCCAGCAGCCTTCGTCGCCATAGCGAGCCAGCAGCCACTGCTGATCGGGACTGAAGCGCAGCTCACGTGGGTCGCCGCGTCGCATGGCCGCCTCAGCATCGAGGATTCCCTTCAAGGCAGACCGCACCTTACCTTGCACTAGATCTTGATAGGCGGTCGGAGCCTGCGCCAAGAGCTCGGTCGCGATCAGCGCTTGCTGATGAAGGTCGCGCTTCGAGGTGGCCATAAGATCCCGCCATAGGGCGAGCGCGGCCGGTGTCACTTCAGCAGCCGTAGCGGCGGGTCGAGCTCGGAGCGGAGCTTCGGCGGGAAGTTGGACGCCCTGGTCCGGTGTTTGGATTTGCCAGGTCGATCCACCGTCGCGCGATCGAGCGATACGCCCACCGTCCATGCCTGCGTAGAGGGTCTCGGGCAGGACGCTGTCCAAGGCCAAGGCATAGACGGGACGTTCGAGGGAGTCACGACGCCAGGCGCCGCGAGAGGTGGTTCTCCAGAGTCCGTTCGCTGTGCCGGCCAGGAGGCTGCCGGCCGGGCGGCTTCCGGTCGGAGCGGCCGAGTAGGCGAGGGCCGCAACGTTGGCATCCAGACTCTGCTGGATCCAAGTCGCCCCCGCATCCATGGTCCGCCACAGGCCGGCCGCCGAGGCCGCGTACGCGACCTCTGAGTTTCCGGGGGATGGCAGTAACGCCCGCAGACGCGTCGGGGCCAATGCCGCGGCCTCATCGATAGCGCGACAGGCCCTACAGCGACCGGTCGATCGACCGCGCCATCCGCAAGGAGCCTCCGGAGCCACGACGACGTCGAAGTTTTGGTCCTTGGCGAGTCCGATGGGCGTCCAGTCCAGGCTCGCGGCATCTCCACGCCACAGCTCTCCACGGGACGACACGCCGACCCAGCGCAGTTTGTCGCTGGGATCGATCCGCAGGTCTGAGATCGCTGCCGTCGCGTTGGGGTGCGGCGGTACCCCAGTCGAAGACGCCTGCTGCCACACGCCGCCAGGATGACGTCGCCAGGTCTCGCCCGCGTCTAAACTCACGTAGAGGCCGGAAGCGGTTCCAGCGTAGACGGTCGACGGCAGCGTCGGGTCGACCAGCAGGCTATGAATTCTCGACGCCTGCAGTCCTGTGCGTGCGGGCTGCCACGAGTTTCCACCGTCGGTTGATTTGAAGATCCCGGCGCCGTGGGTGCCGGCATAGAGAGTTTCGCGATGGACCGGGTCGATAGCCAGGGCATGGACGTCGGCAATCTCTAGGCCCGCGCTGGCAGGTTCCCAGGTGTGGCCAAAGTCGTCGCTTCGAAAGATGCCGTGCCAGCCTGCGGCATACACCCGGTTGGGCTGCACGGGATCCACTTGGATCGAGGCGACGTGCTCGCGGTCGGCTCCGCAGGCGAGCTGCAAAGGTCGGTGACGCCGGGTCGGTTCCTGTCGTCGGCGACGGCTCAGGGGCTCAATTTCAGCCGGCGCGGGCTGAGCAAAGTTGTAGAGGAGGCGCCAAATCTGCCCCTGATCCATGCTCTCGGCCAGCCGACCGTTAGTGCCCAG
>JBCCEE010000200.1:0-14037 GCA_039030415.1 Acidobacteriota bacterium
CAGCCAGATCGCGAACCGGAAACGTCCATGCCGCCAGGCCGCGATGCGGCGGTCGTGGCGCAACGCCGGAATCCGGCAGGGCGCCGTCGCGAAAATCGATGAACAGCAGGTGGCCGTGGCTGGCGCCCGGGGCGTAGAGGATCGAGAAGCGGAAGACGGTGCCGTCGGGGACGGCCAGGGCACCTTTGGAACCATGGCTCTTCCACTCGCGGTCGCTGCGCAGCTCGAAGCCCAGCACGTCGGTGTAGAACGCCAGGACGCGGTCGGAGTCCTGGATGCTCTGCGCCGAGTACACCGGGCCGCCGCGGCCGGTTTGGGCGTCGACCGGGCCCAGCTGCGGCATGCCGTCGCGGCGCGAAAGGGTCACCGCGTGCATGTAGTCGGGGGCCTTCCAGATGGTCTCGTGCATGCCGTACTCGCTGCCGTCGGGTCTCGGGACCTGGTAGCGCGACATCGGATTCATCGACTCGAAGCCCATCTCGCGCAGCGCGGTATCCCAGGGCTCGAGCTCGTCGGCCGGGAAGCCGAGTGAGAACGGGCCGGGCTCACGCGCGTCCCAGGTGGTGTGGATGAGGGGCGTTTCGCGATCGAGCGCGAGCACTCGCACCTGAATGGTCTGCTCGACGCCCGGGCGACGCAGCATGTGGAGCTGCCAGCCCAGATCTTGCGGAATGCCCCACAGCTGGCGCTGGATCTCGCGGGTCGCGTCGTCGAGAGCGATCGGTCCGGTGAGCTCGAGGCCGAGGCCTTCGGCGTAGAACCTGCGGGTTGCGTCGAGCTGGTGGACGACGAGGGTGGCGGTGTGGAGCTGGTGGGTGAGGGCGTCCTCGGCGCTGGTCTTGGGCGCCAGCGGGTCGACGAGCTCTTCGGAGTCCGAAGCCGCAGCGCCCTGCGGGGTTGCGCTATCAGACGTCGCATCCTCAGGGATCGCCTCCTCAGGACCGGCACAGGCGTTGACGGTCAAGCAGAGGAGGCTGATTGCCAGCAGCCAGTGGCTCGAGGAGCTTGGGTTGGGTGTGTGCCGCATGGTGACGATCTCCTCGGGTACGGGCAGGGTTGCTAGCGGTGTTCTCGGTCTCTAGGTGAACAGCGGCGCGGTGGTGCCGCCGGTGGTGTCGCGCATCAGGGTTTTGAGCTCGGTGTAGGCCTCGTAGCCCCAGCGTCCGGCCTCACGGCCGATGCCCGACTGGCCGTAGCCGCCGAAGGGAAGGTCGCCGAAGACGGGGCCGTAGGTGTTGATCCACAGGTAGCCGGTGCGCACGGCGCGCGCTACGCGCTCGGCCTTCTCCGAGTCCTGGCTCCAGACGCCCCCGGCCAGCCCGTAGCGGCTGTCGTTGGCGACGGCGACGGCTTCGTCGACGTCGGCTACCCGGATCGAGGTCAGCACCGGGCCGAAGAGCTCTTCCTGGGCCGCCCAGGACTTTCGCTGGGCGCCGACGAGTAGGGTCGGACGGTAGAAGGCGCCGGGCAGCAGCTCGTCGACCCGGCCTCCGCCGGCGCCGACGCGGAGCCCGTCTTCGACCGCTCGACCCACGAAGTCTTCGACCGCCTGGGCCGCCTGACCATCGATCAACGGCCCGATCTGGGTCGCCTCGTCGAAGGGGTCGCCGAGGATCAGACGGTCGGCGATCTCGGCTACGCCGGCTTCGACCCGATCGGCTACGGACTCCTCGACCACCAGCCGCGAGCCGGAGAAGCAGCGCTGGCCGGAGTTGCGGAAGATACCGGCGGCCACCGCCGGGATGGCGCGGTCGAGGTCGGCGTCGGCGAGCACGATGTGAGCCGATTTGCCGCCGAGCTCGAGCAGCAGGTTCTTGATCGTCGGCGCGGCGGTGCGCATTACCGCGGTGCCGGCGGCGGTGCCGCCGGTGAGGGTGATCATGTCGACTTCCGGCCGTCCCGTGACGAAGGCGGCGACGTCGACCGGGCCGTGGATCAGGTTGAGCACGCCGTCGGGCATGCCCGCCTCGCGCGCCGCGCGGCACAGCTCGATCGCCAGCAGGGGAGCGCGCTCGGAGGGTTTGAGCACGACCGAATTCCCGGCCGCCAGCGCCGGCGCGGCCTTTACGCCGGCGAACATCAGCGGGGCGTTGTAGGGCGTGAGCCCGAGCACCACGCCTACCGGCTCGCGCACGACGCGTCGCTCCACGCCGCGCTGATCGGCAAGCACGACTTCCTGATCGAGCTCTGCATGCTCGGCCTCGCGCTGGCAGGCGGCGACGGCGGCCAGCACGTCGATGTGGGCTTCCGGTCGCGTCTTGGAGTTGTCGAACAGGATCTTTTCGATCAGCTCGTCGGTGCGTGCCGCCAGCAGGTCGGCGGTGCGGCGCAGGATTTCGCCGCGCTCGGCGGCCGATTTGCTGCGCCACACGCCGTCATCGAACGTCCGTCGCGCTGCCGCCAGCGCCGCCCGCGACTGCGCTTCGCTCGCCGCTCGCAGCTCGATCAAACGCTCCCCAGTGACCGGGAAGCCAACCTCGAACGGCGCGCCTTCGCCCTCCACCGCCTGGCCGTCGATGAAGTGGCAGGCCTTTGAAAAGGCGGGGACGTCACGCTCTGCTAGCGGTTTCAGCATCAGTAGCCTCCGGTCGAGCGGGTGGGCTGCGCCCGGTCGCGATAACTCGCGGGATCGTTTACGAGATGCTCATGGCTCGGTGACTCGCCGGGTTTTCGAATGCTTGGGTTGTACACGCTCAGACATTCGCTCCCGTTGCTCGCTCCCCCCGCTCGACCTTCGTCAGCAGATCGGGGCGGGAGGAGGGGGCGGGGTAAGGGGCTCAAGGGACGAATTCGTCCTTTGAAAGGAAGGTCCAGTCGGTGAGCAGGGGCTGGCGCTTCTTGACCTTGTCGATCACTCGGATCCGGTTTTCTTCCGGGTTCATGTATGGATTCCAGTTGAAGTGGTTCACCAGCCAGCTGTCGGTGCGGAAGATGGCGTAGGTGCCGTACTCGCATTGGAACGGGCCGTGGCCGATGTAGGGCGGGCGGTAGAAGTAGCCGCCGGTGGGCAGGTAGCCGAACTGCATCATCCAGGACTCGCCCCAGATATGGTACGACTCCTCCATGCAGTCATGGTAGGAGACGTTGTCCTGCCAGAAACCCGGCACCATGATGTAGAGGCCGGTGAAGGCGCCGGTGAGCTCTTCCATGCGGAGGATCTTGAGGAACACCCCGGGCTCGGTCTGGGGGAAGAAGCTCGGCACCACCCAGCGCACCTCGTCGCTCGAATTCACCGAGATGTAGTCGGCGACCTTCACGTCGTCTGAGCGATGGTCGGTGGCCGCGACCCAATCCGGGTAGTGGTCGTTGAAAAACCAGATCGCCTTGCAGCCACCCTGGGTGGAAATGTTGCCCACGCGATGGCCGGCGGGGAAGAAGAAGTAGTGATCTTTGGTGTAGGTCTCACCGTCGATCTCGAGGCTGCCATCCAAGATGAACAGCTCCCATTCACTGTTCGAGAAGCCGGCTTCCTGGCGGAAACCGCCGCCAAATTCGACCACCTGGGTGCAGGATCCGTTGACCGGATCCAGGCTCATGGTGCGGTAGGTGATACCCGAGCTCCAGCCCGGCAGGTTCAGCGATTTGGCCTCGATATCGCGATCGACATGAGGCTCCATGTGGGGACGGCCCATAGTGCGCTCCTTGCTTTGACCGCTCACCACACCAGACGCCAGGGGCGGTCCGGGCGGGCGGGAATCTCGTCTTTGGGAATCGTGCGACGGGTACCGGCGTGGACGGAAAAACCCCGCGGGCCGGAGATGCGCTCGAAGAACTCCTCGATCCACACGTCACGGTGCGGCGCGAGCTCGGCGATCTCCTTGTAGATGCGGCGGTAGTGCTTCATCTGCTCGGCGTCCTCGGCGTCGATCCAGGCCTGAACCTCTTTCGGCACCTCGTGCGCTACCGGACCGCGACTGAAGCTGCGGATGTAGGGCACCGCCTCTTCGTCGTCGATATCGATCGTGGGCATCGCAGCGCGCATCTGGCGGTCTCGCTCCTGGCGAGCCGCCTGAATCTCCTCTTCCACCGCCTTCTCGTGGTCGCTCACGATATTCGGTCGTTTCGACATGCTGTTACCTCCAGCCTGTTGGGGATGAATCGATGATCGACTCTTGGGAGTCGGCTCCGATTCGTTCGGGTCAGCACCTGGGATCGCTCGGTGTCCCCGGCGATCCACTCAAACCAAAACGCTACGGGTCAACGCCTCCTGCGCCGGCCGCAAGAGCTCTGTGACCGGCTTGTCTTCGGCGTCGAGGATCGCCAGCGCCAGGCGCTCGGCATCCTCCGGCTCTAGCACGCGCCCGGCATTGGCGCGGAACTTGATCTTGATCTCTGCTTCGCTCAGCGGGTTCTCTGCGCCGCCGCGATTGGCCATCACCCGCTCCTCGAGCGTTTCGCCACCGTGGGTGCGCAGGGCCAGGATGGCCGGGAACTGGTGCGGAAAGATGGCGTCGCACGCCGGGTCCGACGTCACCTCCACCTTCGCAGCCAGCTCCAGATAACGCGGGTCGCTGGCGTTCTCGTCGGTGAAATCGTCGAGCCAAACGCCGAGGCCGCTGCCGCCACCGAGGAAGCCCACCGCCACCGTGAACGGGCCGCTGAACTGGCCGTGGTAGCCGGACTGCGGCCGGATCTTCTGCTCCCGCGGCTGGGCGATGGTGCGCAGGGTCGGCGACGACACCCGCAGCTCGAGGGCCGCGATGTCCTCTACCGCCACCCGCTGGCGTAAGGCGCGCGCGGCGTCGATGCCGGCATGGGTGAAGTGGTTGGCCGGATAGGGCTTGTAGAACACCCCGGGAATGCACCATTCGGAGCCGAGGCCGTCGGTGATCTCGTGGGGAAACAGGGCGTCGCCGCAATATGCCTGGTAGAAGCCGAAGCGGCCTTCGAAGGCGGTCGGCGGGCCGGTGAAGCCTTCGCGGGCGCACTGTGCCGCCACCAGCCCGGCGTGCACCGCCCAGCCGCAGTGCAGCCGCTTGACCGAGCCTCCCGAGCGATTGCCCTCGATGATGCCCGAGCCCATCGACGCCGCAATGCCCATGGCGTGGCCGATGCCATCGGCCCCCAGGCCGTAGAGCCGCGCGCCGACGGCGGCGGCGGCCAAGGTGCCGCAGATCGACGTCGCGTGCCAGCCACGCTCGAAGAACACCGAATTGCCGAGCTCCCGGTCGTAGGCCGCCATGCCGGTGCGAATGATGATCTCGTAGCCCGCCGCCGCCGCCGCCAGCACCTCGTGCAGCGACGCGCCGACCGCCTCGCCCGCCGCCAGCGCGGCGGGCACCACCGAAGCGCTGGGGTGCAGCACCGAAGGTAGGTGGGTGTCGTCGTAATCGAGCGAGTGCGCTAGCGTGCCGTTGACGAAGCCCGCCGCCGCCGCCGGCAGCCGACCTTCGTAGGCGATCATCTGGGCTTCCTCGGGGCCACCCCACTGACGGGCGACCGCCAGCGCCATGTCGCTGGTGGCCAGCGGCCGGGCGGCCAGATTGAGGCCGGCGATGTCCAGCACGCGCTGGCGCATGCTGGTGGTGACCTCGGCCGGCAGGGCACCATACTCGACGTCGGCGGCAAACTCAGCCAGATGCTGGAGTAGGGTCTTATCGCTCATGCCGTCTTCTCAGTCATGCCGTCTCCGTTTTGGGCACCAGCGCCACCGGCCGCACCGGCACGCCCGTCGCGCCCACCACCTTGAGCGGCGTCAGCACGAACAGGAATTCGGAGACGCCGTCGTTGGCCAGCTCGGTGAGGTTCAACACCTCGACGATGTGGATGCCGGCCTCTACCAGCAGGACGACGTGTACCGGCAGGAGCGCATGGCCGCGCCCCTTGGGGATCTGCTCGTAAGCGATGGTCTCGGCGCCGGTCATGCGGACTTGGCGCTCGACCAGCCAGCGCGCCGCGGCTTCATCTGGCCCCGGCGCACCGCCCTGGGCTCCGCGAAACAGGTCGACGTCCTGCCAGTGCCGTGGCCAGCCCGAGCGGATCAGCACCGCGTCGCCGGCGTGAACTTCGACCCCTTGACGCCGCTCGGCCGCCTCCAGGTCGGCAACCGTAATCGCCTCGCCCGGCTCCAGCACCTCGACGCCCCGCAGCGCCGGAATGTCCAGCATGACGCCGCGGGAGAAGGTCAGCGGGATCTCTTCGACGCCGTGGCTGCGAAAGCGGCCGCCGACTTGAGCGGCGAAGGCGTCGGCTCCGCCGTGCAGCTGACCCTTCAGAGAGACGTGGCACAGCGCGTCGATGTGGGTGCCGGTGTGGCCGCCGAACAGCATCATCTCGTTGGCCGCCGAGCTGCCGTCGGCACGCTCCATGTCGCCGTGCCGGCGCATCAGGGCGAGCTTGAACCCGGGGTGATTGGGTGACACCGGCATGCCGTGCTCGAGCGGCTGGGCCAGATCGTAGACGCGGCAGTCGGCTAGCAAATCCCACAGCTTCATGGCAGCTCCTCCGGCGGCAGCGTCGCGGAGCTCGGTGCCGACATCGCAGCGAGCTCGAGCACCGCACGGGCGCGCCGCACCACCGCTTCATCTACGAATTGGCCGTCCTCGGTCACCGCCACGGTTCCGCCATTGCGGTCGAACGCTGCGAGGATCCGCCGCGCCATCGCGACGCGCTCGGCGGTCGGGGTAAAGGCGTCGTGGATCGGCTCCAGCTGGCGTGGATGGATGCACGATCGGCCAAAGAAACCGAGCCGGCGGGCGGCGACGGTCGTTCGAGTCAGGCCTTCGGGATCGTCGAGCAGGGTGTAGACCGGCGCGATCGGCGGCGCGATGCCGGCGCTGCGCGCCGCCACCACCAGCGACGAGCGGGCCCAAAGGGTGGCGGTCGAGTCGGCGTCGAGCTCGGCGCCGATATCGGCGGCGAAGTCGGCCTCGCCGAAGGCCAGGAAGCTCACCCGGGGCAGCGCGGCGAGTCGCGCCGCGTTGGCCACCCCGGTAGCGCTCTCGATCGTGCAGGTGATGCGCAGGGATTCCGGCGGCAGGCTAGCCTGCTGCTCGACCCGTCGCAGCGCCTCGTCGAGCAGCTGCAGCTGCCGGAGCGATTCGGCCTTGGGCAGACGCAGGCCGGTGATGAGGCGGGTCGCCCTGGGGTCACCGCAGACCGCCTCGAGATCGGCCCGCCAATCGCCGATGCGCGGATCGTTGATGCGTACCCAGATCGGTTGTCGGGAAGCGTCATCGGCAGCGCGCTGAACTAGGGTACGTTGAACGAGCTCGCGCGCCGCGTCTTTGCGCTCAGCGCTCACCGCATCTTCGAGGTCGATGACCACCGCGTCGGCGCCAGCGTCGAAGACTTTACCCAGCAGGCGTTCGTTGTCGCCCGGAACGAAGAGATAAGAGCGCGCTAGTCGACCACTGTCGGTCTGCATCACAGACTACCCTCCGGTATCAGCAGATCATTCTCGTGCATTACAGAACACCCTCGTCGCGTAGCGCCTCGAGCTCTTGTGGCGTGACGTCCAGTAGCCGTCCAAAAACCGCTGCATTGTCTTCACCCAGCCGGCGCCCAGCCCATTGGATTTTGCCTGGGGTCTCGGACAAGCGATACATCACGTTCTGCATGCGCACCGGTCCGAGCTCGTCGTCTTCCACCGTCGCCAGACTGCCGAGCGCCGCGAACTGCGGATCTTGGAAGATGTTCTCGATGTCGTAGATTGGCGCTACCGCCGCCTGGGCCTCCTCGAAGGCCGCGACCACGGCGTCGAAATCGCGCTCGGCGATCCAACCGCCGACCATCGCGTCGAGCTCGTCGCCGTGCTTGGCGCGCTCGGCGCCGGAGGCGAACCACGGCTCGTCCACCACCTCGGGGTGGCCGACCAGCCGCATCACCCGTTCGGCGATGTTCTGCGACGAAGTCGAGATCGCCACCCAGCGTCCGTCGCGGGTGCGGTAGGTGTTGCGCGGGGCGTTGTTCACCGAGCGGTTGCCGCGGCGCTGCTGCTTGACCCCCAGCTGGTCGTACCAGATGGGCTGCGCGCCCAGGATCGTCAGGATCGGCTCGATGATCGCCAGGTCGATCACTTGACCGCGGCCCGTCTGGTCGCGTGCTCGTAGCGCGCACAAAATAGCGTTGGCGGTGGCCAGGGCAGCGATACCGTCGGCCAGGCCAAAGGGCGGCAGGGTCGGCGGTCCGTCGGGCTCGCCGGTGATCGCCGCGAAGCCGCTCATCGCCTCGGCCAGGGTGCCGAAGCCGGGGCGTTTGCTGTAGGGCCCAAACTGCCCGAAGCCCGTCACCCGCGCGATCACCAGCCGCGGATTGAGCTCCAGCAGGCTTTCCGGCGCCAGATTCCAGCGCTCCAGAGTGCCCGGGCGGAAGCCTTCGATCAGCACATCGGCGTCCGCCGCCAGCCGCCGCATCATCTCCTGTCCCTTGGGGTGGCTGAGATTCAGGGTCACCGCCTGCTTGTTGCGGCCGACCATCTTCCACCACAGCGGCACGCCCTCTTTCTGGTGACCATGAGTGCGCACCGGATCCCCCTTGGGATGCTCGATCTTGATCACCTCGGCCCCAAAGTCAGCCAGCTGCGTCGCCGCCAGCGGCCCGGCGAACAGCGTCGCCGCGTCGAGCACCCGCAGGCCGGAAAGCGGGCCCTCGGGCTTGGCTGCGGTAGGTTCGGTCGCGTCAGAAGACGGTTCTTTGCTCACTCGGATGTGCCTTGTCAGGTACCGTAGCGCTCCACCGGATCACGAAAGCAGGTGGAATGAACTAATGTATTATTGATATGACAATTCTAACGAGGGCACACTCCTCCGTCAAGCATTGGACTCATCACGTCGCCGTCAGCCCGGAGCATCCCAAAGGAATGCGGAACATCCCCGGCTCAGGACCGCGATCGAGCCTCGAAGCGGCGGCAAGGCCGCCGGGGATCACGTCACCCAGCCGAGGATGAGCGCAGCTCGGGACGCGGAGCGCATCATCGAGCCTCGATCGCGTCACTGGGACGTCGAGGAGCTCGTCAATAAGCCAGGATCGCTCTCGAATCCGGGGTGACGAGGCGTCTTTGGCGGTGGATCGAGCCTAGTCGACCGCTCGGGGCTCGTCTCTTTGTGATGCCGCGGCGATTCTTGCGTCCGAGCTCATCGCTGCATCCGATGTTTCGACGATTTTGGCGTCCGAAATGAGCTCTGCATCAGATGTTTCGACGATTTTGGCGTCCGAAATGAGCGCTGCATCAGGTGTTGCGGCGACTTTGGCGTCCAAACTGAGCGCTGCATCAGGTGTTTCGACGATTCTGGCATCCGAGCTCGGCGCTGCATCGCCGCATCGGGATCGGCCCCTTCGGGGCTATGCAGTACCTCGTTGGATACCTCACATGGCACCTTGTCGGCGGCTCAACCGACAGTGTCCCACACTATCAGCACCGGCTTCCATTCCTAAATCACTTGCCACCAGGGGACCCCGAGAATGCCCTCGCCGAGCCAGCGCACCTCGTCTCCGTCGTGCAACAGTAGGCCGGCAAGTGTGGCGTCCGGGTACTCCGCACGAAACTTGCGCAGGCCATCGATATCCCTCACTCGGGGTCGACGAGTGGACTTTATCTCGAGCGGAAGTAGGCGCCCCTGCCACTCGATGAGTAAATCGACTTCGTCCCCGGTGGTTGTACGCCAGAAGAGCACCTCCGGACCATCGACGTGACCTCCCTTCCAAGCCAGCAGGTCGGCCAGCACAAGGTTCTCGAGGTGTGCGCCGCGGGGCTCGGCTTCACCGGCCAAGCGCATGGCCAGGGCGGAATCGGCCCAGAAGATCTTGGGCGTCTTGATGAGCCGCTTGGTGCGGTTGACCGAATAAGGTGCCAGCCGCAGCAGTTGGTAAGAAGCCTCGAGTAGCGACAGATAGCCATGGACCGAGGACTGCGCCATGCCGACATCGCGCCCGAGCTCGCTCTGGTTCAACAGGTTTCCCAAGCGTAGGCAAGCGGCGCGCATGAGGCGGCGAAAGTCGATCAGCGACGCGACGTTCGAGAGTTGACGCAGGTCGCGCTCGAGATAGGTTTGGATGTAGCCATCGAGCCAAAGGTCACGAGCCTCCGAGTCTGCCAGCAGGGTCGCGGGTAGCGGATAGCCCCCACGCCTGGCGAGATCTCGCCAGGCTTCGCGTGCAGCATCGGCCGAGCTGTCGCGCAACAGCTCCGGCCAGGTCTTGGGTTCGGCGTCGAACAGAGCGTCCCAAACTCCTACACGCCCCAAGCCAAGTTGTTCGCGTCGCGTCATCGGCCACAGCGTCAGATAGACGGCGCGACCGGCCAGGCTTTCTGAGATTTGCTCGAGCAGCAAGAAGTTGGCCGAGCCCGTCAGCAGAAAGCGACCTGGGCGTCGATCTTCGTCCACCGCCCGTTTGACCGCCAGCAACAGATCCGGTGCTCGTTGGACTTCGTCCAGTGTCATTTTCTCAGCGCTGCGCACCAGAGTGTCGGGCTCGGTGCGTGCCCGCTCCAGCATTTCGAGATCGTCGAGCGAGAAATACTTGCGCTGATCGAGCTGTCCAAGCCGTCGAGCGAGCGTGCTCTTGCCCGTCTGGCGGGCGCCGGTCAGGACGACGACTGGAAACGTGGCCAGCGCTCTCGAGAGGACTCGTTCGAGGTGCCGAGGTAGGTAGCTCGTGGGCATTTCTCGAGTGGGCTAGGTCAGGGTGAGGTTGACGATCGCGCGCACAGGGATGGATTCTATCGGCCGCGTCGATAGATTCTATCAGCTGCGTCGATAGATTTCATCGTTCGCTTCGATAGGTCGCTTTCAGAAGGTGCATTGCCCTTGACTGGAGTAGCTCGAGGAGACTGACTGGTGGGTTCCGCTTCAGATTTGCGCTGTAAAGGGCGCAAATCCAAAGCTGTGGTGCTCAGTGCTTCGGGCTACAGAGCGTCGAACGATGAGGGGTCTGGGTGACGCCGGAGGTGAAAAGTGCCTGAGAAAGATCGATTTCAAGATGTGATTAGGGACCTGAGAGAGAAGGTGGAAGAAGCCACCAAAGCGGCTCAGAGAGCTAACACCGAGACTGAGAGGCTGGAAGATGAGCTCAAGGCACTACAGGGTAAGTATCAAGAGGCAGAGGAGCGAATTGCCGATGCCGAGACTCGCGCGACCTCAGCTCGAAAAGAGGTCGAACGGACTGAAGCAGAAGTTGCCAAGGCCTTGACTCTGAGAGATGGTCACTACGAAGAGCTAATCCAGACGTTATTTAGTGAACCATCGGATGAGTTGAAGCAGAGTATTCGCGAAGAGTCGAAACGCTCTATTTCCAAGACGGCTTGGTTCGCCGTTCTTTCGATTCTTGTGAGTGCTCTGAGCGTTGTGGCGTCTCAGGTTGTTTCGGCAGGGTCGACGCAAGAGATAACGGGCTCTATCGCTGCATCCATAACCCATTTGACAACATCCAATCAGAAGGCCTTGAGTGACCTCGAAGCCAAGACTGAAGAGCTAGTAAGAAGTGCGAACGAAGCCAACAAGCAGACCGTGGAGTCATTGGGCGTCCAAGTCAGTGATCTTGTGGGAGATTTTGAGATAAGAACGAAGGGGTCTTTCAAGACGCTCGAGGCTTCGACTGAGAAATATGTAAAGGAGCTTGGGCGTGAAACCAAGGGTGGTATTGAGGAGCTGAAAGTTGCTACGAAGGAAACAATCGAAGAGCTGGAGAGAGCTTCGAGCGAAAGAATCGAGAGTCTTGAAGACACGACAGAAGGAGCCTTTGATGATCTGAAAACTACGACAGGTAATCTGGTGAAGACTACAGAGAGCCTGGTTGAGGTCACTGGCGATAACATTCGAGCGCTTTCTCAGTCGACACAGGAGGGTCTCGAGAAGATTGAGAGAACGGCGGTCGAATCGTCACAGAAGCTGAGTGAGTTTGCCGAGAACGCCGATCGTCAACGGGCACTCATCTCTTACATCAACAAGATTAGAAGGGATTTCGGGCCGCTTCGGACTGAAGATGATGTGGCGAGGGCTTTCAAGATAAAGATCTCAGGCGCTTTTGCGCCGTCCTACTATGACCAATATCTGGAAGCCTTTCGAAAGTCTATGGTCCGGCCGGCCGCAATGCCCCAAAGCACTGAAACACTTTTGAAGTGGGACACTGAGGCGATTGCTCTGTTGTCAAATGCGATTCAGGCGATTGAAAGCAATGGAGGCAGGGGCGCCATTCTCAATGATTCGGTGAGGTCGATTGATCGGTATAGGGTAGAGACTGATACAACAACGTATGATCTTGTCTGGAAACAGGAATCCGCTCGCAAGCTTCTCCGCTCGCTCGAAAGCTCTAGAGTTAGGCTAGAAAGACAGATTCAGCTGAACGCAGCAGATTGAAATTGCTCTCATAGCCCAATGACAGCGCCAGGGCAGACGCTTGCGCTTCGGGTGAAGCGACGCCGACCATGAGGGCTCCGAGCGGAGCTCGAGGTCATCGCCAGGGGTGTAGCCTCGAACGTTACCCGGCGAGGCCGGCCCAGCCTCGGCTCAGTCTATTGGTATAGTCAATGAGCCATGATCTACCATCCGACGTGCCCGATCGGTCGGATCGCCGTCCTGCTGTTGGGGTGCATGCTGTTCGCTGGTACCGTGCGAGCTTCGCCGCCGGCCAAAGGTGACGCGTGTGAGCCGCTCGTCAATGACGGCTACGACGGCAGCCTGGAGTCGATGACTTGCCTGGAGGTGGCAGGGCCTGATCTCGAGATCACCGATGTCGAGGTCTGGATCGGCGCTGAAAGCACCTGGGTCGGCGACTTGACTCTCAAGCTGGTGCATCCCGAGGGGCAGGTGCTCACGTTGATGAGCCGACCGGGTATCGACGAGCCAGCGGACGACGGCAGCTCGTGCTGCGGTGACAGCTCCGATTGGGGGCGTGGGGATATCTTGCTCTTCCGGGATGAAGCGGCGGTCAGCGCCGAAGCCATGGGGTCGATGATCGGCGGGGCCGAGCTGGTATGCCGCGACGACGCCGTCTGTGAGTATGCGCCCTTCCCCGACACCGGCCCGGGCGTCAGCCTGGCGGACTTCGACGGGCTGCAAGCGGCCGGAACCTGGCGAGTATGCGCCGCCTCCAGCCAGGGGGGCGACCTCGGCGCCCTGTGCTCGGCGGATCTGGTGTTCGAAGGCCAGCCGCCAGTGACCGAGATCCCGACGCTCGGCGCGGCAGGCATGGCGCTGCTCGTGCTGACGCTGACCGCCCTGGGTTTGCGACGACTTCACGGCCAGCAAGCTGCTAAGCTGCTGAGATGACGCTCGATACCTGGATTCTCTACGTCTCCACCGTGCTCGTCTTGATGTCGACGCCGGGGCCGAGTCATCTGCTGATGCTGTCGGTCAGCATGTCGAACGGTTTCCGACGCTCCCTGGCGACGGCGATCGGCGACCTGACGGCCAACGCCATTCAAATGACCTTGGCCGGGCTGGGGCTGGCGGCGGTGCTGACCGCCTCGCAGCTCTGGTTTGGCGTCGTCAAGTGGCTGGGCGTGACCTACCTGGCCTGGATCGGCCTGCGTCTGATTCTCAAGTCCTTCCAGCAGGCCAGCGATCCGGAGCCGACGCCACCCGCTGCCGTGCGGACCCTGTGGCTGAGGGGCTTCGTGACCTCAGCCGCCAACCCCAAAGCCGTGGTGTTCTTCGCCGCGCTCTTTCCTCAGTTCTTGGATCCGGGCCGGGCTCTGGTGCCTCAGGTGCTGATCCTGGGGATGACCTACCTCATCATCGACGGCATGTTCCTGCTCTCCTACGGCAGGGGCGCTAGCTGGATCGCGGACAAGCTGAGCCAGCGTACCCGGCCGTGGATCGACCGAGCGTCCGGCGCGTGCCTGCTGGGTACAGCGATCCTGCTGGGTCTCAAGCGTCAAACCACCGAGTAGGAGGTGGCGCGGAGATATTGCGTCACTCGGCGACGCGAATCAGAACCTCGTTACGGCGGATGAACCAAGGGGTAAACGGCGCATCAATCGAACGCTCTTCTCCCTGACTGTTGATGCCGAAGCGTGTAAAGTTATCTTCAGGTAAGCTTGTTAGCAGTTGGACCCATCGTGCGTGTAGATTATCTAGAATGCGAAGGGAGGATTCG
>JBCCEE010000201.1:0-13973 GCA_039030415.1 Acidobacteriota bacterium
ACCAGCGGCTTCAACATCCGTGGCGTCGGCGGCAACCGGGTCCTGACCCAGATTGACGGCATCCCGACCGCCGAGCAATTTGACTTCGGTCCGTTCAGCGTGACCCAGTACAGTATTGACCTCGACACTATGGAAAGCGTCGAGATAGTACGCAGCGCAGGCTCTGCACTCTACGGCAGCGACGCCCTTGGTGGCGTCGTTTCGCTCGTGACGCGGGGCCCCCGCAGCTACCTCGCCGGCGAGCCGCAGTATCTTGGTCTACGGGTTGGCTACGACGACCGATCCAGCGAGCTCTCTGAGTCGCTGGTATACGCTCGCGGTGGAGATCGCTGGCAGGGCTCGATCGTCTACACCCACCGTGACGGCGAAGAGCAGGATAATCAAGGCGATCTCGCGTCCCAAGATTTCACACGCACCGAGCCGAATCCGATCGATCGGCAGCAGGACAACGTCCTGTTCAAGCTCGGTCGTGACTTCGACAGCGGATCGCGTTTCGAGCTCGCGTTCGAATGGTTCGATAGTGAGGCCGAGACCGAGATTTTCAGCTCGCGCACCCCACCGTCGCCCTTCAGCGCGGCAGTGCTTGACTCGGACGCTGTCGACACCCAGCAGCGCCAGCGCTTTAGCATTGAGCACAGCCTGGTGCTCGAGAGTGCACTCGCCGATTCCGTGATCTGGCGCGCCTACCTGCAGGAGGCCGACACCGAGCAGGCGACCACTTCGGTGCGCCTGGGCAGCCTCGGACAGTCGGATCGCGACGGGCTGCTGACCTTCGATCAAGAAACCTTCGGCATCGAGGCCGAGGCTCGAGTCGCGCTCGATGACAATGCCGACAACTCGCTGACCTACGGTCTGCTGTGGCGGCAGGACCGCTTCGATGGTCTGCGCGGTCGCAATGAATTTGTCACCGCCACCGGTCAGCCCGTACCCACCTCGCTGACGTTCCCGACCAAGTACTTTCCAGAGAGCGACGTCGAAGAAATTGCCCTGTTCGCCCAGGGCGAGCTCTCGTTCGCAGACGGACGGGTGCGCCTGATCCCGGGTCTACGCTACGACAGCTTCGACCTCGATCCCAACGAGAACGATACGGTCTTCTTGTCGGGCAACCCCGGCCAGGACATTGTCGCGATCAAAGACGACAAAATCTCGCCCAAGCTCGGCATGGTCTTCGCTCTCGGTGACGAGGTTTCGCTGTTTGCCCAATACGCTCGCGGCTTCCGCGCTCCTCCAATGAGCGCGGTCAACAACGGGTTCACCAATCCGGCCGGCGGCTACCGCACCCTCCCCAACCCAGAGCTAGAGCCGGAAACGAGCGACAACTTCGAGCTCGGCCTGCGCGGCAGCTTCGCCCGCGGCAGCTTCAGCATCACCGCTTTCGACAATCGCTATGACGACTTCATCGAAACGGTTTTCTTGGGCTTCAACCCAATGGTGTTCCTGGTCGAGTTCCAGCCTCAGAATGTCAATGAGGTCGAGATCTCGGGCTTCGAGATCGCCGGTGACGTGCGCTTCGGCGAGGCCTGGCGACTGCGCGGAGCCTACAGCGACACCGAGGGCGACAACGTGACCAACGACGAGCCCCTCGAGTCGATCGCTCCGCCGCGCTTCGTCGCCGGTTTGCGCTACGCTCCAGGCGGTATCTGGGGCATCGAGGGGATTGCGACATTCGTTCAGTCCAGAGACGCGGATGACCTGCCGTCGGGATCGACCCAGTTCCAGACACCGAGCTATGAGGTCTTCGATCTGGCGGCATGGTTCACTTTGAATCGATGGCTGACGCTACAGGTCTCTGCCTGGAATCTCACCGACGAGACCTATTGGCAGTGGACCAACGCACGCGGCCAGAGCGAGGGGTCGTCGACACTCGATCGCTTCACCAGCCCTGGACGCAGCCTCGGCATGCAATTCCGCGCTCAATTTTGAAGATAGAGCCCATCAAATCTACCGACTGCTGGAGGGTCCGAGGATGCGCCAAAGCGACAGTTCCAATGCTTCGGAGAAAGGACTCTACACAGGCTTTCTGGCTGTCGCAGCGTTTTTCTTCCTGCTCGGGCTGGCGACTCTCGGGTTCGAGCAGCCCGAGGTACCTGCCCAGCAGTTGGCGGTCGCAGCTCAGGACGTCGATCCATTGACGCAGCTCGCATCCACCGACGTCGATCCATCGCGCCTGTTTCCATGAAGACCAAGTCCAAATGCTGCAGGAAATTCCAGCGCAAGGGCTCAGCCTGCAAGCGCTGCCCGCTGGTGGCTGGCTTGAGTAAGAAGGCTCGACGGAAGGCGATCAAACGCGCTCTCAGCAAGCGCAAAGCAGCCTAAGAACGCAACCCGGCCGGCCAGGGAGCGGCCACCGCTACGAGGTGACTCAAAATGTCCCAAACTCGACACCGCGGCTTTAGAGGGCCAGCAGCCTGGCTTGGGGTGTTGGCTCTTGCCTTGACTCCGGCCTCCGTATTCGCCACGCCATTGCCTCCTTTGCCAGAAGGCATTGCCAGCTTCGGCGGAGCTGTCGCCGGTGACACGCTCTACGTCTACGGTGGCCATGTCGGCACCACTCACCAACACTCGATCGAGAACCTCTCCCACCGTTTCTCGAGCCTCGACCTGGCGGCACCGGAGCGAGGCTGGCAATCGATTGGAGAGGTCAAGGGCCTGCAGGGTCTCCCGATGGTCGCTCATGGTCGCAGAGTGTGCCGCGTTGGTGGTCTGAACGCGCACAACCACAAAGGCGACGATGAAGACCTCCACTCAATCGCTGACCTCGCTTGCTTCGACCCCGACTCAGGAGCATGGCAAGAGCTACCCTCGCTGCCTCAGCCTCGCTCGTCGCATGACGCGGCGGTTCTAGGTGACGAGCTCTACGTGATCGGCGGCTGGCAGCTGCGCGGAAAAGACAACGATCCGCTCTGGCACGACAGCATGGCAGTGATCGATCTCTCGGCTTCGAAGCCAGTCTGGAAGACTATTCCTCAACCCTTCCAGAGGCGGGCGCTGGCGGTGGCAGCCGCCGGCGCCCGCGTTTATGCGTTCGGTGGTCTCGGCTCCGACGGTACCAGCCGTCAGGTCGACATCTACGACACGGAAACCGAGCGCTGGATCGCCGGCCCAGAGCTGCCAGAGATGGCGGCGAGGCTGAAGGGTTTCGGAGTCTCTGCCTTCGGCGTTGGAGATCGAGTCTACCTCTCTGGGGCGGACGGCATCGTTCACGCTTTGGTCGACGGCCACGAGAGCTGGCAAGAGCGCTTGGGCAAGCTGGAGACTCCGCGCTTTTTTCATCGCCTGCTCCCCCACCGCGACCGGCTGCTGTTCGTCGCGGGAGCTGCCCGCAGCGGCCACCTCACCAGCTTGGAATCGCTGCCAATCTCGGAGCTGATACCGGGCTCGGTTCCGCTCGAGAACAAGGTCGCTAGGGTCGACCGTGGCAACTGGCCCGGCTTCCGGGGACACGGCGACAGTCGAGTGAAATCTGCTGAGGTTCCGCTGCGCTGGTCCGAGCAGGAGAACCTGGCGTGGCGTACCAAGCTTCCAGGCTACGGGCAGTCGGCACCGATCGTTTGGGGCCGTCAGGCCTTTGTCACTTCGGTCGAAGGCCCAATGAAAGAAGAGCTCATCCTCACGGCACTCGACCTCGAGAGCGGAGAGATTCGCTGGCGTCGGCGATTCGCTGCCAGCCAGAAAGCCGAGTCGAGCGACATGGTCAGCCGCGGCGCTCCGACACCGGCGGTCGATGGTGAGCGCATCTATGCCTTCTGGGAGAGCGGTGATCTGATTGCACTCGATCACCTCGGGGCAACGCTGTGGCAGCGTTCTCTCACCAAAGAGTACGGCGACTTTGCTGGCAATCACGGCGTAGCCAGCTCGCCCGTGCTGACCGACAGCGACATCATTATTCAGGTGACGCATGCTGGGCCCTCGTACTTCTTGGCGGCGAACAAGGCCACCGGTGAGACTCACTGGAAAGTCGATCGCCCGGAGAACGTCGCCTGGACCACGCCTGTGGTCGTCGATGGCCCGAACGGAGACATGATCATCAGCAGCGCGGCGGGCCGAGTCGAGGCATTTGCTGCTGCTGATGGCAAGCAGCTCTGGGCGATGGACGGCATCGAAAAGAATCACGTGCCCTCGATTACGGTCGATGGCGATCTGATGATCGTCCCCAGCTCAGAGCCAGGCCAGTCGTTCGCGCTACGTCGCAAGGGCGACGGCCCGCTCACCAAAGAGCACATCGCTTGGCATGCCGAGGGCATTACGTCTGGCTTTGGATCGCCGGTCGCCCAGGGTGGCTGCGTGCTGTTCACCAACAAAGCGGGGGTCGTCACCTGCCTCGATCAAGCGACCGGTGAGAAACGCTGGACGCATCGACTGCCGGATTCCGTCTGGGCCTCACCGATCGCGGCCGGTGAGCGGGTTTTCTTCTTTACCAAGGAAGGCAAGACTGCTGTGCTGGAGCCCAACGTCGAAGCGCCAGGAATGCTGGCGGAGAACCCGCTCCAGATCACTGGTACCGTCTACGGAGCCGCAGCGGTGCGTGGCGCGTTCTTGATCCGTTCAGGCAATGAGATTGTGCGGGTCGGCAACGATTCAGCAAGCTCGGAGTCTCGACGTGCAACCTCGGCGACTGCCCGGAAAGAGGCGGAGCAGGTGGCAGAACGATGAGCAAGCCGCTGTCATCTCGCTACCGAGCACGGCTCGATCGAGATTCTGGCAGCAACCAGCGAGCCTCCTGCAATCAGCGCTCACCGCTTCCGTGAGTTGCTGGCAGCCATACCAACGATCGCTCTGCTAGAAGCGTAGCGCTGTCCTTGCGTGCATGGACGTGAGGGCAGCTGTCGACTCAGGAGCCCACTCCAGGATCCGGGAGATGTCCCAACCTTGTCCAAACTTCCTATTCCGCAACCCGTGATCAAGGTCCCATGAAGGCTGCTCGCTCAGCCTTTCAGCAGCGAATCTAGGTCCCGCGCTCATAGAAGAGAGGAAAACAACCGTGTGTGACATGGACCCAACGAATGTTCGAGAGTTTCGCGTCGGTAGTGGACGGCTGACCCAATGCCTGCACTGCAATTCGCTCGGTGTCGAAATCGGAACAGCCTTCTTTACCGTCAACCCCTCTGAGCTCGAAGGGCTCGTACGGTGGTTCGAGTCGGTCATGCAGAACGCTCAACAGCGACCCAGGAAGCGCGAGCGCGTCTACCTTCAAATCGAGCGTTCACGAATCATGTTGTCCCTATCAGACTCCGAGCTCCTTGATCTGCAAGCCGTTTTAGAAAAAGGATGCAGCTGGGCTCAGGTAGCACCGCCTTCGCTGGCTCCCGAGCCCCTCTCCGCCCTCGTCCATTGAGTCTCGAATTAGCCGCCAAGGTACCTAGCCCTTGAAACCTGCAGGCAATTCTGTGCTTCGGTGCAAGCCACTTCTCGGCACCTTCGTCAAAGTCCTGGTGGTGGGTGAGCGGGCAGAAGAAGAGCTGCTCGCAACCAGCGCCAGGGTCTTCAAAGAGATTCAGCGCACCGAAGAGTTGATGAGTTTTCACGACGCCAGGAGTGAGCTCTTCCGGATCAATGAGCGGGCTCACCGGGAATCGGTTGAGATCTCGCCACAGACCGCCAAAGCCATAGCATTTGCTCTTGACCTCTGCGCCAAAACCCAAGGCCGGTTCGAGCTCACGGTAGGGCGTGATTCCAGGCCGGCGAGCACCATAGCAGCATCTAAAACCACACCAGCTGCTCCTGCCAACTGGCGCGATGTCGACCTGGAAGGTACCACGATCCGCTTTAAGCGGCCCCTGCGAATCAACCTCGGTAGCATTGTCAAAGGATATGCTGTGGATCGTGGTTTCACGTGCCTGGACGATGGAATCGAAGCCATTGTCGATGCGGGTGGCGCCTTGCGAATGTCCCATTGGCGAGACGAGTCGGTGGTGATCCGGGTCCCGAATGCGATGGGACAGAAACCTGCGAGGGTACAGGTTCCCATGCAGAACTGCGCGGTCAGCACCATGGCCAATGCCAATATCCATAGCCGCCGCCCGGTGTTCTCACGGGTCAAACGTCAGCCGATCGGTGACCACCGTACCGTATCCGTCTTCGCGCCGAACAGCATGTTGGCGGAGGCCTTGACCCAAACAGCTTTGCTCGATCCTGAGTCCGGCTCACTATTCGCCAGCTATGGCGCAAAATGCTTGATTGTGGATCCCGAAACTGCGGCTCTCAACGGGGAGCCCAACTGATGCGAATCAGCGCTCGATTGCAGCAGTCATAGCTGCTTCTGGAGGCTAGCGTCCTCCTCCTCCCTGCACTGCCCAGCTCGATCCTGTTCCGGCAGAGCTGGTAGGTCGCACTGGAGGCGAGATTTGCGTGCCGCGATCCGTGGAATTGCGTAGCATTGCTGCGCTATTCATCGAGACTCTGCAGCACCAACTCACGCGAGACCAGGAATGAGCCAGCACTATCGCGCCGGTGCCGATATCGGCGGTACCTTCACCGACTTGATCGTGGTGGACACCCGCACCGGCGCTTTCCATATCGGCAAAACGCTGACGACCGTCGAGGATCCGTCCGCGGCGGTTGAGAACGTGCTCACCGACGTCCTGGGCCAAGCCGACGTAGCGTTCGGTGAGCTGCGGCACCTGATCCATGGCACGACTCTGGTCACCAATGCTCTGATCGAGCGCAAGGGAGCCCTCACCGCTCTGCTCACCACCCGAGGATTCCGCGACGCGATCGAGATCGGCCGCGAAGCGCGCTACGACCTCTACGACCTGATGCTGGAAAAGCCGCGGCCGCTCGTACCGCGCTACCTGCGCTTCGAGGTCGACCAGCGCACCCTGCTCGACGGATCTACCCAGACCGAGCTCGACGAAGCTGCGGTGGCAGCTCTGGCTCAGGAGCTCGACGAGCAAGGCGTCGAGGCGCTGGCGGTGACGTTTCTCCATAGCTTCGCGAACCCAGAAGCCGAGCGCCGGGCCGCTGCCATCGTCCGCGAGGTTGCTCCTGAGCTGCGAGTCTCCCTGTCCTCAGACGTCGTGCCGGAGATCCGCGAGTTCGAGCGCGCCTCGACCACCATCGCCAACGTCTACGTCCAGGAGCTGGTCGAGAAGTATTTGCGGCGGCTCGAGCTGCGACTCGAGCGGCTCGGTTTCGGCGGCAGCTTCTACCTGATGCTGTCGAGCGGTGGCATCGCGACGGTCGACACTGCGGTGCGCTTTCCCGTCAGGCTGCTCGAATCCGGGCCGGCGGCGGGCGCCTTGGCGGCCAACGCCTATGGCCTCGCCGCCGGGTACGACGACCTGATCTCCTTCGACATGGGCGGCACCACCGCCAAGATCTGCGTCATCGATCGCGGCGAACCGCTCATCGCGCCAGAGTTCGAGGTCGACCGCGTCTACCGCTTCGCCAAGGGCTCGGGACTACCGATCAAGCTGCCGGTGATCGAGCTGATCGAGATCGGAACCGGTGGCGGCTCGATCGCTCGGGTCGATGCTCTGGGCCTGCTCAAGGCCGGCCCCGATTCTGCGGGCGCCTCACCGGGACCGGCGTGCTACGGCCTCGGCGGCTCTGAGCCAACCATCACCGACGCCAATCTGATCCTCGGCTATCTCGACCCCGCCTACTTTCTCGGTGGCCAGATGCAGCTCGATCTGGAAGCGGCCCGGCGGTCGATCCAGCAGCGCATCGCCGAGCCGCTGGGGATGAGCGTCGAGCAAGCGGCGTGGGGCATCCACCAGATCGCCAACGAGAACATGGCCAACGCGGCTCGCGTCCACGCGCTCGAGCGCGGCAAGGATCCCCGCCGCTTTCCGCTCTTTGCTTTCGGCGGCGCCGGCCCCGTGCACGCCTACCGCATCGCCCATTCGTTGGGCTCCCCTACCCTCATCGCGCCGCTCGGTGCCGGCGTCATGAGCACGGTCGGGTTTCTGACGGCGCCGCTGGCGTTCGATTTCGTGCGCTCCTGGATCACCGAGCTCGAGGCGATCGACTGGCACCGGGCCAACCGCCTGTTCGAAGCGATGGAGCGCGAGGGCACCGAACTGCTGTCGAGATCCGGCGTGGCGCGGGACGAGGTCCATCATCGCCGGCAGGTCGACATGCGCTACGTCGGGCAGGGCCACGAGATCCGCGTCGAGCTTCCGGACGGTATCGTGAGTGGCGATGAAGCCGCTCCCCTGCGCGCGCGTTTCGAGCAGGTGTACCGCGAGCTCTATGAGCGCTCCGGGCCCGCTGTCGCGGTGGAGATTCTCAACTGGCGCGTGATCTCGGCCGGCCCGAGTCCGCGCATCCGGCTGGCGGTCGAGACGCGTGGCAACGGCCTCGGCGAAGCTCGAGACGCCCAGAAGGGCGCTCGTCCCGCCTTCTTTCCCGAGGCTAGTGGATTCGTCGACACCGCGGTCTACGACCGGTATCGGATGGCTCCGGGTATGGCGTTCGCCGGGCCGGCGATCGTCGAGGAGCGCGAGTCGACCGTCGTCGTCGGGCCTGGAGCCAGCTGCCGTATCGATCGCCACCACAACCTGATCGTCGAACTGCCGAAGGAGGAACGGTCGTGACGCGGCTCGATCCGATCCAGCTCGAAGTGCTGTGGAATCGCCTGCTGTCCGTGGCCAACGAGCAGCAGACGACGCTGGTGCGCACGGCCTTCAGCACGATTGTGCGCGAATCCCTGGATCTCGCCTGCGGCGTGTTCGATACCCGCGGGAACATGATCGGCCAGTCGCTCACCGGCACTCCGGGCCATATCAATCCGATGGCGACCGGCGCGATCCACTTCCTCGAGGCCTATCCCCCCGAAACCCTCGAGCCGGGCGACGTGCTGGTGACCAACGATCCCTGGCAGACCGCGGGCCAGATCAACGACTTGACGGTGCTGACGCCGGTCTTCCGGGGCTCCGAGCTCGTCGCCTACTTCGCCAACTGCTGCCACGCCCCGGATATCGGCGGTAGGATCCTGTCGGCGGAAGCGCACGAGATTTACGAAGAGGGCCTGAGGGTTCCGATCACCAAGCTATTCGCCGCCGGTGAGCCCAACCACGAGCTGTTCAAGATCCTCCGCGCCAACGTGCGCACCCCGGACGAGACGGTCGGAGACCTCTACGCCCAGACGTCATCCAATGCGGTCGGGGCGCGCAGCCTGCTGCAGATGATGGACGAGTTCGGCCTCGACACCATCGACCCACTGGCGGAAGAGATCATTCAGCGATCCGAGCACGCGCTGCGTGATGCGCTGGAGCAGATTCCCAACGGTCGGTTCGAGCACGAGGTGTGGAGCGACGGCTTCGAAGAGCCGCTGAGCCTGAAGGTGGCCGTCACGGTCGAAGATCGGGACATCCACATCGACTTCGCGGGCTCTTCACCGCAGAGCCAGCGCGGCATCAACGTCGTGCTCAACTACACCAAGGGCTATGCCTCGTTCGCGGTGAAGGCGGCGATCAGTCCCGAGGTGCCGCACAATGAGGGCTCGTTCCGGCCGGTCCACATCTCCGCACCGGAGGGATCGATCCTCAACTGCACGCCGCCGGCAGCGGTCGCTTCCCGTCATCTGGTGGGCCATTTCCTGCCGGGCCTGATCCTGGGCGCGCTGGCGCAGGCGATGCCGGAGCGAGTGCTGGCTGGCGGCGCGGATCCCGCCTGGATGAGTATCTGGCGGGCGACGTGGCCAGACACCGGCAGGCGCGCCAACTTCACGCTCTTTCAGCTCGGCGGCACTGGCGCGCGCCCAACCAAGGACGGCCTCAGCACCACCGGTTTCCCCAGCGGCGTCGCCGGCGTGCCGGCAGAGGTGATGGAGTCCCAGGCGCCGATCCTCCAGCTGCGCCGGGAGCTGCGCCCCGATTCGGGAGGAGCCGGCAGATTCCGCGGCGGTCTCGGCCAGGCTACCGACATGGCTCACCTGGGAGCGGAAGGTTGGAGCGTTTCCGCCATGGTGGATCGCACCCGTTTCACCGCCCATGGCTTGGACGGCGGCCAGCCCGGAGCGATCGGCGAGCTCGAAGTCAATGGCGAGCCCGCGGCGGCCAAGTCGGTGCTGTGGATGCCGGCTGACGCCGTAGTCTCTATGAATCTTCCGGGGGGCGGCGGCTACGGCGATCCCCTCGAGCGCGATCCCTGCCGGGTGCTCGACGATGTCGTCCATGGCTATGTCACGATCGAAGCCGCGCTCGAGCACTACGGCGTCGTCATCCGCTACCTCGGCCGTCCCGACCAGCTCGTACGGCTGCCTGAGCACTACGAGCTGGACCGTGAAGCGAGCCACGCGGTGCGAATCGAGCGCATGGCCCAACGCTAGGCTATTGTCCGTCCTGAAAAGTCGTCACAAGTCGGCAGGTCGCGCTCGGTGGAACGAGCGCGGCCGAGGACTGTTTGAGCTTGTAGCTTGTTTGGAGCTCATAAGCGCCATGAAGAGCAGAGGTTTATGCAGTTCGCAGGTGGTCCTGCGAGTTTGCGAGGTCGCGCGCAGTCCATCGAGCGCGACCGTCCATAGATCGTTTGTTGGGCGGGATCTAAACTAGTTCCAGCCGGACAGATCTCCGCTTTCGAAGCTGTCGACAAAGATCTGCGCTGAGGCGACGCGGCGCCCGCGGACGCCGGCCCCTGACCCATCCCCACCTTCAGACTGCCAGACGACCAGGAATCCCTCACCGTTCGGCATTGCCGCAATACGCGGACTCCATTGGCTGAATGGAGTGTAGGTGTTGATCTGCATCTCTTCTCCGACGGGGCGACCGTCGGCAGCGAGCCGGCGACCGCGGATCCCTTGGGTCGGATCCTCCGCCGAGCTGTTGGTCCTCCAGACCGCGAACCAGGAGCCGTCGACGTCGCGCGCGATCTGCGCCGAGTCGTTGGTGGCCGCGGCGTCGGTGTTGATCGCTACCGGTCCACCGGGATCCGGCAAGCCCGCGGCGTCGACCCTGCGGGTGTAGATTCTGATGTGCTCCTCGGCGACGCTCTCATTGGCACCCCAGACGGTGATGAAGTCACCGGACGCAGCGTCGTAGGCCACATCGACACTCGCGCCGGTCCCGACATCGATCTCACCCTGGAGGTCGATCGCATCGCCCAGCTGGGAGCCGTCGGACGCGTAGCGCAATGCCTGGGTCTGATTCGCCTGCTGCCATACGACGACGAACCCACTGTCGGACTGATCGACCGCCACGCGCCCGAAGCCGACGGTGTCATCCAAGATTCGCGAGTCCTGTGTGGTGCCGCCTACGGTGAAGCGCCCCATCGACGTCGTTGAACCCGTGACTCCCTGATGCACGTAGAAATCCGCCGCGGCAACCACCAGCTCGCCAGCCCCTTCGGCGACGCCGCCTCTCAGGGCGACATCGTGATTCAAGAAGCTCGTGAACTCCTCCATCACCATGCTGACCTGAAACGCATCCGCCGTGGGCTGGCCGGCGCTGTTGAACGCTTGTGCCTGTAGCGTGTCGATGGTCTGACCGCCGTCGAAGCGCGGGCTTCGCCACTGAGCCACAAACGACCCGTCGGGGCTGCTCGAGAGCCTCGGCAAAACCTGAGTCTCCGCGGTTGCCGTATTGAGCTGGAAGTCTCCGCTCACCGGGTTGCCATCGCGATCGAATCGCCGACCGACGAGGGTGGGACCTTCGGTATCGTCACCGGGAGAGACCGAGCTGCCCCAGACCACCAGGAAGTGATCGCTGGCGATTGCGGCCACGTCTGGACGGGTCTGATCGTCCGTGGTGAGCTCGTTGATCTGAAAGTCCTGCCCCACCGGATTCGCAACGACAGGAACCGCGAGCAAAGCACAAGCTAGCGTCAGGACCGAAAAAGAACCGGGAAAAGCACGCATAGACACCTCCGTTATTCCCTGGAAGCATAGCATTTCATGCCGTGGAAACACAGACATGCCGTGAAAATCCAGGCCAAACCTGCCCCACCACTCAATACATGCGTCTACCGACACTCGCGCGCCAGGCTTCCCCAAGCCTACAGCGGCGTCAGCGGAATCTCTTCGCGGATGTGCACCTGACGTTCGATCGGAAAGAACAGAATCTCCATTCGACTCGGATACCAGACATCCACCAGGACTCTCGCCTCCCGACGATTCTCCTGCATCTGGATCTTCACGTCTTTGGGATCGAGCGGAGCACGCTCGACGATCTCGTCGAGCCGAGCACGGAAGCCATGGGGTCCGCGCATGCTGTATTCCAGCTGAATGCGGCGGATGTCCTGGCCGATCGAAGCCTGCTGCAAAAAGCTCTTGACGATCGGCAAGCCGACGAAGAAGGCCAAGCATGCGAGGCTCAAGTAGCCCCTGAGATTCGTCCAACGCATCGGTTCAACCCCCTGGTGAAGCAGCCCTTCATGAAAGGCCAGCGGATAGTGCCACGCAGCTTATGCGCGATCACACATATCGATAGCAAGCTCTATGCCAGACCAGGGGCCACGGTAGAAACGCCGCTTCTTGGGTTGCCAACAGCAAGCGCGGAGCGTCGATTACACGATCCTGAACGTGCAGAGACCCGGTTTTTTCGTCAATCGGGGTCTCTGCAAGGTACAGAGACCACGTTTTTGCCTCAATCGGGGTTCCGGACGGTGTAGACACCCGGATTGAGCCTCAATCGCGGTCTCTGCACGGTGCAGAGACCACGTTTTTGCCTCAATCCGGGTCCCACCACCTTACAGAGACCGCGATTGACGATCCCGCGACGGTTTCGATTCAGTCCTCGAGAACCTCAGACAGGCTTTTTGGCCAAAAATCTTGCTTCCGGGGCCACCAAACCTCCAGGATCACCTGCCGGACGAGGCCTGGCCTGGCAGGCTCGCCACGAAATCGAAGCTTCTGCTACAGAAACCAATGACCGCCGAGAACTGACAAACAGTGTCGGTCGAGGAGCAAAAATCGTAAGACTCGCGTCGCCCCACTCAATGCTGCAGGGCATCAAACCGCTAGACATCGACCGGGAAAATCACTCGGGCACAGGTCCCCTCCCCGTCTCGCCCCTCACTGTCGAGCGTCAAGCGCCAGCCGAATCGCTCGCAGAGTCCATGGGTAATCGCCAGCCCCAGGCCGAACCCCTGGCTGTCCCGGCCCTGATGGTGGGCCTCGACGACGGAATGCAGCCGATCCGGCGAGATACCCGGCCCGGTATCGCAGACGCTCAGCTCGATCTGCTCACCCACTCGCCCACCTCGAATCTCCACCCGCCCTTGGCGAGTGTATTGAAATGCGTTGGCGATCAGGTTGCCCAGCACAATGCCCAGCACGCCGCGAGGCGCGACCACATGCGTCGACTCGGCGACCTCGATCTCGAGCTCGACGGGCTTGTCTTCCAGGAGATGGCGGTAGCGCGCTACCGCCTGCTGAGCTTCTTCGCCCAGCGATCGAGGCGTACCGGCGTCGGCGAGAGCTTCCTCGCGTGATAGCCAGAGGAAGGCCTCGATCAACTGCGCCATGTCTTCGTTGGCGCGCCGGATGCGCTCCAGGGGTTGGCCCAACGAGCCCGTGCCGGTCGCCGGCAGCGCTTCCAGCAGCTCGAGGGCGCCTCGGATCACGGTCACCGGCGTGCGCAGCTCGTGGCTAGCGTCACGAGTGAAGCGACGCTCACGCTCGAGATAGGCCTGAGAGCGCTCAGCAGAAGCCTCAATCGCTTCCGCCAGGATCCGTACCTCGTCGTCGGGCAGCCCACGCGACAGCTGCAGCGGATGCGCCGCGGGTTGCCGACGCACCTTGGAAGCCAGCCGCAGCACCGGTTCCACCGCGCGGTGGGCGGTGCTGCGACCGAGGAGCGCACCGATCAGCGTCACCAGGACGGCACACACCAGCAAAACCTGCCCCAACCTCCCGAGGGAGCCGCCGAGCACCTCGACGCTGTCAGCGTCGAGATAGAAGTAGAGCCGCTCGCCAGACTCGAGCGTGTGGACCAAAAAGAACAGCTCGTGATCGTCGAGCGGCACGAACCCCACTTCATGCACGCCGTCGGGCGCCGATGCGTAGGGTGCCAAAGGCCCGGGCAGGGCCGAAG
>JBCCEE010000202.1:0-13852 GCA_039030415.1 Acidobacteriota bacterium
ACGGCCAGCACAGTGTCGAACTCGGAGCCGATCGTGTCGACGAATACGTTGCTGTCGATCGGCGTGGAGTAGCGGAACCAGACGTCGGGAGACGAATCGGAGAAGCCGCAGCCGGCGCTGCCGTCGGGCGTCGCCATGCTGGTGTCGCCGGTGAAGGTGCCGTTGCCGATCGTTGTGGCGTCGGCACAGTCGTCGTTGGCGGGCGTAGCCTTGAGATGCACACCCGGGCTCGCCGACAGCGCGCTGTCCTTGGCCTGGACGCGGCTCTCCTGTTGCCTGGAGACCTTGCGCTGCAAGACCTGAAGCGCCGTCCGCCAGCGCTCGCCGTGTGGGGAGTCCCAGCCGTTCACGCGCCGCTCGAGGGCGAGGAGATGGCGCTGCAGTCGCTGCTGTTCCGTCGCTGTGCGTTCGACCCGGCTCGTTTGCTGCAGCCAGCGGTCAAGATGCTCCAGGTGCTGCTGTAGCTGGACTTCGCTTGGCGACAGCAGGGCAGCGTCGTCGCCGTTGGCCGAGGCGCTGGCGGCGCCGGGCAGCAGCGAGGCTAGGACCAGCAGGCAGCAGGCGACGGTGGCCGCGTAGGAGACGGTTGCATGGGAGACGGTCGCGTAGGAGTGGTTGTGCAGGGTGGGGACGAGAGGGAATCGGGGCCTCATGGGGTGCTCCTCGGGACGCCGCGCGCACGGCTCAGCAGAGAGTTCCTCGGTGGGATTGAGATCGTACAGTTACATGGGCGTCAAAAGCTGCCGAATCCGATCATGTGGAGATCCGCTCCATTTCGAGCGTCTGGCCGATGCGTCGGATGCGCCGGGTGGTCTCGGCGAGGACTTCGGGCACCTCGGGCTCGGTGCCGCCGGCACGCACCAGCCAGCGCAGCCAGTCTTGCGCCGCGTCCGGCGGCAGGCCGGCTTCGTCGAGCAGATACGACAGGTCGAGCACGTAGTGCAGTAGGCGCCGCAGGACGTCGATGCGGTAGGAGATGGCGGCCAGCCACAGGGCGGTGTCCTCGGAGCGCCGGAAGCGCAGCTCGGCGCGGGCCGCCTGCAGCTGGGCTGCGAGCTCGGAAAGCTGGGCGAAGCCGGCGCGTACCGCCAGGGGACCCTGCTCCGAAGCGTCGATCAGCAGCTTCGAAACGGTCGCCTCGGCGAACGCCAGCCGGCGCCTGAAGATGCTGCGGTAGGCGATCGACGACACCAGGGTGTTGACCAGGAAGGCGGCCGCCGCCGCGGTGGCGACCGCCAGCAGGCGCACCTCGAGGGTCTCGCCGGGGGTGCCCCACGGCACCACCTGCACGAAGAGCGCCGAGAAGGCCGCCACCAAATAGCCGTGCCCGAAGCCGATGGCGGAGCACAGCAGGATCGAGATGCCGACCGCCAGCGGCACGCCGGCGAGGATCGCCAGGCCGAGCAGCGCCGCGATCGTTCCGCAAACGCCGCCGATCAGGCTGCCGACCACCTGCTCGAACGAGCGCCGCAGGCCCATCAGCACCACCGGGCTGATCGACAGCACGGCGACGAAGGTCGAGGTGACGTGATCGGGATTGCCGGTCCAGGTGTCGAAGATCAGCGCCAGCGCGCAGGCCGCCGCGGCCTTGCTGGCCAGAAAGACGCGGCTCCAGGGATTGCGCGGCAGCGGTGGTCCGAGCACCTCGACGGCACCGCGATGGTGGTAGCCGTCACCGGTGAGGCTGTCGAGGTCTTGGCCGCGTGAAGCGTCGTGGCTCATGGCGCTGACGCCTCGCTGCGCCGCTCGCTCGGCACGATGGTCAGCAGCCAAACGATGCCGGTGGCGACGAGAATCGCCGCGTTCATCGAGATGCCTTGCCTGAGGCTCAAAATGCCCTGCTCGAGGAGCAGGCTGGTGGCCAGGATCGCCACGGTGTCGGCGAAGGTGACGAGCAGCCACTCGGTGGCGAAGACGCGACCGCGAAAGTCGTCCTCGGTGCGCTGCTGCAGCAGCACGGTGGAGAACGTCCAGTTGGCGCCGCTCGGCATGTGGCCGAACATCACCAGCAGCAGCACGAAGTAGCTCCAGGAGCTCCAGCCGACGGCGCCGTAGGCGATGCCGCTGGCGATGATGCCGAGGCCGAGCAGCGTCGGCCAATGCTCCTGCCGCGGCACCCAGGCGCGAGCCATCACCGGACCGATGCCGGTGCCGAGCCCGCGCGCCGCGTACAGCAGACCGATGCCGATGCCCGGCTCATCCGGCGTCAGGTGCTCGCCCAGCAGCGTCAGCATGTAGACCTGAGCGCCGCCGCCGAGCGCCCACGCCGCCTTGGTCAAGGCGATGCGGCCGATGCGCGGGTGGCGCCGCATGTGCCGCCAGCCTTCCAGAATATCGCCGACCGCGGCCTTCAGGGTGACCGGACGCTGCGGCCGCTGGCGGGCGGGAACGTGGGCGCGATAGATGAAGACGGCGGACACCAGGTAGCTGGCGCTGTTGATCAGGAAGACCCAGTCGGTGCCGAGCGCGGCGACGGCGACGCCGCCCAGCGCCGCGCCGACCGCCAGCAGGGTCGACCAGGTGGCCGCCGACAGGGTGTTGGCGGTCAGCAGCTCGCGCGCCGTCGTGATGTTGGGGATCACGGCGCTGCGTGCCGGGATGAACACCGCGCCCAGCACCACCTGCAGGGTGATCAGCAGGTAGAGCAGCGGCAGATCGGCCGCGTCTTCGACCAGCAGGAAGCCGAGCACCACCAGGGCGCGCACCACGTCGGAGCCGATCATCAGCCAGCGTCGATCCAGCCGATCGACCAGCAGGCCGGCGAAGGGCGAGGCCAGCGCCCACGGCAGGAGCTTGGTGATCAGCACCAGGCCCATGGCCAGCGGCGAGCCGGTGAGCTCCCGCACCAGGGTGTAGAGCGCGATGGTGGCGAACCAATCGCCCAGCAGGGACGCGATGTCGCCCAGCCAGATACGCCGGAAACTGGCGTTGGTGCGGACGAGGGCGAGGTATCCTATGGGTTGATCTCGAGAGGTCAAACGACATCCTCCGCGCCTGTCCTATCATGGACCGGCGTACGAAAACGAGACATTGCCGTGAGCGAATCATTGACGCTAGTCCCCGTTCAGCCGTAAAACTAGTGACGCCATGTACGAAGAGTTCTACGGCTTCAGCGAGCCGCCCTTCAACATCACGCCGGATCCGCGCTTCCTGTTCTTCAGCGATCGCCACCGGGAGGCGTTCGACCACCTGGTATTCGGCATCACCGAGCGCAAGGGTTTCATCCAGATCACCGGTGAGGTCGGCGCGGGTAAGACGACGCTGTGTCGCGCGCTGTTCGACCATCTCGACGAGGGCTACGAGACCGCGCTGATCCTGAATCCGCGCATGACCAGCCTGCAGCTGCTGCGCTCGATTCTGGCGGAGCTCGGGATCGAGACCGACGGCGACGATCGCTTCCTCTACCTGGAGGCGCTCAACCGTTTCCTGCTCGATCAGGTGGCGCAGGGCCAGGACGTGGTGCTGGTGATCGACGAAGCGCAGGACATGAGCATCGAGCTGCTGGAAGAAGTGCGGCTGCTGTCCAATCTCGAGACCGATCAGCGCAAGCTGCTGCAGATCGTACTGATGGGACAGCCGGAGCTGCGCGAGCTGCTCGACGACCGGCGGCTGCGTCAGCTGCGTCAGCGCATCACGGTGCGGTACCACCTGAGTCCGCTGACCCTGCACGAGACCGAGCACTACATCGGCCACCGCATGAAGCTGGCGGGCGGCAACGGTCGGCCGACCATCGATCGCTGGGCGCTGCGCAAGATCTACCGCTACTCGCGAGGCGTGCCGCGGCTGATCAACGCGGTGTGCGACAAAGCCCTGCTGTGCGGCTTCGTCGATGGCGCCGACCGCCTGCGTCGGGGTCACATCAAGCGCGCGATCCGCGAGCTCGAGGGGCGCATCACATGAGCCTGATCAACGAGGCGCTGAAGAAGGCGCGGCTCGAAGCGGCGCGGCGCGATGCCGCTGAGAAGGGCGTGCCGGAAGCGGCGCTGCCGACCTACATGCCGCAGCGTCGGCGCCCGTGGCTGGCGCCGCTGTTGGGTTTTGTCGGTGGCATCGCGGTCGTCGGCATCGCCGCCGCGGCCTTCTGGTGGATGACGGCAGGTCAGAGCGGGACCGAGGTCGCCGCGGCCTCGCAGCCCGCCGCCGGCGTCAGCACGACGCCGGCTGCTGCGACGGCACCGCAGCCTGCGCCGCAGCCCGCTGCGGCAGTCGCCCCGCCCGTTGCGTCTCCGCCTGTGGCATCCCAGCCCGTTGCGTCCCCGCCCGTCGCGGCCCGGCCTGTCGCGGCTCGGCCCGTCGCGCCGCCGGCCAGCCCGCCTCGACAAGCCCCGTCAGCTACGCCCGCAGCGCCCCCTCCGTCGGCGCCGGCGGCCTCCGAGCCGGTAGCGTCGGCGCCGGTCGCATCGAGACCGGCAAACTCCGAACCGGCTACCTCGGAACCGGCTGCTTCCGAACCGGCTGCTTCCGAACCGGCAGCTTCGGAACCGGTCGCCGCTGACGCCCCGTCCGGGCCATCGCCGACGCTGCTCGCGACGATTCCGCGGTCCGCGGCGGAGCGCGAGAGTCAGCCCGCCAGCTCCTACCGGCGTGAAGTCACGATGGGTGGCACCACGCTCAAGCTGGATTTCATCGTCTGGTCCGAAGCACGGCCCTTTGCCCAGATCAACGGCGAGCTGGTGAATCCGGGCGAGGTCATCGCCGGCTATACGCTGGTCACGGTCGAGCGCGATCAGGTCGAGCTCAAGGGGGACGGCGCGAGCTTCTGGCTGCGCGTCAAATAGGCCACCGCGGATTCCCTAGACTTGCTGCCGGGCGGGTCGGCGCTGATATCCTACGCGGGTCACACAACCAGCGAGGAGAATCCCCATGTCGATCCCGATCGAGCATCGAGTGACGAGCCGTACGCATTTCTTGACGTTTCTGCTGCTGGCCGTTCTGGCCTTTGGGTTGGGGGCTTGTGCCGGCTCGGAGCCCGAGACCGCCGAGCCCGAGGCGCCAGCGCAACCCGAGGAGGCTGCGGCTGAGGATCCCTCGGTCGAGCTCGAGTTCTGGCAGTCGGTGAAGGATTCGGGCGACGCGGATCAGCTGCTGGCCTACATCAAGAAGTATCCCGAGGGGCAGTTTGTGGAGCTGGCCGAGACGCGGCTCAAGAATCTGGCCGAGGGTGGACCCCAGGACGATCCCAACGTCGCCGGTCCCGGGGCCTCGAATGTCGATCCTCCCCAGGCCCAGGCGCCGGCACCGCCGCCGCCGCGGCTGAGTCGCAGCGATCGCGTCATGCGGGTGGTCAACCGCGCGCTGGCGCGCTACTCGGATCCTCGGCTCCACGTTCACCCGAACGTCCCGCGGGTCAAGGCCGACAACGCGGCCTCCATCCACGGCATGGACCCGCGCAAGATCCTGGTGCTCTACGATGACGGCTTCCGCGGCGGCGGCAAGACCGGCTTCGCGATCACCGACCGGCGGATCTACTGGCGCTTCGTCTCGGGAGCCGACGCGCTCTACCTCGACTTCCAGGACATTCAGTCGGCGATCGCGCGCAAGAACAAATTCCTGCTCAACGGCTACGACGTCTCGACCACGATGTCGGGGAACTCCCGTCAGGCGGCCGAGGTCTACGCCGATCTGGCGCTGGCTCTGCGCGACGAATTCCGCTAGGCGCAGCCCCAGCCGGGGCCTCACTCGCAGATCGGCGTGAGGTCGCCGCGCAGCTCGACCGAGCCGCCGCCGAAGCCGGCGGTGCGGTGCTGGGTGTAGCGCGCGTCCAGGAGATGGACGGCGTAGCTGCCGTCATCGATCTGCTCGATCTCGACCCAGGGATAGCGCACCCAATTCACCATGCCCTGCAGGCACGGGGCGCTGAAGGCGGCGCGGGTGATCTCGTTCTCGACCAGGCGCGGCTGGGTCGCTTCGTCGAGTGTCAGGCGCGGCTGCCGGAACCAGTCGAAGCTCCCGAAGTGGATGCGCTCTTCACCCGCGATCACCACCGCATGGACGAGCGGCCGCAGCGGCAGCGGCCCCGCCATCACGTCCTCGGCGACAATACCGTGCTCGGGCAGCTCGCGGACGATCTGCTGGCGCGCCTGCACGGTACTGACATGGAGCACAGCGATATAGCAGGCGCCGGCGATCAGGGCGGCTTGGCCGAGGCGCAGGCGTGTCGCCTGCGTCTGGGCGTGGCGTCCGGTAGAACGCAGCGCGACGAGCACCGCCAGCGCTCCAAACCACAGCAGCCAGGCTAGCGGCTGGTCCTGAGCACCGGAGAGCAGAATCGCCGACGTCGAGACGCCCAGGACTCCCCAGGCGACGAGCTGCCGACGCGTCGACGAGCCGGTGAGGAAGGCGGCGCCGCCGAGAATCAGCCACAGCCAGGGGTCGATGATGAACAGCGTATCGCCGTAGAACCAGGTTCCATCGAAGGGCATCAGCAGACGGATGCCGTAGGTGTTGAGCCAGTCGAGCGCCGGATGGGTCCAGGTGCCGAGGTAGGCCAGCAGCAGCACGCCGCGCCACCGCACCGGTGGCGCCTGCGGGTTGCGTCGCCGGCGCCAGGCGCGGTCGAAGCCCACGATCAGCAGTGTGAGCAGCGCCGGTAGCACCAGCATCGCCGGCCAGCCATGGGTCCAGCCGCGACGGAAGCTGAGCGCCAGATCGCTGCTGATGAAGTACGAGACGCCGTCGATGTCGGGTAGGTTGGCGGCCAGAACCAGCGTCGTCATCGCCAGCGGCGTGTGCCGGGCGAGGCCGCCGCGGGCCATCGCGACGCCGGTCAAGCTGTGGGTGAGGGGATCCATCAGAGACACCAGCCGCCGGCTAAGATGAGGCTACTGTTTCAGCAGGTTGTAGACAATCTTGGTGAAGCCGTCCGCCTGGATGAAGCCCTTGCCCCAGGTGTCGTCGAAGGCGGCGGTCGGCTTGGCGGCGATCACTTCTTCCAGGCTGTGACCGGCCTCGACCAGCGGCGCGACGGCGGCTCGCACGCCGCGCAGCATGTCGGCGTAGGCCGCTAGCTCGGCACGGTTGGAGAGCGCGCCGTGTCCCGGGATGATCCGGGTGTCGTCGTCGATCATCGCCAGCACGCGGTCGGCGGCGGCGATGACGCCGTCGATCGAGCCGCCGCTCGAGTAGTCGATGAACGGATACATGCCGTTGAAGTAGAGGTCGCCCATGTGCACCGCGTTGGCCGCCTCGAAATGCACCACCGAGTCGCCGTCGGTGTGGGCCGGCGGCACGTGAAACGCATGGACGGTACCGCCGTTGAGGTGGAAGGTGACAGCCTGGTCGAAGGTGACCACCGGCAGAGCCGCCTTCGGAGCCGGCGGATTGTTGGAGCCGAAGAAGTCGACCACGCCGCCGGCCTCGAGCCGCACGCGCACGTTGTCGTGGGCGACCAGCAGCGTGCCGGCCTTGCCAAAGTTCTCGTTGCCGCCGGTGTGGTCGCCGTGCCAGTGGGTGTTGATCAGAAAGCGGATCGGCTGGTCCGAGAGCTCGGCGACCGCGGCGCGGATCTTGTCGGTCAACGGTGCGAACTGGTCGTCGATGAGCACCACGCCATCCTCGCCGACCGACACGCCGATGTTGCCGCCGGCGCCCTGCAGCATGTAAACGCCAGGCGCGACGTCGACGGTCGTTATCTCGACTTGGGAAAAATCTCGCTGAGCGGCGACCGGCGAGCTGAGAAGGATCACGGCGAGCGCGCCGACGAGCGGCAACAGGACACGACGATACATGGGCAGACCTCCGGAGTATTCTTGGGAATCAGCTGAGGATCGTAGCAAAGCTACGCCGGCGGGTGGTGCTTGGATCTCCGCAGCGTCGCGTCACCGGAGGCGGAGCCAAGGCCCTGGATTCCTGGCGGAGGCGCAAAAAAACGAAAGGCGACTGTTCTGGCTAGACGAACTTTCAGTATACTAGCCATAGAATCTAACCTCTTGATTCCAACTTTCTAGCCTCGCGTCGACTTTCACGGATCCGAGGGGGATCCGCGACGGCGAAGGCCTCGTCGATCCCTTTTGTTATCGAATCGCATTCCTAGTGGAGGTCTCTCCAGTGGAAGTACCAGGTGCCGCCCACAAAATTCTAGTAGTCGACGACGAGCCCGATATCGTCAGCGTGGTTCGGATGACGATGGAGTCCGAGGGGTTTGAAGTTTCGACAGCCTATTCGGCGCAAGAGGCCTTCGATCTGATCAGCCGCAAGGGACTGCCGCATCTGGCGATCCTGGACATCATGATGCCCGGGACCGACGGCATTACGCTGGCGCGCAAGCTGCAAAAGTTCTCCGATCTGCCGGTCATCATGCTGACCGCGATCGATGAAGAAGCGACGGTGGTCAGGACCATCGAAGAGGTCGCCGAGGATTACGTCACCAAGCCGTTCAAGCCCAAGGAGCTGGCCGCTCGGGTCAAGCGGGTGATCCGGCGCATGGGTGACTTCGCGTTCCGGCTCGAAACCCTGACGGTGATCGACGACCGGCTGGCGGTCGACTTCGCGGCCAAGAAGGCGCTGATCGACGAGGAGCCGATCTCACTCACGCCGACCGAGACCAAGATCCTCCACATCTTGATCCGCAGCGCGCGCCGGACGGTGACGACCGACTATCTGCTCGCTCGTCTGTGGCCGCTGGACGAAGTGTTCGAAGACACCCTGCGGGTTCACGTCCACCGGCTGCGCCAGAAGATCGAGCCCAACGCGTCCAAGCCGCACTATCTGATCACTCAGCGCGGCGTCGGCTACAGCTTCCTGCCGACCCACTGACGCCGCGCCGTCGCTGCGGTCTCCCGTCGCGCTATACCGCGGCGGCGCTGTCCGGCTTGGAGACCAGGCCGTGGAGCGCCAGCTGGGTGACCTGCGCGATCGCCTCGTCGCGACTCAGGCGACCTTCCTCGCGGTAGGAGCAAACGCCCCAGTGGACGATACCGAGCAGGCTCATCGCCGCCACTTCAGGATCCACCTTGGAGCCCTGCTGGCGCTGCCGGAAGATCTCCGCCACGTCACGCTCCAGGGTCGTGATGAAGTGGCGGGCCCGCTGACGGAGGCCGTCGTCGAGCGGTGACTCGCCGGCCGTGGCGTCCTCGACGAACAGCGACATGATGCCGGGCTCGTCGATCGCGAGGTCGGTGTAGCCGGCGACGATCTGCCGCAGCCGCAGCTCGGCTCCCGCCGTCTCGCGCTGCGGGTCGAGCACCTCGGCCTCGAGCCGCCGCAGGCGGTAGTGGGCCAGGCTCTCGGCTTCGATGGAGCGCAGATGCTCGAGGGACGTGCCGTCGGGAGCCGCGCCGAGCGCGACGTCGCCCCAGCGCACCACGACCGCGGTGCAGTTGGATGCCGTCTCGATCGCGCACAGCAGGATCAGCTCACCCGGCTCGAGCTCTTGCCAATGCGCGGCGTGGAACAGGTTGAGGCCGAGGAGTGCCGGACCGGCGTCGGCATAGAGGGGGTGGATATTGCTGGTCTGGCTGGGGGCGATTCCCAGCGTTCTGGCGAGGAATGCCGCCGACCACGCGAAAGGGGTGTTGAAGACGAAGTGGTCGATATCCGCGAAGGTGACGCCGGCCTTGTCGAGGGCTCGGCGGGCGCATGCCACCAGGTATTGCTCGGCGGTGGCGCGTAGAGCGCGCTCGGCCCGCGGCGTCTTGCAAATGCGCAGACGGGGCGATGCGTGCTCGTCGCGCTCGACGCGGTACTCCCGCGCCGCCCGTCCAGAGCCGGTGTGGATGCTGTGGCCGCCGAGGAAGCCGTGCGACTCGGCGACCCGGCCGATCACCATGGCGGTAGCGGCGTCTCCCAGTCCCCAGCTCTCGAAGTGATTCGCAGGGCTCACGCGCGAATAGGCGGCGGAGGTGACGACCAGCGCCCGCCGGTACTGTCCGGTCTCGATCAGGGAGCACGCGGTCTGGAACGCGATCAGCGAGCTCGCTCCTTCTGAGTCGACATTCCAGGCCGCTCCTTCGAGGCCGAGCTCCTGGGCGAGATAGGTCGCGTTGCCGATTCCCGGATGGTCCGGCAGAGCCGAGCTGCAGATCAGCAGATCGATCTCAGACGGCTCCAGCTCGGCGAGCTCCAGCGCCTCGCGCGCCGCCCTGGCTTCGAGCTCCAGGGCCGAGCCGTCCTCGGCCAGCACCCGCCGCTCTTTGCTGCCGAAGAAGGGATCTCCCACATAGGGCGCGACTTCGGGCTGCGGTTGGGTAGCGACCTTCCAGGGAGAAGGTTGCGAGCCTGCGGCGGCGAGCTCTTTGGCCCGTGCGACCAGCTCGGGATAGCGTTCCTGCCAATGCTCGTTGGTCAAAACGCGTTCGGGGACACTGACCGCGAGCGAGTGCAATCCAATGGACTTCGACATACGTCTCTCCTCGAGGGTCCGCGGCTGGCGAACGGGCGATGCGGGCGACGGAGGCGACCTGCCAGTGGCCAGATGCCGCCCTGGTGAATGCAGGATGCATTACAAGGCAGCGACCTTACATCAGCCATTAAGGAGTACGGTTTGTCTTGTGGTGGCTCGCTCTTCGGCATGCGCTCATGCCACGCTCCCGGCTGCTGGCGTATACTGCGAATCAGACGTGACAGGCAAGAGCCTCAGTTGCCGGCTCGCAGTGTCCGGGCGACGACTGTTGGCTGGGAATGCTTGATCGTTGTCAAGCGCAGCAGACCCACGGATCGCAAACACGGGTTGCAAACCCACGGTTTCCAACCACGGGACGCAAGGCTCCGGCTGAGGATCAGCCGGGGCGCGAACGGAAGAGGCATCATGATCAAGAACCCCTGGCCCACCGCGGCACTCTCGCTACTCATCGCTCTGACCACCGGCTGCTCCAGCGAGCCGGACGCTCCGCCCGTTTCCGAGCAGGTGCCCGAAGCGCCGGCGGCCACAGCAGCGCCCGAGCCGGCCGAGGTCGCCGAACGCCCAGAGCTCAACCTCGACGAGCGAGGCCGGGCCCTGCGCGGCTACGACCCGGTGGCTTATTTCGCTGAGGGCAAAGCGGTCGCTGGCGATCCGGAGGTGCAGGAGAGCTGGAACGGCGCCGACTATCAGTTCACCAGCGAAGCCAACCGCCAGGCGTTCCTCGAAGATCCGGAACGCTATCTGCCGGCTCATGGCGGCTATTGCACGTTCGGCATTGTGCTCGGCAAGAAGTTCGACGGGGATCCCGAGGTCTGGCTGGTGCGCGACGACGAGCTCCACATTTTCCTGGATGAAGAGGTCCAGGGTAAGTTTCTGGCCGACGAGGCGGCCAACTTCGCGCGCGTCGAAGCCAACTGGCCGGGGATACGGGACAAGACCGCCCGCGAGCTGGAGCTGGCTGAGGAGCCGGATGCCGGACAAGGCCCCTAGGTCGACAGGCGGCGCTTACCGGCCGCAAATTCCCGCCGCGCTGGCGGCGATCGCGCTGCTCGTCGTGCTCGGGCTGGGCTGGGTAGCGTCCCGTCACAAGGCGGCCCAGGACGCCATCCTGGCGGAGCAGCGCCATCATCTGAAGCTCAAGACGACGCTGGCTCAGATCGAGCGCAGTCTGCTGGTCGCCCGCAATGCCGAGGCGACTCTGCTGTTGACCGGCGGTGCGGCCGAGGTGGCGGAGTTTGAAGGCTGGATGGATCGGGTCGAGGTCGGCTGGCCGGCACTCAGGGCCGGCTCACGCTCGGCGGAGCTGGCGGCCGAGCTGGACATCGCGCAGCAGGCGACCGAGCGCTATCGGTCCGCGGTGGCGGTGTCGATCCGGATTCTCGAGCGCTTGGGGCGAGCCGGCGAAGCGGGCATTCTCGATCAGCTGATGGAGGCCGAGCGCCGGCTGGAAGGACTCTTCGAGCAGCTCGGGCAGAGCGGCCTGCGCCTCGAGCTGGCCGAGCTCAGACGTCGCGAGCTGGAGTTCAGCAACACCCTCAACGTCAGTGCCGCGGAAGGTTTGCTGGCCGATACCGACGGCTTGGTGGGCCGGGTAGAGCGTTTGCCGGCTTCGGAGGTTCGCGGTGACTTGCTGAGCACGCTCGGCCTTTATCGCACCCATGTCTCCGACGCCATGTCGGGAGTGCTGGAGCTCGAGCTGGCGGTCTCGCAGAGCAGCGTGCGCTTCGAGCGCATCATTCCCGAGATCCGCAGGCTCGAGCGCCAGCTGGATGAGATCGTAGCGGCCAGCGAAACCCGACTCGATGGGCGGCGTCGTACGCTGTTGACCCAGAGCGCGCTGCTGCTGGCTGGCGTCCTCATCCTCACTCTGCTGCTGCTGTTCGTGGAGGCACGTAGAGCGCGGGCCTGGATGGCGCTCGAATCTCGCCTGCTCGAGGCGCAGAAAGCGGAGAGCTTGGGCGTGTTGACCGGTGGCCTGGCGCACGATTTCAACAACCTGCTGGTAGGGGTGCTCGGCAACGCCAGCTTCGCGCTGCAGAAGATGCCGCCGGACGCTGCCGCCCGCACCCACGTCGAGCTGGCGAAGAGTGCGGCATCGCGGGCTGCCGAGCTCGTCAAGCAGATGCTGGCTTATGCCGGCAGCGTACAGTTCACCTTCGAGCTCTGTGGCCTCAATCGCGTGGTTGCGGAAATGGCCCAGCTGCTCGAGTCTTCGATCGGCAGCACCAGCCGGCTGCAGCTCGAGCTGGAGCCGGAGCTGCCGGCGGTCGAGATCGACGTCACCCAGATCCGGCAGGTCGTGCTGAATCTGATCACCAATGCCAGCGACGCGATAGGTGAGGACAAGGGCGTTATCCGGGTGACGACGGGCAGCGAAACGGTGACGACTTCAGAGACGGCTTTTGGGGTGACCCTGAGCGCCGGGCGCTACGTCTATGTCGACGTCTCTGACAACGGCTGCGGCATGGAAGAGGAGACGCGTCAGCGTCTGTTCGATCCTTTTTTCAGCACCAAGTCGAAGGGGCGAGGGCTCGGCCTGGCGGCGGTGCTGGGGATCGTGCGGTCTCACCGCGGGATGATGAGAGTCGAGAGCGGGCAGGGCGGGGGCTCGACTTTCCGTTTGCTCTTGCCGGTGGCCGAGCCGCAGGCCGTGGCGCTAGAGCCGGTGACACCGCAGACCGTGGCACCGCAGACCGAGGCACCGCAGACCGTGGCACCGCAGACCGTGGCACTCGAGACGGTAGTGTCAGAGACCGTGGCGTCGGCGAGCCCGAGCAGCGGCAGCGGGCTGACGATTCTAGTGGTCGACGACGACTCGATACCGCGCCTGGTGGCTGAGGCTGCGCTCGTCAACGCGGATTTTGACGTCGTGCTCGCCGATGGCGGGCACGAGGCGCTGGAGATCTTCGCACGCCGGGCGTCCGAGATCGACCTGGTGCTGCTCGACCTGACCATGCCCGGTCTCGACGGTCGCGCGACCTACCGCCAACTGCGTCGCATGCGGCCGGACGTTAGGGTCATCTTGTGCAGCGGCCACCCGGAAGAGCGGCTCGGCGAGCACTTCCCGGGCCTGGCGGGCTACCTCGGCAAACCCTACCTACCGGAAGACCTGGTGCAGAAGATCATCGACGTCGTAGGCGCCGACGTCCGTCGCGCCAAACTCCAGCAGCTGGCTGAAGCCATGAGCTAGATTCCATCGTCGATAGACGGTCGCGCTGGATGGGCTGCGGCCTAGGCGGCCCCCTTGACCTCGCAAACTCGCCTCCAGGTCACGAAAACTGTTCTGGGATGGAAACGAGCTAGATCCCGTCCCGGGAAGTCAGCGGGCAGGCGATAGCTCCAGGCTGCGATAGCTACCCGTGGCGTCGAGCACGGTGCCCCACACGCGCTGGGTCGCTTGATGGCGCTCCGGCGTGAAGCTGATCCTGGGACCGATGCCGAGGTCGAGATTCGAGATCGCTTCCGCCGCCGTGATCAAACCGTCGCCCGTCGGCTGCTCGCCGCCGCGCGTCA
>JBCCEE010000203.1:0-13823 GCA_039030415.1 Acidobacteriota bacterium
GCCTCGAAGGTCAGGTCGCCGAGCTCACGATAGGTGGCGAGCGCTTGCCGGTAGAGGCCGCGGGCCTCGTGCAGGTCGCCCTGGCGATGGGCGGCGAGCCCGAGGTCCATGCGGTTGCCGGCGGCTTCGAAGCGTCGACCCTCCTCGAGGTTGCGGGTCAAGGCCTGGTGCAGCGCCTGCCGCGCCTGGTCGAGCTCGCCGCGCTCGATGCGGGCGACGCCGAGCTCGCCGAGGGCGAGGGCGCGCAGGGTGCGAGCTTCCCCATCGTCCCCCAGGCTCTGCCAGCGTCGAGCGGCCTCGTCGAACAGCTCGGCGGCGGCGTCGACCTCGCCGAGTTGCTGGTGCAGGGCGGCCAGGGCGTGCACGGTGCGGGCGAGGCGTCGCGGTGCTTCGAGCTCCTGCCACAGGATGCGCGCCTGCCGGGCGTGGACGCGGGCGGCGCGCCAGCCGTCGACAGTGCGCTCGGCGGCCAGGCGGGCGGCGGTGGTGGTGGCGCGCTCGGCCTCGCGCCGGGAAGCGTCGAGCGGGCCCTCTGCCGGCTCGAGGGTCAGGCGGTAGCGCCCCGGCGCAGCGCGCGGCCGGCTGGCGCGGACGTCGATGCGCTGCGGAGAGGGGGCATTATCAATCCACTGTCTCTCATCGACCCAGAGTCTTTCATCGAACCACAGCGTCTCGACGCCCCAGCGGTCGACCGGACCGTCGAAGGTGGCCAGAATGCTGCCATCCCTAGCGATGATCTCGATGGCGAGGTCGATGCCGAGCTGCTCGGCGATCAGCCGGAACGGCCCGGTGACGGACCCCAGTCGGTAGCTGTGCGTCTCGCCAACCGCTAGGGTGCGCTCGGCGGGTCGGTCGAGGTCGAGGGCGACAGCGGGTGCCGCGGCAGCAAGCCAGACGGCGATGGTGAGCCAGACCGCGGTGGTGAGCCAGAAGGTGGCGGCGGGCCCGAGGGCGGCGGGCAGCGTCACGCGGCGGACCGGGGCACAGTGGGGCATCGGCCCGAAACCTAACATGGCGCCTGCCGGGCGCGATCACATACCGCGCCGCTGGGCGTCGACCCTCAGCCCTTTTCCCCCAGACCCCTTTTCCCCTAGACCTCTTCTCCCCTAGAGCTTATCGCCCCTCTCCTCGAGGGAGAGGGGCATCAGACTCGAGGACAGAGCGTCTCAGACCGCTGCGGCTACCGGCGCCTCGACCGCCTCTGGGCTCCAGGCGTTGGCCGAGAAGGCGGCGTCGATCGGCGTCGACGCGATGTGGTTGGTGTAGTTCGAGAGGGTCTTGAGACCGGTACCGAGCACCACCTCGAACACCGTGCGCTTGCTGTAACCGGCGGCGAAGAGGGCGTCGATGTCGGCCTGCTCGGGCCAACCGCGGCTCTCGTTGACGCGCACCGCAAACTGACGCAGGGCCTCGAGCTTGGGATTGGCGATCGGCGTACCGTTGCGCAGGGCCTCGATCACGTCGGCCGGTACCCCCTGCATCTGCGAGATGGTGCTGTGGGCCGACATGCAGTAGGAGCAGCCGTTCAGGCGGTTGTTCACCATCAGCACGATCTGGCGCTCGGTGGCGCTGAGATCCGTCTTGTCGAAGATGCCCGCAAGGGTCATGTAACCCTCGAGCAAAGCCGGCGACTCGGCCATGGTGGCGAGCAGGTTGGGCACAAAACCAAACGCCTTCTGGGCGCCGTCGAGCAGGTCCTTGGCTTCGGGGGCGGTCTCAGCGGTGTGGATATCGAAAGCAGGCATGGCAGTCTCCTTGGTGTTTGAAGCTCGATTCGGTTTCGGATCGTTCCGACAGGAGAGACTATAGTTTGTGTTGAACGTATAGTCAACAAAAATCTTTGAGTGATCCTAAGGTCGGCCTCAAGGTGGCGGCTTCTGGTTCACGAAGAGCCGGAAAATCAAGCTTTCAGCCATGATTTCAATCGCCTTGTATTGATCATTCATTCTAAACAAAGATGACAGAGAGGTGCTTTTGGGATACAATCAGTCTAGACAGTCCCCTTGCGCTGCCCGGCTTCGGGGTGCGCTAGACGGGGCGCGTTAGACAAGGAGGCCCAACATGCCCTGGCAAAAGAATTTCGAAATCGACGACGCCCTCGAGAGCGCCATGCAGGTGTTCTGGGCCAAGGGGTACGACGCCACCTCCATCGCCGATCTCACCGACGCCACCGGCGTGCAGCGTCAAAGCCTCTACAACGCCATCGGCGACAAGCGCAGCCTCTTCATCCGCTGCCTGCTGAAGTACGACACCGAGCAGCGCCAGGCCAAGCTCGCCTCCCTCGAGTCGCGCGGCACCCCCGTCGAGGCGATCCGCGACCTCTTCACCAGCATTGTCGAAGACTCCTCGTGCAGCGAAAGCAACCGCGGCTGCTTCCTGGTCAACACTGCCCTCGCCCTCCAGGGCCACGACGAAGAGGTGCGCGTCCTCGTGACCTCGGCCCTCGAAGACTTCCGCAGCTTCTTCAAGCGCCTCGTGCAGCACGCCAAAGTCCGCGGCGACGTCGCCTCCGACCTCGATGCCGACGCCACCGCCTCCGGCCTCATGGCCGCCTTCGTCGGCATGCAAGCTATGGCCCGCGGCGCCGTCGAGCAAGCTGTGCTCAGCCAGATGGCCGAGCAGTCCATGCGCCTCGTCGCCTAGCGCTCATTCGGCCTGCCCCTCTTTGCTGTGGCGATTCAGAGGGGTTGCTTCTTGGAAGCCCAGACGCCAGGAAGGTTCATGCTGTGATAACATGGCAGGCTGAGGAAGCCCGTCCATGCTGGTGTGTTTTGAGGTCTGGAGATAGGTCTGGAGATATGTGTCATAGGAGGATTCACAGGATCATCCTGGGCGTGACGTTGGCTCTCGCCCCGGTCGCGCTGGCCGGCGAGCCCGGCACCACTGCCTGCTTTGACGGCACGCCGGCGATACCGATCGAGCCGTCGCGGGAGGTCGACGGCCAGGGCACGTTCGCTCTGTGGCCGACCCACTTCCAGCCCGCCGCGCCGATCGGCCAGCCGCTGCCGGCGAGTCGCGACAGCACGGGCTACACCGGCTTCGAGGTGCCGCCGGGAGAGGCCAACGGGCTGGAGTTCTTCTACGATCTCGACATCGTCGCCACCGACGACAGCGCGCACCTGTTTCTGTCCTACAACGCCGGCTTTCAGGTCTGGGACATCTCGGGCGTCGCGGCCCGCAACCCGACGCTGCTGGCCCAGCGCGACGGCTTTGAGGGCGATTTCCACCAGTTCGACGTGCCGGCGCACCACTACTTCAAGATCTGGGACATCGCGGCGATCGATCCGGTGGGCGCGCCCGGCGCCACCCTGGTGGTACTGCCCGGCGAGTCGGCGGTCGGGCTGACGATCTGGGACGCGACGGACAAGAGCAACCCGACCCAGCTCTATCAGGACACCGGGCGGGTCGGCGTCCAGGTGGCGGCCGCCAACATCGCGGACCGCAGCTATGCGTTCTACGCCAGCAACCGCGGGGTCGAGGTCTACGATCTGAGCCGAGCGCGCGAGATCGGGCCGTGCTTCGAGAACACCGCGACGGCCACCAGCCTGTGCGGCGGCAGCGGCAACCCGGTGTGGCGCGGTCGCCTCGAGCCGTGGCCGTGGGGGCGCACCGCCTACCTCGACGTGATGACCGCTTGGATTGCAGGCGAGGCGCGGCATTTCGTGGCGACCAGCGATGAGTTCCCCTTCAACGACCTGGGGGCCGAGATCCGCAGGATCGTCGATATCACCCAGCTGCCGCCGACCAGCGCGGTGGCGCTCGAGGGGCTCGACACCATCAACGCTGGGCTCGATCTGTTCACTATCCCGGAGCGCGCCTTCGTCCGCGACCGCTACTACCTGGGGGTGATCGACGCCGGCACCCTGGCGATCTACGAGGTCACCGAATGCCTGGCGCCGGGCCGCATCGCCGGTCAGTCCTGCGCCTTCAGCGCCGCCAATCGGCGCTACCAGCAGCCGCTCGGTAACCTGCCTTCGTTCTCCTATCTGCAGTTCTCGACCAGCCTGGGGCGCCCGTTCCTCTACCAGGGTTTTCACGCCCTGTGCAGCCTGCCGCCGGCGGTCGGCGAGCCCAACATCGAGCATCTGCTCGACCTCGAGGGCCTGGCCAGCGGCGGCCCCATCGTCGACCTGCGCGGCGAGCTCTACGAGGATCCGAACCACAATGCCCCGCGCCGCCGCATCGACTATTGGTCGGGGTACTACGACCAGGCCACCGACGGTTTGAGCGCCTTCGCGCCCCACGGCGGCCGCTTCCACGGCCGCTTCTTCTACCGCGGTGCCCAGAGCGTCTTCGACGTCCACCGCTGGGCCGGCCCCCCACCGCCCTCCGCCGAGGTCTTCGCCGACGGCTTCGAGTCGGGCAATACCTCGGCGTGGGGCGAGGTCACGCCGTAGCCTGGCTCACTCGGGCGTCCGGCGAGAGCTAGGGTCTGGGCAGAGCTAGGGTTTGACGCCGTAGTCCATGTCGACCGGGTCCGGACCCTCGATGGGGCCAACGAGCTGCTCGATCTGAGATCGGAACCGCTCGACCTGCGTCCGCCGCATCATGAAGCGGTGGAAGTCGCCGGGTGAAGTGTGGTGATCGAGCACCGACCTGTGACCTCCCGAGGCCTCGATGTCTTTGCGGACCGGGAATTGAAGCCAGCTCGACTGAAACTCGTCGGACAGCATCCAGTTCAGGTACAGCCTGGCGGCCGCTTTGTTCTTGGCCTGGGTCGGAATCCCGGCGCCCTGAAACCACGTCAGGAAGAAGTCCTGCTTCGGGAACGCGAAGCGGGTCGGGCTGTTGGGCATGGGCTCGAAGGCCCAGAACGTCGTAAAGCTCGCGGCATACCAGCCGTTCTCGATCGCAACGTACGGCATCGCGGTTCCGCGAATCCATTTGGGACGGGTTGCCACCAGCCGTTCGAGGTAGTCCCATCCGTACTCCTGCTCGAGATGCCAGAATTGATAGAGGACCGCGTCGTCGCTGTGAGGGTAGGTCAGAATCACCCGCCCCCGCAGCTCGGGGTCGAGATAGTCCAGGGCGTCACGCGGCGCCTGGTTCTCATCCAGCATCTCCGCGTTGAAGCAGTTGCTGAACGTCACGCCGTAGAGACCCGTCCAGCGTCCGTGAGGGTCTTTGTGGTCCGGGAACACCTTGTCCCAGTGCTTGGGCTTGTAGGCCTCCAGCAAGCCGCGCTCGGTGTAGTAGTCCATGTCGTGCTGGGTTTGCAGCTGTAGGACGTCAGGCACGTTTTTCTCACCGCCCGCGGCGCGAGCGTTGTCGAACCGGGGCGCGTGGTAGATGCTGAGCTCGACGCTGTGCGTCACGTCGATCTTCGGGAACCTCGACTTGAACTTGTCCAGGTAGTAATCGATCTGATCGGGCTTGTCACCGCCGGCTCGAAGCACGAGCTCTCCGCCCTCTTGCTGTGCGAGCTCGTACAGCTCTTCTATCGAGCGGTCTTCGATATCGGGTGTTCTTCTTCTCATCGCGTGCTTACCTGCTTTCCGTTTGGGGTTGAGGGTGGGCGAAGGCGTGCGATGCCGCGATCAGCTGCTTCACGACCTCGAGCTCACCGCGGTCACGGGGTCCGTACACCATGACGACGTTGCTGGGGATCAGTCCTCGATCCGCCAGCGGGTGGCGCTCTGCCCAGCCCTTTTCGATCGCGACCTGCGCCACCTCGATGGGGAGATTCAGATGCAGGCTGCCGTCACTCGCGGGATGCAGGTGGCAGAACTCGCGGCCGACCATGAACGCGTTGGCAGGACCTGTCTCGCACGATTCCTGCAGCCACATGGCACGGGCGCCCGGAACGGAGATGGCGGAAGTCGTCTCTCTCACGCACGGCAGGCTGAACATGAACTCGGCCGTCTGCTGCTGCAGGCTCTCCGGGGCCGTTTGATCGAGCTGGGTGTGCGGGTTGGTCGAAGTCGTATTGGGACGCGGCCCTCGCCGCGGTGGTATGGGATCGAGTTGGGGAGACATGGTTTCTCCTGTGGTTTCTGCGGGAGCCTTGGGAGGCCGTGACGCTGACGAGACCGCCTCAGCTGACGGAATCGCGTCAGCTGACGGGGACTGCCTCAGCCGAGGAGCCCGCATCATCAGCCTTTAGTTACCCATCGTCAAGTAGGTACGATGTGGTAACCTAGTAACCAAATGAGTAAGAAAACAGTCCGTCACGACGGTGCGTGCCCGATCGAACGGGTACTGGACGTGTTCGCAGGCAAGTGGAAGCCCGCGATCCTCTTTGCTCTCGAGAACGAGGGCACGCTTCGGTTCAACGAGCTGCGGCGTCTCACGACCGGGATCAGTCAGCGGATGCTCACGCAGCAGCTGCGCCAGCTCGAACGGGATGGCGTCGTTGAGCGAACGCAGTATTTCGAAATCCCGCCGCGGGTCGAATACTCGCTCACGGAGCTCGGGCGCAGCCTGAGTCCGGTGGAGAACGCGATTGACGCGTGGGGAGACGCGCACATGCCGGAAGTCGAAGCGGCGCGAAAGCGCTACGACCGCGCGGCGAAGCGGACGTAGCGGTCGCGACCCTTCACCAGGGCTTCGAGCTCCTGCAGTCGTCGGCGTCTATTCGTCGGGTTGGTCGTCCGACTCGTCGCTTGCCTCGACGCTGAAATCCATCAGCTCGACGGGCAGGCCGTCGGCGTCGGTGACGGTGCACAGGGAGCTGACCGCGAACGCCGCGGTGCAGGCGCCCGAGGAACAGCGCCCAACGCGGAACCGAAACTGGCAGGAAGCAGGAACCGCGGAGCCAGCCATATGACTCGCGACAGCCATGCTGTCCTCAGCGGCACCGACCAGGCAGTTGGCGTTGCTGCTATCGAGGACCATCGTGGTGACCATGGTCTGGGAGGCGGGATAAGCGGTACAGAGGTTGAGGCCGGCGGCGGCGCACGGACTCTCGGTCAGGGCGACGTCACAGACCTTGCCCGAGGCGCCGGTCACGCAGTTGACGCTGCAATTGGGGAATCCGGCGTCAGACGTTGGCGCGCCGAGCAGCAGCAGGGCGATGACCGCAAAGTGAAGTCGAGGATGGCGCACGAAGGATGAGGTTCTCATACGAGCTCTCCGCGGGGTAGGTTGTGAAGAAAAGGCTCCTACCACGTAATGCGGGAAACCCCTGGCAAAATGTAAAGCTCACCCAGAAAAACTTGCCCGAGGAGTTTCAAGCTGCCGTTTCTCAGAGGGATGTAGACTCGCCGCCAAAATCCCTTGGAGGAAACATCGATTGCGCGTAACGGTTTGTGAGCTGAGGAACGATCCGGCGGGTCTCGAGGAAGATTGGGCCGGGCTGGCCGAGCATGTGAAGTCGGAAGGCAGTAACCTGGTGCTGCTGCCGGAGATGCCGTTTTTTCGCTGGCTGGCGGCGGATCGAGAGGTTTCGGCTGCGGTATGGGCGGACGCGGTTCGCGCCCACCAAGACTGGGTCGGGCGTCTACCGGAGCTCGGAGCGTCGACGGTGCTGTGGACCGGGCCGGTGGTCGAGAATGATCAGCGCTTCAACGAGGCGGCAGTATGGACGCGAGACGATGCGACGGTGCGCCCCGCGCACCGCAAGCGCTATCTGCCGAACGAAGCGGGCTTTTGGGAGGCGTCTTGGTACGAGCGCGGCGACGGCAGCTTTGATCCTCTCGACACGCCGGGTGGCCGCCTGGGTTTCATGATCTGTACCGAGATCTGGTTCCAGCAGCACGCCCGCGCCTACGGCCAGCAGGGCGTCCAGCTCATCGCCTCGCCGCGCGCCACGCTCGAGTCCTCGGCCGACAAGTGGCTGGCTGGCGGCCGCTCCTGTGCCGTGGTTTCGGGCGCCTACAGCCTGTCGTCGAACTTCAGCGGCAGCGCCGGAGCGCATGGCGAGTGGGCCGGCCTCGGCTGGATCGTGGAGCCCGAGGAGGGCGAGGTGCTGGGCACGACGTCACGGGCCGAGCCGTTCCTCACCCGCGAGATCGCCCTCGAGGTGGCCGATACCGCCAAGACGACGTACCCGCGCTACGTTGAAGACTAGGAGCCGCTCGCGATGGCTGAGATCCGCCCGCTCGAATCAGCCCCTCACCCCCTAGCCTCCTCTCACGCACGCCCTTCACACTCGCCGGGGAGAGGGGGAATCAGAAGGTTTTTCCTTGGCAGTAGGGCCTTTCGAGCTGCGAGCGTAGCCCGAACCGGTGCGCTGCTGCTGATGCTGGCGGCGACCGGGGTCGCCGCAGACGACTCGCAGGTCCGACCGCCGTCGGTCGAGCCGCTGTCGGTCGAGCAGGCGTCGAAAGAGCGCGTCGGCCAAACGCTCGCCGCCGCACTGGGCGACACGGTGCGCCTCGAGCTGAGGCTAGAGCAAGGAGCGTGGGTCGAGCTCGAAGAGAATCGCTATGGCATCGACCGCTATTTCGTGTACCCCGATGCCGAAGGCGGGTTCTGGGTCTATGGCAAAGACCGTAACGACCAGGTCCTGGTCCGGGCCCAGAAGTCGTATCGCGAGTCGGTCGGCACCCTGGACCAGCTCGGAGCGTGGCCGGTGGTCGCCTGGGTCACCTGGCAGCCCACCGAGGCCGGCCTGGCGATCGAGCTGGTGGTCTCGGACGACAAGGCGCTGAATCGCGAGCTGCGGTCCAAAGCGCTCGCCGAAGGCAGCGAGATGGCGATCTTCACGCCGCGCGACAACTATTACCTGCCGCCGGAGCTGACGGTCGACGAGAGGCTGGCCGGCTTTATCCGCTTGTGGAGCGAGGTCGAATCCAACTTTGCGTTCTTCGATCAGGTGCCGGATCTCGACTGGGATCAGGTGCTGATCGAGTATTTGCCAAAGATTCGCGGGGCCGAGTCGACCTACGCCTACTATGGCCATCTGAGGCGAATGATCGCCCTGCTGCAGGACGGACACACCAACGTCTATGGTCCCGACGACCTGCAGCGCTACACGCCGCCGGTTCGCCTCGTCGGAGTGGCGGGGCGCGCCGTGGTGCAGCGGGTCAGCGAGCCGGCCCAGATCCTCGACCCGCGGGTTCGCGAGGAGATGAAGGCTGCCGCGCTAGTGCCCGGCGAAGAGGTCGTGCGGATCGACGGCCGGCCGATTCGAGAGCTACTCGAGCAGTGGCTCTACCCACGGATCGCTTCGTCGACGCCACAGGATCGCGACCTGCGGGCTTTTCCGGCTCTGCTCTATGGCGAGCTCGGCTCGCGTGCGCGTCTCGAGGTCAAGGGGCTGGATCAACAGCTCCGGACCGTCGTGCTGACGCGCTCCGGCCAGCTGCCGCGGACGCCGCGTCAGGGATTTGCGCATCGCGATCTGGGAGGCGGCCTGGTCTACGTCAACCTGCCGGGTTTCGGATCGGATCGCACGGCGGAGCAGTTCGAGGAGCTGCTGCCCGAGATCCATCGTGCCTCGGGGCTGATGCTCGATCTGCGCGAAAACGGTGGCGGCAACAGCAGCGTGGGCTATCGCATCATCTCGCATCTGATCGACCGGCCGATCGCGGGCTCGGCATGGAAGACCCGCAGCTACCTTCCGGCGATGAGGGCGTGGGGCAAGGAAGAGACCTGGTACATGGGCGAGGCCGGTCGCATCGAGCCGGCCGAGCGATCGTTTCCGGGGCCGGTCGTCGTGCTGGTGGGCGCGCGGACGTTCAGCGCCGCGGAGGACTTCGTCGTCGCCCTGCACGCCGCGGAGCGGGCGACGGTGGTCGGTCGTCGGACCGGCGGCTCGACCGGCCAACCGCTGTTCCTGGAGCTGCCGGGTGGCGGTCGCGCCAGGATCTGCACCAAGCGCGACACATATCCCGACGGCCGTGATTTTGTCGGTGTCGGGGTCATTCCGGATGTCGAGGTGGCGCTGACGGTCGAGGATCTGGCGACGGGTCGCGACGCCATCCTGGAGCGTGGTCTCGAGGTCTTGCGCAGCGCGACGCGCTAGGACAAATCCGACCAACAGCGTGCTGACAACGTGTTGTCTTGACAGCCGGTTACGAGGATTGAAACAATCTTACTGTGGTGTCGATAAATTCGATGCGGTGAAAGCACCCGGCAAGGCACCCAGTGCAGACCCGCAAACGTACCTAGCGCTGCGGCTTTCACCGCAGATTCGAACCACGCAGATTCGATGTAACGGTCCGATGTAACAGTTCGATGTAACAGAGTGTCGAGACGGGAGCGAAGCGATGCAAATGCAGCCGGTCCAAGAGACCGTTGAACGTTGTCAGAATCAGGTCCGTCAGAACCAGGTCCGTCAGAACCGGGTCCGGAAGGTCGCCGCGATATGGGCCATCGGCCTGGTGCTCGGTAGCGTTTGGGTATCGCCCCTACTCGGCAATGCGGTGCAGATCCTCGGGCAGACCAGCTCGATGAACCTGCGCGTCGATGGCACACGGGTCCCGTCGGGCACCACGCTGTTGAGCCCGAGCGTCTTGGAGACCAGTTCGGAGCCTGCGCGCATCCTGCTCCACGAAGGCCAGGTCCTGGGTCTCGACAAAGAGACCCGCGCCCAGCTGCAGCTGGGTGCAGGAGGCAACGTCGAGATCATCGTCGACGGTGGCTCGGTCGCGACCCAAAACGCGGCCGGCGATTGGGTGACGGCATTCGCCAATCAGCGGCTGGTGTTCGTCCAGGCCGCCCAGTCGGGATCTGGCGGCTCGGGCGCTTCGCCGGTGGTGGCCACCGGTGGCTGCAGCGTCAACTCGTCGGGCGGCTGCTCGTCATCCGACGGCAGCTGCGCCGGCAAATGCGAGTGCGTCAAGACGGATCCGGCCACCGGCGCCTGCGAGCAATGCTCCTGCGTTCCGATCGTCGAGCCTTCGTCGAAGAGCGGTTTGAGCACGGCAGCCAAGGTCGGCATCGGTGTCGGTGCCGCCGCCGGGATCTACCTCCTGATCGACGAGCTCGATGACGACGATGAAGAGCCTGCCAGTCCGGTGAATTGAAGCCGGAGGCTCTGAGGCCTCAACGGAAGCGCTGGTGTTTTCTATTGGCTCCCCTCGAATTAGCTGTATTTCAGGTCTTTTAGCCCGCCGGGCCCAGGGATATAGGCAAGCATCAATCTAGTCATCTCGATCTTTCGATGCTAGCCTCACATGATTCCATGATGGTTGACCTTGATCGCAGGCGCGAAATCCAGACCGCCTGATCATCGCATCGACGTCACGCCCCCCGACTCGCCGCCGGTACCTCAGCCGCGGCCCCTCAGTATGAGCTTCCAATGACAGGCCTTTGCGATGACCGAGCAGTCCAACGAACCTCACGGCTCTGACCTGCCTCAGCCGTATTCTGCCCCGGGTGCCTTGGCGCCCCGGCAGCTGCAGATTCCCCAGGTTCAGCCACTCGATGACTCTCTGCAGCTCGCGGCCTACCTGCAGATCTTCGTGCGCCGCAAGTGGCTGCTGGTGGCGGTCGCGTCGACGGTGCTGGTGCTGGCACTCCTGCAGGTCTTCACCACGACCCCGCTCTATCGCTCGCGCGTGACCCTGCAGGTCGACCCCGAAGATGCCAAGGTCCTGCCCTATGAGGAGATCGCTCAGTCCGGCGGCTCACTCACCAAGACCGAGTACCTGTGGACTCAGGCCGAGAAGCTCAAGACCCGCGGCCTCGCCGGGCGCGTCATCGACAAGCTGCAGCTCGGTGAGCTGCCGGCGTTCAACGCGCCGACCAGTCAAGGCATGCTGCTCGACGCTCGCGGCAAGCTGCTGGGTACGCTGCGCTGGCTGATCGGCGGCGGCTCGAGCGGCTCGGGCGATGTCGACGCGGCGGTCCAGCAGGATCTGCTGGTCAACCGCCTGCTCGGCGAGATGACGGTGCGTCCGCTGCGCAATACGCGCCTGATCGAAGTCGGCTACCAGTCCCATGATCCTCAGCTGGCGGCTGATATCTCCAATACCCTGGCCGAAGAGTTCATCGAGCAGCACCTGGAGAGCAAGTTCGAAGCCACGACGCGGGCGACGGATTTTCTCGACAAGCAGCTCGACGAGCTCAAGATCAAAGTCGAAGAATCAGAAGAGGCTCTGGTCAAGTACGCGCAGGCCAAGAACATCGTCAACCTCAACGAGCGCGAGACGATCAATCGCAAGAAGCTGGCGGATCTGAGCGACGAGCTGACGCGCGCCGAGAGCGACCTCATTCTCAAGACGACGCGCTATGAAGCCGCCAACGCGGCGTCGATCAGCGCCTTCCCGGAAGCCCTCAAGAACTCCCAGATCCGCAGCCTGGAAGAGCGCCTGGCGCAGAATGAGCGCGACCTCGCGGGTCTTTCGAGCCGCTACGGCGAGCAGTGGCCGGCGGTCAAGGAGCTGCGCCGCCAGATCGAAGAGGCCAAGAGTCAGCTGGCGGCTCAGAAACGGCAAGCCCTGGGCGCCGCCGCCTCGGAGTATCGCCTGGCTCGAGAGCGCCGCGACAAGCTGCAGGCTGCGCTCGCCCAGCAGCGCCAGATCGTGGATCGCCTGAATGAGGATTCGATCCAGTACCGCTATCTCAAGCGCGATACCGATTCCAACAAAGAGCTCTACGACGGCCTGTTGCAGCGTCTCAAGGAAGCCGGGGTCGCGGCCGGCCTGAAGTCGAGCAACATACGCATCGCCGATCGTGCGGTGGTACCGCGCGCCGCATCGTCTCCGCGCAAGGGGCGGAGCATGGTGCTGGCGCTGGTGTTGGGATTGCTGCTCGGGACGGTGGCGATTTTCCTGGCCGAGATGCTGGACAACACGATCAAGTCCACCGAGGAGGTCGTCCATCAGCTCGGTCTGCCGGCCCTCGGCATCATTCCGTCTCTGGCGAACCAGGGGTCGCGCGGTGGCAAGCTGATTCCGTGGCGCTCGAAACCGTCCGACGTGCGCTCGCCGGTGTTGGCCTCGAGCGGCCAAGATGCGATGCACGGCCGTGCCTGGGAGGCCTATCGCTCGCTGCGCACATCGCTCTTGCTGTCGCATTCCGGCAAGCCGCCTCAGGTCATCCTGGTGACCTCGGCCTTGCCCGGCGAAGGCAAGACGACGACGGTGGCCAACACCGCCATGGCGATGGCGCAGACCGGAGCCCGCACCCTGGTCATCGACCTCGACATGCGTCGCCCGGCGCTGTCGAAGACCTTCGGCATCACCACGAACGGCGGCATGAGCGCCTACCTTTCGGGCAACTCCGACCTGTCTTCGCTCATTCAGCGGACGACGATCCCCGAGCTCTATCTGCTCTCGGCCGGACCGCCCGCGCCGAATCCCCCCGAGCTGTTGGGCTCGGCGCGCATGGCCAAGGGGCTGGAGCTGGCGCGGGAATACTTCACCCATGTGGTGATCGACAGCCCGCCGACCCTCGAGCTCAGCGATGCGCTGGTGCTGTCGCGCGCCGTCGACGGTGTAATTCTGGTGGCCCGGGCCGGCAAGACGCCGCGGCAGGCTCTGCATCGCGCGAGTGATCGGCTGATCAAGCTCGGCGCCCAGATCCTCGGTGTGCTCATCAACGATGTCGACGTGGAGCGGGGCGAGTACAGCTACTACTACGGCGGCTACTACCAGGGCTACGACAGCTATTTCTCCAAGAACGCTCCGGATTTCGGCCTGGATGGGGACGAGAGAAAAACGGCCTAGCGGCCGCGTCGATCATTTCGTGGCCTGCCGACCTGTCGGCCGATGAGCGCACCGCGAGGCCAGGCTTTGGGCTTTGCCGCGATCATCAGCGGCGCGGCGCTGGTCTGGGCATAACAACAGGAACTTGTCACTCTCGACTGAGACTATATCTCTGTCCAGTACCAGTATGGTCGTGTCAGCATCTGCTTCCACCGTCATTGTTGAGCTGTCAACTCCTGAACTCAACACGCTGAAGAGTTTGACTCAACTTGCAGTGAGCACCTCTAC
>JBCCEE010000204.1:0-13785 GCA_039030415.1 Acidobacteriota bacterium
GCCAAAGTCGAGCAATTTGGGGCGCAGATCTTCGGTGACGAGGATGTTGCCCGGCTTGAGGTCGCGGTGCACGATGAGGTGCTGGTGGGCGTGGCTCACCGCCCGGCAGATGGCGCGAAACAGCTCGAGGCGCTGGCGCAGGGACCGCCCGGGCTGGCGCGCGAAGTCATCGAGCCGGGTACCGGTGACGAGCTCCATCACCAGGTAGGGCAAGCCTTCGGGCGTGCTGCCGGCGTCATAGAGGCGTGCGATGCCGTCGTGCTCGAGCTGCGCCAGCAGCCGGCACTCATTGCGAAAACGTCCCAGGGTCTCACGGCGCAGCAGGCTGTTCTTGAGCACCTTGATCGCGACTTCGCGCTCGTACTGACCGTCGACGCGACGGGCGCAATAGACCCGACCCATACCGCCTTCCCCGAGCGGCTCGATCAGCTCGTAGAGGCCGAGCTGCGTGCCGGCGCTCGGCCCGGCGGCTGAGACGGCCGGCGCTCCCCAGGTGACCGCATCGAGGGCCGGCCGCGAGCTCTCATCGACTGCTAGCAGCTCTTCGACGTCTCGACGCAGCGCGGTGTCTTCGCCGCAGCTCTCGTTCAGGAACGCGGGGCGCTGCGCAGGGTCGAGCTCGAGGCTTGCTGAGAAGATCTGATCGACCTGCCGCCAGCGCTGCTGCGTGTTCATTGCCCGAGCTCCCGCCCTAGCCAGGCCCGGGCACTGCGCCATTCGCGGTTGACGGTGGCGACCGAGATGTCGAGCGTGCTCGCAACTTCTTCGATGGTCAAGGCGCTGAAGTAGCGCAGCAGCACGATCTGGCCCTTGCGCGGATCGAGCTTCTCGAGCCGCGACAGGGCATCGTGGAGGTCGAGCACGTCGAGCTCTTGGGGATGCTCGGCGACCATGCCGTCGACCAGGGTGATGCGGCCCGAGCCGCCACCGCGCTTGTCGGCGTAACGGTGGCGCGCCTCGTCCACCATGACCTGGCGCATGACGCGCGCGGCGTAGGCCAGGAAGGTGACGCGATCAGCAGCGTCGAAGTCCGCGTGGCGGGAGATCCTCAGATAGGCTTCGTGGATCAGGGCGGTCGGCTGCAGCGTGATGCCGCGGCGCTCCCGTGCGAAGCACCGTTCTGCGACGCCGCGCAGCTCACAGTAGGCTGCGTCGAACATCGCACTCAGCTCCCTGGGGGCCTTTGTGTCGACTGGCTCCAAACTAGACCTTTCGTCGTTCTCGAGGTGCATACAGCTTAACCAATAAATGTATGACATGAGCTTTGTTGGCCCATCAGTCGACTCGATATCGCATTACCTTGTAAGGAGAGCCTCGTTCGTGAAACTCGATGGAACCGTCACTCAGCGATTGAGAGGTGCCGCGATGTCGACGATTTGGAAGTGCGTGCCGGTGGCTTTGGTCCCGTGGCTGCTGGCGGTGGGGCCAGCCGAGGCCGAGCGGCCGAGTGTGGTGCTGAGCCTCGACGCGGGTTACACGGTTTCGAGCGACGACCGGGGAGTCCGCTCGCGTACCGGCGTCAACGACCCGACAGCGGCCGAGGCGGTTGGGCGAGCAGCGCCCGGCGCCAATAGCGCGTGGAAGCCGATCGGCCCCTACGGCGGCAGCGTGAGGGCGATCGCGGTATCGCCGGTCGATTCGAATCTGGTGCTGGCGGGCACCGGCGGCTTCGCGGAGTACGGAGCGGTCTTTCGGTCGACGGACGGCGGCGCCACCTGGACCCACGCGCTGGAGGTCTCGGAAGTGGTGGCGATTACCATCGCGAGCGATGAGACGGCGTTCGTCGCCGCCCAGTTCGGGGACGTATGGCGCAGCGTCAACGGAGGTCGCCAATGGACGCCGCTCGGCTTTCCGGATTTCCCTCGCGCCCTGGCGGTAGACCCGGTGGATCCGAACCATCTGCTGGTGGGAGGTAGCCAAAACGGGGCGCTGTGGCGGTCGACGGACGCGGGCAACAGCTGGCAGGTGATCTCCAACGGAACGGGATTCGCCGGCGCCGTCCATGAGATCGTCTTCGATCCCGCAGATTCGAGCTTCATCGCGCTCGCGACGAGCTCGGGTCGCCAGATCTGGGTCACGTCCAATGGCGGCATGAGCTGGGTGGGACGCACCGCCGGGCTGCCCAGCATGGACTTCCTGGCTATGGCGCACGACGGCACGCGTCTCTTGGTAGGCGGAACGGAGGGTCTCTACGGCTCGAGCGACGGCGGCGCGAGCTGGCAGCGGCTGGACTCCGGATGGCCTGAGCGTTGGACCGAGTCGATCGCCGTCGACCCCGGCAACCCGCAGGTGATCGTTGCGGGCTCGCGGCGCTTTGGCATGCACCGCTCGGTCGACGGCGGGCTCAGCTGGCAGACCCGAGTCGAGACCACCGACCGGCTGAAGGTCAACGCCCTGCAGTTTATGCCGGGCGGAGACGGCTCTCGCCTGCTGCTGGGAGCCAACGCGTTCGGTGTCTACCGCAGTTTTGACGCCGGGGAGAGCTTCGAGCGCTCGTCGCGCGGCATGACCAGCCTGAAGGTGACCTCGGTGGCGATGCATCCGCAGAATTCGGATCGGCTGGCGGCGTCGTTCGAGAGTCTCAACGAGGGTGGCGTGTTCGTGTCGACCGACGGCGGCGAGCAATGGCTGCTGGAGGAGGACTTCCCGCCGGGTCGCGCCTCCCACGTCGCCTTTTCGCCCGACGGGACGCTTTATGCCGTCCACGGTGGGCCGACGCTGGGGGCTCGGGAAGGCGTGTACCGGCGCAATGCCGACGGCACCTGGACTTCGCTGGGTCCCGATCAGGGTCCGTTCGTCGAGACCGAGATCGCCATGCTGCGCTTCAGCGCACGCGATCCGAACCTGATTTTGGCGGTGGGTAACGACTTCTTCCCCACGGGCTGGGAGGCAACGATCTGGCGCTCGGCGGACGCCGGCACCACTTGGACCAAGGTCTACGAGGGCACCGAGGAGCGCGAGATTGTGCGCGAGGTCGAGATCCTCGACGATGGCGACATCAGCGAGATGGCGGCGGTATTCGACATCCCTTGGGAAAACGCTGGCGGCGGCATCCTGCGCTCCTCAGACGCTGGAGTGAGCTGGACGCTGTCGAACGTCGGCCTACCTTTCGACTTCAAGGGGCGGGCGCTGTGCCGGGTGGCGGGAGAGCCCAAGCACCTCTTCGCCGCCCACCGCGACGGGATCTTGCCACCGCAGTCCGGAGCCCTGTTCGAGTCGCTCGACGGCGGCGCCACCTGGCAGGAGGTGGGTCCCACCGCCACGTTCATGGACGTGGCCTGCAGCCCGGAGAACCCAGCGGAAGTCTATGGCGCGGTGGCGAGCGCAGACCTGGCGATCGCTTCGAGCGACGCCGGGCGATCGTTCAGCGCGATCGACCGTGGTCTGGAGCGGGCGGGACGGGGTTCGTTATCGTCCGACGGTGACGGGGTGCGCATCTTCCACAGCCGTGCCGGACCGGCTCGACTGCTGCTCAGCAGCTCGACCGGCGTCTACGTCTCGGAGCTGGTGGCCGAGCTGTTCGCCGATGGCTTCGAGTCCGGCGATCTCGCCGCCTGGTCGTCGAGTCGACCGTAGGGGACGACGGCTTCAGCCACCGCGAAAGCTAAGCACGCGATACAGGCGCCAGGGCAGGTCGGGGGTCACCGGCTCGAGGTTGGGGTCGGCGAGAAACGAGGCGTGCACGCCGGGCATGGCGTAGATCATGAGGTATTGGAAGTGGTCGCGGTCTTCGGCGCGAAACTTGTGCGGGAAGAAGTCGAGCCCTTCGGTCCACGGATACTTGCGCGGCACGTCATGGTAGACGACAAGCCCAGCAGGCTCGATGGCGGCGAAGGAGCGATTGAGCTCGGCGTCGCGCAGCACCTGGCCCCAGGCATAGATGTGGTGGAAGGGGTGGCCGGCCAAGCGCGAGCTTTGCGCAATGAACGCCAGCCCCAGCAGTCGCTGCCCTTCGGGCAACGCCTCGAGGCACTCGTCGACGCCGGCCAGCTCCTGGCGGTCGAAGGTTAGCCAGGCCAAACTCGTAGAGCTGATGAGCGCGACGACCAGCAGCGCTGCCAGGGTCGCTGGGTAGATGGGCTTGAGGCGCAGCGGCGGAATCGACAGCACCAGGAAAACGACCGCCACGGGCAGCCAACGGCCGGCGAAGGCGGTAGTGTGGTGGTATTCCGGCAGCACCAGGACCCCGCCGAGAAAGCACAGGCCAGCGAGCCAAGCGGAGCGCGCGGGATGTCGCAGGGAATCTCCCGCCAGGCGTCTCAGGTGATGGCGCTGCTGCCAGAGGCCCAGAACTGCCAGGCCGATAAGGGCAGCGAGGATCACGAGCTCCAAGGGGCCGCGGAGCCCGCCGAATATCTGGCTCAGCAGCCAGCCGGGATTGAGGCGCTGCCACGGCAGAGCCCCCCAGGTAGAGCCAGTGAAGGCGGTTTGGTGGGCGTAGAAGGCATACCACCAGCCGACCGCGCCAATAGCCACTGGAGCAACCCAGGCGGAGCGCGCCACGATCTCGCGCCAGCTCCAGCGCGCCAGCGTGGTGAGGCCGAGCCAGCCCAGGCCGGCTCCCAGCCACAGCACGTGCGCGCTGTAGAGCAGCGCGGCCCCCAACAGCAGAGCCGGGCCGGCAAGGCCGAGCCGCAACGGGTTCGCGGACGCCTCGGGCGCTCGAGCGTCCAACCGGCGCAGGAGCAGGAACCAGAAGGCGAAGACCGGCAGGCCGAGGAGGAAGTTGAGGAAGCCCCAGTAGGTGATGTGATTGAAGAAACACAGCGCGGCCAACGCCGCGAGCCACGGCGGACGCCGCAGCTCATAGGCCAGCGCATGGGTCGCCGCGACCCACAGCAAGCCGATGAGGTAGACCGCGAGCCGGCCGGCGGCCGGCGGACCGACGAGCCACCAGCAGACCAGGAGCAGGGCGAAACTGAGCTTGTTGGGATGGTGGAAGCCATGAACGCGCAGCTCTTCATCGCCCCCCCAGGCATCTAGCAAGAGACGGATCTGCCCCATCTGCTGAGGCAGATCGGTGATCGGCGGGTAGGTCACGAGCAGGAACGGCAGCGCGAAGAGGGCACTGCACAGGACCGCGGAGAGGGCGTAGGCACGCCGGCCAGGAAGCTGCTGTGAGGATTCCATAGGAATGGCTTGCAAGGTGTGAGGCTACCAAACTGCTCGCGCCAACGGGTCGGCTACAATCGTCGGGGATGATTCGGCCCGAAGTTTTGAAATCGACCGAGCCGTATGGCCCTGGGCCGTGTCGAGCCTGTGATGTCTGGGATGCTCTGAGCTCTTCCGAAGCCGGAAATGCGACGGAGCTGCGCAAGCTGCTGCAGCGTGATCCGAATCTCGTTAGCTGCGCCTACTGGTACACCCAACCGATTCATCTCGCGGTACGCGAGGGACACCTGGAGGTCGTCCGCCTGCTGATCGACGCGGGCGCCTCGCCTGAAGCCGAGGGTCTGGGCGACGACCTGGTGATCACGGCCCGGGACCGCGGCTACGAAGAGGTTGCAGGGCTGCTCGAGGAAGCCCGCCGGGCCCAGGGCGCTCCCGCTCCCACCCGGACCGAAGACCACGAGATTCATCGCGTCGCCGCGTCGAACGATCTCCCTAGGCTGCGCCAGCTGCTGGACGCAGAGCCCGAGCTCGTCTCACGGCGCGATTCGAGCGGCGCTACGGCCCTGCATCGTGCGGTGGCGGCATCTGCCCAGGGCACAATCGAGCTGTTGGTGGCACGGGGCGCCGATCTGCAGACGCTGCATGGCGCGGGCAAAGCCAGCGAAGCTGGCTATCCGCACGTCGGCTTCCAAGCCATCGACATGGCGCTGTGGAGCACGCCATTCTGGAATCTTCGCGGCGACCTCGAGACCGCGCGCTGGCTGGTCAGGCATGGCGCCGAGAAGGATCTGGTGATCGCCAGCGCGCTCGGCGATCTCGAAGCCGTGCAAGCGTTGGCCAGCGATCCCGACCGTGTCGACAGGGCTCGGCCCTGTGGCAAACGAGCGCTGTCGACGGCGGTCGAATTCGGGCATGCTGAGATTGCCCGTCTGCTGCTGGAGTCCGGGGCAGACCCCAACGCGGCGGAAGGAGACAACGCGCCGGGAGGCGCTAGCCTGCACGCTGCCGCGCGACTCGGTGACCGCAAGATGATGGAGCTGCTGCTAGCCCACGGTGCCGATCCCAACGGCTATATCGACTCCTCTGGCAGCGCGACTTACGCCGCCAAGACTCCTGAGATCCGTGCGGTCTTGATTCAGCACGGCGGCCGGCTCGATCCCTATGATCTGGTGTGGCTGGGAGAGGAGGACGAGGCGGTGCGTCGCGTAACGAAGGATCCCAAGAGCGCCGACGCCGGCTGCGGCGGCGTGCTAGCTGCCGCCTGCAAGCTCGGCAAACGCGACCTCCTGGAGCGTCTGCTGGCGGCCGGCGCACGGGTGGCGCCGGTGGTCACCGAGTGTCGTTCTTACTTGCTGAGTGACCCCGAGCTGCTCGGCCTCCTGCTCGACAGCGGCATGGATCCCAACCTCCCCAACTGGCAGCACGCCACGCCACTACACGACCTCTGCGGACGCGACGGCCGGGGTCGTCCACGGCCTCACGCCAGGGCCTGTGCCGAGCTACTCATCGCAGCCGGCGCTGACCTGACGCCTCGGGACGAAGACTATCGCTCGACCCCACTCGCCTGGGCGGCACGCAGTGACCTGCCCGAGATGGTCGAGTGGCTGCTCGACCACGGCGCGCCGACACAGCTACCGGACGAAGAGCCCTGGGCGACGCCACTCGCCTGGGCCGAACGACGCGGTCATCGTCGCTGCGTCGAGCTATTGCAGGCTGCGCTCGTCTAAGCCTCGGTGCTCGGGAACGCCCAGTCGACCCGATCGAGATCCCGCCAAGAGAGCAGCGTGCCTTGGCTGCGCTCTTGAGTCTCGTCGCCCCCATAGACGACGAATCTGTGCCCCAAGCGCCACGGGCCCGAGGCATTCGCGGCAAGTCGATCGACGAACTGCTCCTGCGCTGAGAAGAAACGTGATGATGGCGTCTTACCAGACTTGATCTCGATCAGGGTGAGCTGCCCTGCGTGATCGATCAGGAGGTCGATCTCTAGTCTGCCACGCTCTTGGTAGGTGTAGAGCCGGGGCTTGCGACCACGATGGACTTGCTGCTTGAAGATCTCGGCGATGACCCAGGTCTCGAAGAGTGCCCCGCGCAGCGGATGGGTTAGTAGTTGGCCTGGCTGCTCGATTCCCAGCAGATTACTGGCGAGGCCAGCATCATAGAAATAGAGCTTTGGGGACTTGACCAAGCGTTTGTTGAAGTTGGCGTGCAACTGCGGGATACGGAAAGCGATGTAGCTCGTTTCGAGCACGGACAGCCAAGAGCGCGCAGTAGGCGAAGAGATTCCAGCGTCATTGGCGAGGGACGACAGATTGAGCAGCTGTCCGGTGCGGCCAGCGCACAGCCGGAGGAAGGTTTGAAACTGCAGTAGATCGCCGACTCTTAGAATCTGACGCACGTCGCGCTCGACGTAAGTGGTGACGTAATCGGCTAACCACTCATCTGCCGGCAGATCTCGATCGTGAATGCGCGGGTATCCGCCGGTCCAGACGTGGCTCTCGATGTCGTCGGCTAGCTTGGGAAAACGCCGCATTTCGGAAAGATCGAGCGGCAAGAGCTCGACCAAAGCGGTCCGCCCAGCGAGTGACTGACTGACCGAGCTCATCAAAGCCAGGTTCTGTGATCCGGTCAGGACGAATCGGCCTGGGCTGGGATCATCGTCGACCAAACTTTGAAGGTAAGACGGCAGCTCGGGGGTGCGCTGGACTTCGTCGAAAATGGCACCGTCGCCGTATTGGCCTAGGAAACCAATGGGGTCATCGGTGGCGAATTCGCGGTTGGCGGGATTCTCGAGCGTGACGTAGGCCTTTTTTGGAAAGGCCATTTTGCTGAGAGTCGTTTTGCCCGACTGGCGAGGTCCAGTGAGCGTCAGCACGGGATAGCGTGAGGCCAATTCCAAGACCTGGGATTGAAGCGCCCGTTCGATCATCTCCCAAGCGTATCAAGAGTGGCCAAATTTAAAGTGGGATTTTACTTTTGGCCCTTCGACACTTACACCTTATCGGAACGTCCACCTCTCATCTCCCAGCACGACGAATTCGCCGCCAGGATGCCAGGCCATGTCAGAAGAACCCTCTGGGATATCTTGAGTCACCACCGGTTCGTTCGAAGGGTTGCTCAGAGACCACAGCGATGCGTACCGGCTGTTCGGTCCCTGAGCTACTGTAAGAAGATGACCGCCCTTGGGACTCCAAGCGACTTTCAAAACCTCTCCGTCGTGCGGCAGTTTGCGGACGGGGTTCTCGACTCCAATCTGCCAGACCGCGACCGTATAGTCAGCGCTAGCGGTGGCCAGGAAATGCGAGCTCGGCGCCCAGGCAAGGTCGGAAACGATGCCTTCATGGTGGAGCTTCTGCCGCTTCTTTGACGTCAGTGGATCCCACACAATGGCGGTGGCGTCGTGACTGGCGGTCGCAGCAAGCGTGCCGTTGGGACTCCAGGCTACAGAAGAGAGAGCCGCCTCTTGCTTATTGTGCCTTATGTACCTGGGTTTTTCGTCGGTCTCGACATTGACAACGATCATCTGTCCATCTCGAGTGCCGGCAAGGACGATTCCGTCTCCTCGACAATCGATATCGTTGATGTAACCGCTGAGATGACGCCGAGACAGCAGCTGGGTCGAAGCAAAATTCCAGATCAGCATCTCACTTTGTCTTGCACCTATCAGCAGTTGGCCTTCATTGGTCCAGCAGACATCGACCAGATAGGTACTCTCTTCGAAACTCTTACGAACTAGGCGGAAGCCTCCATGGTATCGAGTCATTCCCAGGTTGCCCGCTTGGGTGTAAGCAAGGTGGACGGCATCCCGGCGCCAGGCTCGGCTTCTCATTCCCTTGGGCCCCTGGTAGCTGCCTGCGAAGTGCATCCGATGGCGATCGAGCCTGGAAAGCGGAAGCTCAGTGCTTCCGATGCTGAAGGGTTTGGGTGCCACCTTGGGCTTGGAGGTTGGCGACCCCTCTTGGGACACTGATTCCTGTTCGGTCTTCGCTTCGCGCAGCCGAGCCTCTCGCTCGAGCACCTCGTTGGCGAGCCGATTTTCCAGCTCGTCCAGCCGCTGCTTCAGGCGGCTATTCTCGGTGACGAGATCGCGTTGGGTAGCTTCCAATTCGCGCTTGAGCTCTGGCCCGATGATGATCGGGGCTATGATCTCACGCGCAGGTCCCCGCAACGTGATCAGCGCGGCGACGATAGCACCCAGGGCACCTACAAGAGCAGCGCCTAGGCGTCCGCGGTTGGAAGGATCACTCATCTCAACACCACCTCTGAGTTTGGAGGCTACGGTATCAAGATGAGAGCCTACTGATCGAGGGCCCGTCCTGAGAGGAGATTGAAGCTAGCGACGCTCGGGGGTCAGCTTGAGCTGCTCTTGGGCGCGGCGGATGGCGGCTTGACGCTGGTCGTGACCGCCGCCCTCGACGGACATCGCGCGCGCCTCCTGGAGCTCTTCGAGCACGGTGGCTCGCTCGAGCTCGTCTTCGGCTCGGGCCTGCTCGGTGAGCAGGGTGAGCTTGTTGTCGACCATCTGGGCGAAGCCACCGTCGATGAAGAAGCGGTGGGTACCTTCGGTGGTCTTGACCCGCAGGATGCCGGTGCCCAAGCGGCAGAGCAGAGGGGCGCGCTGCGGCATGACGCCGATCTCGCCGTCGTGGGCGGGGAAGGCCACGAATTGGGCTTCGCTCTCGAGGATCGCCCGCTCGGGCGTGACGACGCTGCAGTGGAGGGCTTCGGCCATGACGATTGCTCGTTTCTTCTAGAGGACTCGTTGACGGTGAAGATAATGCTCGCGGACGGGGCGCCACCGGTGGCGCCCCGCGCAGTTGGCCTAGGCCGCGGAGGCCAGCTTCTCGGCCTTCTCGGCTGCCTCTTCGATCTTGCCGACGTACATGAACGCCGACTCCGGCAGATGGTCCCACTTGCCGGAGCACAGCTCGTCGAACGAGCGAATGGTGTCGGCCAAGGTGCAGTTGATGCCGGGGAAGCCGGTGAACTGCTCGGCGACGTAGAACGGCTGCGACAGGAAGCGCTCGATCTTACGGGCGCGACCGACGATGATCTTGTCTTCCTCGGACAGCTCGTCGACACCGAGAATGGCGATGATGTCCTGCAGATCCTTGTAGCGCTGCAGCGTCTGCTGCACCTGGCGCGCCACCCGGTAGTGATCCTCACCGATGAGCTCCGGCGCCAGCACGCGGCTAGAGGAGGCCAGCGGATCGACCGCGGGGTAGATGCCTTTGTCAGCGATCGACCGCTCGAGGTTCACGGTCGAGTCGAGGTGGGCGAAGGCGGTGGCCGGTGCCGGGTCGGTGTAGTCATCGGCCGGCACGTAGATCGCCTGGATCGAGGTCACAGCACCGGCGGACGTCGACGTGACGCGCTCCTGGAGCTCGCCCATCTCAGTGCCGAGGGTGGGCTGGTAGCCCACCGCCGACGGCATACGACCGAGCAGCGCGGACACCTCGGAACCGGCCTGCGAGAACCGGAAGATGTTGTCGACGAAGAGCAAGGTGTCAGCACCGGTCTGATCGCGGAAGTATTCCGCCATGGTGAGGGCCGACAGAGCGACGCGCAGACGCGCACCCGGCGGCTCGTTCATCTGACCGAAGACCATCACGGTCTGGTCGATGACGCTCTTGCCGGTATCGCCGATCTTGGCTTCCTGCATTTCGAGCCACAGGTCGTTGCCCTCGCGGGTGCGCTCGCCGACACCGGCGAAGCACGAGTAGCCGCTGTGGAAGCGGGCGAGGCGGGCGATCAGCTCCTGGATGATGACGGTCTTGCCGACGCCGGCACCGCCGAACAGGCCTGCTTTACCACCACGAACTAGGGGACACAGCAGGTCGACGACCTTGATGCCGGTCTCGAAGATCTCGGTCTTGGAAGACAAGGAATCGAACGCCGGCGGAGCACTGTGGATAGGACGCTTCTCTTTGGTCACGACCGGGCCACGGCCATCGACCGGCTCACCGACCAGGTTGAACACGCGGCCGAGGACTTCTTCGCCCACCGGCACCTGCACGGCCTGGCCGGTATCGGCGATCTTGGCGCCGCGCTGCAAACCATCGGTGGACCCCAAGGCCACCGCGCGCAGGCGACCGCCGCCGAGATGCTGAGCGACCTCGCACCATAGGGTCTCGGTGATGTCTTCGCCGAGCACGGTGCGGGTGACTTCGACGTGAAGAGCGTTGTAGATCGCCGGCAGTTTGTCTTCCGGAAATTGCGCGTCGAGGGTGGAGCCAATGACTTGCGTGACGGTTCCGTAGCTAGCGTTGTCCATCGCGAGATTCCTGCTTTATGTGAGTCGCTCGAGCACTACTCGATCGCGGCGGCGCCGCCGATGATGTCGAGAAGCTCCATCGTAATATGGGACTGTCGAGCTCGGTTGTATTGCTGGGTCAGGGAGGTAATCATGTCTCCAGCAGCGTCAGTGGCCGCCTTCATCGCCACCATGCGCGAGACTTGCTCGCTGACGACGGCGTCGTTGAAGCATTGAAACAGGCGCATACGGACGCTAGCAGGCAAGAGATCGCCGAGCAATTGCTCGGGCTCGGGCGAGAATTCGTACTCGGCTTGGCGACCGCCCGCGGCTGCGGCTTCGTCTCCCTCACCTTCGGCCTCGCTCGATAGCGGCAGCAGCTGAATCACCTCCGGTTGCTGACGACTGGTGGAGATGAAGCGCATGAAGGCGACGTTGACCGAGCTGATCTCGCCATTCTCGAAGCGCTCGATGAGGCGATTGGCAATCGGCTCGATCTGCTCGAAGCGCGGCGTGTCGCCCATGTCGAGGATCTGCTCGGCCATCTCACGCTTGAGGAAGCGGAAGTAATTGCGCCCCTTGGTGCCGACCATGGTGACGTCGACCCCCTTGCCTGCCGCCTCGTCGGTTTGGTGGTCGATATGATCGATCGCCGTTCGCAAGACGTTGGCGTTGTAGCCGCCGCACAGGCCGCGAGTACTGGTGATCACGATCAGCGCTGAGCGGTCAGCATCGTCATGGGTCTGCATCAACGGATGGTCGGTGGAGCCGGCCGCCCGCGAAAGATCATTCACCAGCTCCCCGAGCTTCTCGCTGTAGGGCTTGCTGGCCACGGCGCGGTTGAAGGCCGCCTGAAAACGCGCCGTGGCAATCAGCTGCATGGTGCGGGTGATCTTCTTGATATTGCGGACCGCTTTGCGCCGCTTGACGAGGACTCTTCGATTAGCCATCGCTCTCGCCGGTGAAGGTCGCTTTGAAGTCGGTGATGACCTTGGTCATCGAGTCGTTCAATGCATCCGAGATGACACCGGTCTTCTCCATCTCTTCCATCAACTCGGGGAACTCGTCTTCGAAGTGGCGCAGCAGGGCGGTTTCGAAGTCCAAGACTTGATCGACCGGCAGGTCGTCGAGCAAGCCGCGAGTACCAGCGAAGATGCTGACCAGCTGGCGGTTGAAGACGAAGGGACTGTACTGCGGCTGCTTGAGCAGCTCCACCATGCGCTGCCCGCGATCGAGCTGGCGCTGGGTGGCAGCGTCGAGCTCGGTACCGAGCTGAGCGAAGGCTTCGAGCTCGCGAAAGGCCGCGAGATCGAGGCGCAGCGAGCCAGAAATCTTCTTCATGCCCTTGCGCTGGGCGTTACCGCCAACGCGCGAGACGCTGATGCCGACGTTGACAGCAGGCCGCACGCCGGCGAAGAAGAGGTCGGGCTCGAGGTAGATCTGACCGTCGGTGATCGAGATCACGTTGGTCGGGATGTAGGCCGACACCTCGCCTTCGAGGGTCTCGATGATCGGCAGAGCGGTCATCGAGCCACCGGTATCCGGGAAGCGGTGGATCTTGAGGTCGTCTTTGTCGTCCAGGCTTTCGAGCCAGGCTTCGGCGCGCTCCAGCCCTTCGGGACGATGGTAGAGACCATCGACGCCATCGGGACGCTGATCTTCTGGCGCCTCCAGGCCCTGCGGATGAACTTTGGCCAGCGAGCGATCGCGGCTATCGTCCGGCGTGTCCTTGGGCACGATGCCGTACTCGTCGCGCAGTTTGACGGCGCGCTCGAGCAGGCGGGAGTGCAGGTAGAAGACGTCACCAGGGTAGGCCTCGCGACCTGGCGGCCGGCGCAGTAGCAGCGACAGCTGGCGGTAGGCCTGGGCCTGCTTGGAGAGGTCGTCGTAGATCACCAGGGTGGCGCGGCCTTCCTTGTACATGAAGTACTCGGCCATGGCGGCACCCGCGTACGGGGCGATGTACTGCGATGGCGAAGGATCCGACGCCGACGCCGAGACCACGATGGTGTAGTCCATGGCGCCGTGCTCTTTGAGCTTGTCGACCACGCCGACCACCGTCGACTCTTTCTGGCCGACCGCGACGTAGACGCAGATGACGTCTTGGCCCTTCTGATTGATGATGGTGTCGATGGCGATCGCGGTCTTGCCGGTCTTGCGATCGCCGATGATCAGCTCGCGCTGACCGCGGCCGACCGGGATCATGCTGTCGATCGCCTTGAGGCCGGTCATCATCGGCTCGGTCACCGGCTGGCGCTCGACGATGCCGGGCGCCTTGAACTCGAGCGGGCGGCGGTGCGGCGTCTCGATGACGCCGAGACCGTCGAGCGGACGACCCAGAGGATCGACCACGCGGCCGACCATCTGCTCGCCACACGGCACGCTCAGCAGCTCGCCAGTGCGGCGAACTTCGTCGCCCTCAC
>JBCCEE010000205.1:0-13691 GCA_039030415.1 Acidobacteriota bacterium
GTGCCGACAGAGTTGTCTACCTCGTGCCGCTGCTCCGCTGGCAGGCAAACGCCCTCGGGAAGGCGGACCCGCCAGGTCGTCTCCGTGACCTGCGGCGGCACGACGATCGGCAGCTGGCGCTGGACGATCACCCTGGGTTCGGGAGTCGATCGCAGACTCGGCACCTTGAACGACCGGGCGCCGCTTCGCAGCATGTTGCGATAGGTGAGATCTACCGCCATGTCGACGGTGGGTACCGACGTCTCGTCAGAGCTCCAGCCCACCTTATCGACCGCGACGCCCGGCAGGAGGGTCGAGAAAACTGCCAGAGCGCCTTCTGCTGTTCGCTCCACCGGCTCGGATTCGATCTGCCGCAGCCAGGGCGTAGCGATTTGACCGCTCAACTGCAGCCCAGCTTTGCCAACAGCATCACCGGAAGCGTTGATCTCGACGTCTACCCGCACGCTTCGACGCTCGAGCTGCTGGCGGATTGCGGTGTGTACCAGCGAACCTCGCCCCTCGTGCACGACCAGAGCATGCTGATCTTGATCCGCCGGCTGTAGCCAGCGCGCCGAGCCTCTATCTTGCGTCGGATCGACGAAGAGGAAGCCACCGCTGACGGGCTCGTCTGAGCTGTGGCTTACTGCTTCAGCCGGCACCGCAACGATCAAGTGGTTGAACTGCAGCGATGGGAATTGCTCGTCGATGCGGGCGTTGCTGCCGGAGTAGATCAGCGCCGGATGAGCTTCGATTCCAGCTGCCTTCAAGAGGTCTATCAGCAGCAAGGACTTGTCCTTGCAATCGCCCCATCTACGCGCCAACACATCCACGGGCGCAGTGGGCCGGAAGCCTCCAATGCCGATCTCGACCGCGACATAGCGGACTTTCTTGCGAACGAAGGACAGCAGAGATTCGAGACGCTGCCGAGGCTCTTCGAGCCCAGCAGTCAGCTCACCGCTCAGCTGACGCACCGAGGCTGCGTCGCGCGGAACGTCTCGCAGCAGGTCGCTATACCAGCTTCCAACACCGCTCCAGCTAGCGTCTTCTCCCCAAGCGAAACGCAGGATAGTGTTCGAACCTGAACCACTCGGGGCCCATCCCAGTGCCCGCGAAGCCGGCAGCTCGCTGGCGGTGACGGTCACCCCTCCCGCGAATTCGACCACGTCGAATTCATCCGCGGGCCCATCGAACCGCCACCGCCAGCCGACGCCGCCCCCTTCGATATGAACGCGCAAGTCCTGGACCGTCTCACCAAAGGCCAGTCCTACGACATCTGCTGGATAGTAGGGCGCGATCTCCAGCTCGTAGTCGATGATCAGCTTGGCTCCTGGCGTTAGCTCGCGAAAGTTGACGACGCGGTAGTGCGCCGAGTCGTGGAGGCTCCCAGAGCTACTGAGCTCCATCGTGTCCTGGTCCTTGCGCTTCATTACAAGCTGCTCGCCGCCCGGCTTGACCACGCTGGCTTCTAGCTCGAGCAGGGAGCGGTGCTCGTCGAGATATACCGAGAACTTCCCCCAATCCGTCAGGTCACGGTTCGCGTCGAGCCGTACGACCAGGCGGGTCCTCTCGCTGACCGTGCCGTCCGGGCGAATCCGAATATCGACATGATGCTGCAGACGCGTCGCAGCCCTGGCCTCGACAGCTGCCAGCAACGTCAGGCTAGTGGCGAACCAGAACCAGGCTCTGGGCATCGTGGCTTTCCACCTCGCTATAGAGATCACGTATAGCCGCGTACTGCTGGCGACCGAACAGCTCGGAGAGTGTGATGTCGAATCTCCTCGAGTAGCTCAGCTGGCGATTGGCCTCATCGATGGCGACGACCGCGGAGAGGACACCTGCTGGGCCGATATAGTCAGCGCCCGTCGGCAGCACGTCGATCTCCCAGCTATCCGGCCATGATACGGTCATCTCCACCTCGTCGCGATCTGCGAACGCAAACTGAACCGGCGTCTTGCGGCGATCTGGCGGCAGAGCGAACCGCTGCTCGATCGGGCCGAGCGGCAGACTCGGTATCAGGCTGGCTTCGTCGCCGAGCACGTCTTCGGCGCGCTGAACGACTTGCCAAGAGACCTCGACTCGGCGCTCATCCAGAGTCTCTGTCACGTTGACGTCACTCACTGCGTAGCCTTCGAAGTCATCGCCCAGGCGCTGCTGCCAGGCTTCCGCGGCCTCTTCGGGCGAATCCTTCCAGCGCAGAAACCGCCAGGCGTGGTGACCGGAAAGGACCATCTCTCCCTCGCCTCGCACCTGGCCTGCTTCGTCCAAGCTGAGATCGACTTTGGCACGCCTGAGGTTCTTCTCGAACGGGGTCGCCGGCAGCTGGATGACCTCTGGCTTCTTGCCGTGTAGCACAGCCGGAGTGTTCTCATAGTAGGGACTGATTTGCCCAAAACCCAATCGCCGATCGCCGGGATCCAGAAAATGGCGCTCGCCGTCGAGCTCGACCTGGATCAAGATTCTTTCGAACCACCATGGGTTCGCGACCTCGAGATCGACTCGGCCCGTGCGCCGATCGGAGGCCCAGACCATAGCCGTATCGATTTTGAGCGCATCGAGCATCGCCTGCAGCAGCAGCGCCTTCTCAGACTGAGTGCCTTCTCGCGCAGCGAGGATCTCGTCCGCATTGCGGCCGAGCGTATCGACCGAGGGAAACCAGAGCGTCTGGATCTCGTCTCGTACGAAAGCGTGAACCGTAGCGGCCTTGTCACGCATCGAGGAGGCAGCCGCAGCAAGCTCCAACGCCTTCTTCTTGGCTCGGCGCGCCTTGCGCCTTAGCGCCTTGTAGCCGTCGTCGCCATCTTCGTAGAGCTCACATGCGCTCTGCCACGAGTCGAACAAAGGCCAGCGCGTACCGCTGACGGCTACCTCTCGCGGGATCATCATGAAGCGGCTCGAAAGGTCAGCGAAAGGAAAGGAGCTGGGCTCTTCGGGGATCCCTCCCAACTGAGTCATCCAGGCGCGGATGGCGTAACCACGGGGTGACTTGCGGCTGTCGAGCTCGATCTTCCCGCCTCCGGTCGCCCAGGACCTTGGCTCCAGCGCCATGTTGTCCGGCTTGATATACGTGATCTCAGAGAGCAAGGTAGGAATCTCGTTGTGGAAATACCAGGGCTCGAGATACGCCAAGCTGTCCCAGCGCAACTTGTACCGATAGTCGATGATGCTGCCCACTTCCAGGGCAGGAAATGCGGCCTTGGTGACAAAGCTCTTCTTGGCACGCGAAGCACGCTCTTTGAAGATCGCATCTTCAGTCAGCGGTACTACCGTCCCATCAGGCTTGATCGTGCGTCCCTCGAGCTCCTTGAGCCGCAACACCGAGCTATGAAAGATCGCCACCTCGCCATACTCTTTGCCGGACTCTTTCAGGATCTTGATCCGGGTGTGGACCTCCAGGATCGAGGACACTTCGCTCGGATAGTCCATGAAGTCGAGCTCGGCTTTCTCGAACAGCACAACTGCCGGGGCATCCGGCTGCCAGGGAACCGTTAGCAAATCGCGCTCTTCGGCCGTCACTGGGGTGAAGCCGGCTGCTCCTGCGCCAGCCGGCACCATCATCATGATCAAGGCCGCTGCCAGGCGTCGCGACGCGACCCAGGTCCCTGTGGGGACCGATTGAGCTTGGCTCAGCGGCGTTCGAATCTGCAGCATCAAAATCTCCTCTCCTTACAATGATTCGCACTTTCAGTACGGCACAATGAGTCGCACTTTCAGCACGGCCGCGCCGTGAAGCCGGGCAGTGGCTGGAGAGTGCTGCGCCATGGTGATAGCGCGAGAGCTCGAGCAGTCACTACTAAAAGGCGATTTTCGACCGTCGATGTGATCATCGAGCCACGACTCGGCGCCCTCAGCTTGGGCTGCGAGCGACTTGGCGAGCTTTGCCAGCAGTGCGTAGCCAACGCCTGTGCCGTTGCTCACCACCTGCCAATGCTACTCGGGCATCGTATAATTCTCAGGTGTATGCCATTGCCGCAAGCCAAACCCTCTTACATCGAATACTCCCTCCAGACCATGCTTCAGACTCGCTGGCAGATGCTGGCTCGGCTGCCAGAACGGTCCCTTGCAGTGCTCACCGCGTACGGATCGAAGCGCCGTTTCAACCGCGGTTTGACCGTTGCAGCCATCATGCTGCTTCTGCCGTTGACGGCCTCGGCTCAGACCAATGAGGAGATCAACGCTGGCCTGCAGTTCAGCTTTTCTCCGCCTGGAGCCCGCAGCCTGGCAATGGCCGGCGCCTTTGCCGGCTTGGCCGATGACGCTACCGCCGCGTTCGCCAATCCAGCGGGCCTCATTTGGCTGACCCGCAGCGAAATCTCAGCGGAGGGCCGCCACCGGCTCTACAAAACCAGCTATCCGTTCAGCGGCAGCGCTTCGGCTCAACCGACCGGCAATGGCATCGATACCCGAGGAGACCTCGAGCTACGCGACTTCGAAAGCGAAGTCTCGGGCCTTTCCTTCCTCTCCTATGCCCATGTGTTCGGCGAACAGCGCCCTGCGCTATCGAAGCTGCGGCTGGCCTTCTACCGGCATGAGCTGGCGGCGTTCGAAGCGGAGCTTCGCAGCGAAGGTCCATTCATACGCAATGGCGGTCCGGGACCGCTCAGCGAGCAGCGGCGCAACCGCAGCCGTCTCGCCGCGCTGCTCGGCGAGCTCGACCTCTCGATCGTGCACCACGGCATGGCTGCCGCCTACAGCTTCACCGACAACCTTTGGCTCGGCGCCAGCCTGTCCTACGCCAGCTTTGACTACCGGGCGCAGACGCAGCGGTTCGCAACAGAGCTTCCCGCACGTGATGCCCTCGGGGGCATTCTTCGCGACGGCCGCACCAACGTCATCTTTGGCCCCGCCGACTTTTCCGCCGCCAATGAGAGTGAGCGCTCGATCCAAGTCGGAGACGACTACGATGTCGCTGCCACCCTCGGCTTGATCTGGAAATCCAAGGGCAGCGTGCGTCGCGGCGAGCCCATTCACTGGAGCGTCGGCTTGGTCTATCGGCAGGGCCCGACGTTCAATTTCAACTATGCCTTCGAGTGGCGTGACCAGAAAATCGCTCTACGCGAAGAGACCGGCAATCAGAACTTCACTGACCCGGGAGTGGTTCGCGCGCTCACCGGCAGCACCCGGTTCGAAGTGCCCGATGTCCTCGGCTTCGGATTCATGATCAGGCCTGGCTTCGTGCCCCAAAATGCCCTCACGATCTCCTTCGAGGTCGATCACGTGGCGTATTCCAGCCTGGAGCCCGAGGCCAATCTGATCGCTACCGCATTGCGCGGCGAGGATGCGGCGGGAAATGACTTCGCGTTCGATACCTGCGGTGACTTCGATCGCAACGGAACCCCGTATCCCCCGGGTGGCGAGCTGGCCTGTGTCTCACCCTTTCTCGAGAACTTCGAGATCGACGATGCGATCGAGCTGCGCCTAGGGCTCGAGTACCTGCTCGACCACCGCGTAGACGTCGCGCTGCGTCTCGGCGCCTGGCTCGATCCAGACCATCAGCTGAGCTACGACTTCGGCGGCCGCCCGACTTCAGATCTCCAACCCGAAGATCGCTTTGGATTTCGGTTTCCAGAGGGGGAGAACGAAATGCACTGGACCGGCGGGCTAGGCATCGTCTTCTCGCGTCTGCAGCTCGATCTCGCCTTCGATCTTTCAGATCGCGCCAACGTCTTCAGCCTATCCACCGTCTACCGGCTGAACTAACCCATGCCACTCCGGCGAATCGAGCTCAGGGCTTTGGCATTCTTTGTCATCCTCGCCCTGTCCACAGCCTCGATCCAGGGGCAAAATGCTGCCGCTGACCTCTATCGGGCTGGCTTGAGGTCGTTCGACTTCGGCTACTGGCGCGAAGCGCTGGTGTTCTTTGCAGCGGCGGCACAAGTCGAGCCGCGAGCCGGGCAGAACGTACGCGAGTACGGAATGTGGCAGGCCCCCTACCTGCCTTACTACCACCAAGGCTTGGCGCTCTACGAGCTCGGCCACTATGAAGCTGCGCTGAAGGCGTTCGAAGCATCAGAGGCCGCCGGCGCCATCACCGCACGCCGCAGCAAGAAGTATTTGAAACGTCTCGTAGCGACCCGAACGCAGATCCGCCGCGAGATCGGAGAGCAGGTACAGCAACTCTACCGGAGCGCGACCGCAGACTACGAAACCGCCGAGGAGCTTCAGCAGTCGAGAGCACTCGCCGACCCAGAACACAGCTCAGCCCTGCCGTCGTTCAGCGCGATCACGGCGTCGCTCGAGAAGACCACCGCCAGCTTGCAAGACGCCTCTTTGCAGACAGCTGCTGCCGAGCTCAACAAAGCCCTGGGACTACTCGATCAGGCAAGGGACGGTATTGCAGAGATGGCGCAGGAGATCCGGCGCCGCGAGCTCGAAGAGATCGCCGAACGCAATCGGCTGGAAGCGGAGCGCCGCGCGCAACAGCGTCGAGCGGACCGCGAGCTTGCTGCGGCCCTACTAGCGAGTGGAGGCTGCAGGCCCGACGCTATCGAGCTACTGGAGCGCCAACTGCCAGGTCTTCCTCAGCCATCCGAATCTCACGCAACCGGAAAAACGCTACCGTCGCTGTTGGCGCAGGCTCATCTCCAGTGCGACCAGTTTGGCCTCGCCGAGCACTATGTCGAGACCTCGAAGCGGTACCAGCAATCCGACTGGAGGACGTTGCACGAGCAGCTCAGATTACACCAGCAGGAGGCTCGCCACCGGGCCAGCTATCGCGACGCTGCCGAGCAGGTCGAGACCGACCGCTGCGACCAACGGGGCCTAGAGTCCCTGCAAGACCTGGTAAGCCAAGGCTGGAGCCCGCTAGAAGGGGCTCTGCCGCTGGAGTTGCTCATCGAAGCCCACTTGGACTGCGGCGAGCCGGAGCAAGCTTCCGTCGTATTGGAACGGGCATCCTCTTCCCTAGCCCCCCGTCGCGTCGACGAGCTGCGCCAGGCAATCGCTTCGAGTCAGAAGCCAGAGCTCCAAGGCGCGTTGAACGAGAACCTGCTAGGCCAGTACCGATCGGCGATCCGTCGTATCACCGCGGGCGCCTGCGCTCGCTCGGCAATCGGCCTCCTGCAGCGGCTGACCGGAGATCACGGCTCGATGACCCTGGCTCCGAGCGAGATGGCGGCTGCGCATCGCGCTTTGATCCGCGGCAGCCTGCAGTGTGCCGATATCGACGCGTCTCGACGAGCTCTTGAAGCCGCGGAGCCCCATCTGGCATCAGCTCTGGAACGCCAACGGCTGGAGATGCAGATCGAGGATCATAAGCTGCGGCAGGAGCGGCGCAAGCTGCGCGAGCTGGCCATTGAAGACTACCTGAGCGCGCGGGCGCGCACAGAGCTCGAGCAATGCAGCGATCACGAGATCGCCGGCCTGATCGAGCGTGCCGAACGCACTCTCGGCTCGGTAGTCGACGGCTCGGGAGCTCAGCCATTCCCGAGGGCTGCTTCGCCTCGGGGCGAGGCAGGATCACCCGCTGCAGCAACTGCACTGACGCGTTCTGCCGAGCCGCTTCCGATCGCCTACCAGCCGCACTTGGTGTTGGCTCGGGCCTACTCCCGCTGCCGCAGCCGCGACCGCGTCGAGCGCCAGCTCGAGCTTGCCAGGGGTTCGGGCGAAGCGACTGCCGAAGATCTGGCGGATCTCCAAACCTGGCTCGACGAGCATCCCAGGATCGAGCCCTACACCGGTAGCTTCGCGCTATTGGTCGCAGCCTCCGACTACAGCAGCGGTCAAGGCTGGGCAACGCTCTATCAGCCGGGTGAGGACATTATGGAGGTTCGGCGCGTCCTCGAACATCACGGATTCCAAGTCGAGACGCTCGACAATCCCACCGGCCGTGAGCTCGAGACCGCGCTCGATCAGTTCTTCACCCGTTACGGCGACACACCGAGTCATCGTCTGGTCTTCTACTACGCAGGCCATGGACACACCGAAGTGACCCGCCACGGCATCAAGCTCGGCTACCTGGTGCCGGTCGACGCTGGCAACCCCAGACAGGACCGAGCGAACCTGCGGGATCTCTTGGGCATGGAGCGCTTTCGCGAGTACGCCATCCGAAGTGAAGCCAACGACATCCTCTTCATGTTCGATTCCTGCTTCGCCGGCACCGTCTTCAAGGCAACCAAGTCGTGCGCGCTACCGCAGTGCGCACCGCCTCCCCTGACCGGCACTTCCCTGACCGAGCTGGTCTCGCGTCCCGTCCGCATGTTCCTGACCGCTGGCGATGAAACCGAGCGGGTCCCAGACGACAGTCTCTTTCGGCTCATGGTGACCCAAGCCCTGGACGGCGCCGCAGACCGGAACGAAGATGGCTTCATCCTCGGCCGTGAGCTCGCAGACTTCGTCCAGCGTGAGGTGATGCGACGGCAGGACGAGGTCTCAGCACGCTACAAAACCGCGGCTCTCGGCCCCGCGCCGGCCGAGCCCAAATGGGGTACCTTGATCGAAGGCAACTTCGGAAGAGGCGATCTCGTGTTCACCGTGCCGATCCAAGACGTGTCGACCCGGACGGACGCCCCTGGCGCCTCCCCCAAGCCTCTCGAAACTCTGCAGACCGCCGAGCTCGTCTATTGGCAGGCGGCTCGTAGAGCCGATGCTCCAGCAGACTACCAGCGCTACCTCGAAAAGTTTCCCGAGGGAATCTACGCACCGCTCGCCGGCTGGATCCTCGAGCCACGCTCGAGCCCGTAGTCCTGCAGACCCTGGACTATCAGCAGGCCTCGGGGACTTGCGACTGGAGCTCGTGAAGATGGCGATAGAGCCAGAGCTTGGCCATGGTCCATTTGCGCTTGACCGTAGTCGGCGATACCCCCAGCACTTCGGCAATCTCTTCCCGCGTCAGTCCTGCAAAGAAACGCATCTCGACAACCGCACAGCCCTCCGGATTGATCTTGGCCATGTCGTGCAGGGCATCGTCCAGGGCAATCAGGTCGATCTCTCGCGCGCGGGGCAGAATCTGATCGAGATCGATAGCGGCGCGCACGGCGTCTCCCCCGCGCTTGGCGGCGCGACGCCCACGGGCATGATCGACCAGGACACAGCGCATCAACCGCGCTGCAATGCCCAGGAAGTGAGCCCGACTGCGCCACTCGACGCGCCCAACGTCGACCAAGCGCAAGAAGACCTCGTTGACCAATGCCGTAGGCTGTAGCGTGTGATCACGACGCTCTCCCCCGAAGTATCCCTGAGCGATGCGCCGCAGCTCGTCGACGACCAGCGGCATCAGCTCTTCGAGAGCAGCAGCGTTGCCGCCACGCCAGTCCAGCAGCAACGAGGTAACTTCCGCTTGCGGTTCGGTCATCAACATGTTCAGTCGATCTCCAGGGTCAAAGCATACACTCCGAGGTCTCCGGCGGAGCCAGGTGCTGAATCGGCATCCGGGAGTCCGGCCAGGTGGAGCTCGTAGTCGCCCGACGATAACAGGCCTCGCGGCAAGGCAACGGTGAGCTCGGCCCCCGTGGTCGTCAGCTGATCGGTGCTCCAGACGACCCGCGGCTCCCCGGCTCTATAGACCTGCAACCGGTAGCGTGGATAGTTTTCAGATAGCTCGAGACGCAGGATCAACAGAAAGAGGTCGACTCCAGTCGGCACCCGGAGACGTTCTGATCCGCTGCGGGTGGGCCCCTGCGAAAGGACCGCAAAAGGCACGTTGACCGAAGGGCTCGGGCGACGCGCCGCCTCCGCGGCTTTCGAAGCCTCCAACTCGGCGATCTGCTGCTGATGCTGGCGGCTGTTGCGCTCCAGCTCACTCTGCAGACGCTCGACGTCCTGCCGATATCTCTCGTCCGCCAGCTGGCGCTCGCCTTCCAGCTCGGTCACGCGCTGACGATGATCTTCGGTCGCGACCCCTCGCGCACGCTCGGTCACCATCAGCTGCCGCCCCAGCCCCAGGGACACCACCAGCAGGACCGATGCCGCCAGCGCCATCGGATTCCGGAACGCCGACCCTCGCCGGGGCCGCGGGCGAATCGTCGGAATGGCCTCCACTGCGTTGGACCGGGTCGCGCCGGACCGGATCGTGCCAGACCGGGCCGTCGAATCCGACTCGACGTCGATAGCTTCCGAGGCGGACGCTAGAGCCCGGCGAGCCTGCGCGAGGACCTCTTCCGTCCAGTCGAGGTACTCCGAGTCGATATCGACCTCTCGCTCCTCCAGCGTGCCAATGCGTTTGCTGTCGGCCAGCGTTTGCCAGCGCTGCACGGCAGCCTCCAAGGCTCCAGCATCCAGGCTACCGGAAGCGATGCCTCGCTCGAACACCCTGGCATGCACCCAAAGCCCGAACCTACAGCGCAGGCACAGATCGCTACGGAGCGCGGTCGACGGTAGAGCGATGTCGCCGCTGCCGACCCAGGAGCCGGTGTCGGCCGGTAGCGTCAACACCTGCGGCGGATTCCGGTCGACCACCGCCCACTCGATCGGCCACTCAGCCGTCTGGGGAAGCACGTAGAGGCCTCCGACGTGCGGCGATTCTGCGGCCGAGTGCTGGTCGGAAGGCGAGTCCGGAGCAGCATCCAGAAACGCGCGATGCGCTGTACCGGTCTCGCGTCGCAACCGATCCCGCAGCTCGCCATGTTCCGTCACGCCTGGCCTCCTCGCTGATCTTCGGACTCACCCGCCTTCCGGTCACTCTGCCATGAGTTAACCGACGATATTTCAGAACTGGCCGCGCCACAGGCAGTCATCAACTGCTGCAGGACTTCGAACAGTCCGGGAACTCGCTCACGGGGGATACGCAGAAGCTTGGCCAGCTTGCGAGCCGAGAGGCGCTTCATGTCGGTATCGAGCGCTAGGGCGACGGCGCTGGCGATTTTGGAATCATAACCATCGACCGCTTTCAAGTCGCCGGGGCGAGCCGCCCGGGTCGCGGACGCGCGAGTATGAAGCAGCTCCCACAGCCTGCTGAGGTACAGCTCGTGGCTCACCGAGTCCGCCCTGGATGGCTTCGCTGCGCTGTCTACGCCTCCGGTGCGGCGATCGATCAGCTCACTGACGCATTCCACCAGCTTGGCGTAGCGGTCACGCTCCAAGATCTCGAAGTCCGGCGAAGCCGAGCTCGGTGCTCTACGGATCGCCATGGACGAACCGTCATCGAGAGTCTCCAGAGCGGGCTCACCGGTTTCTTGATCCAGCAGAGCCCCCCACCGCGCCCGCGCTTCACCCTTCAACGGCTCGATGATCTGTTTGTAGGTGAAGCTCTGAAAACCCTGGGGTGGCAAGCCTGCGAGAAGGCTCTGAAGCACCGCCGTCACCCGGGTCCTCGCCTCGCCGCGAGCGGTCACCAGCTCGGGCAGCAAGAGATCGTTCCAGCTTCGCACCGTGCGGTCCAGCTTGGCTTCGAGCACCTGATTGGAGGCGCCGGGGGCACCAGTGTCGCCGGCGGACCCCAAGACGGTGTCGTTGCGGATGCGGCGATCCCCGGCCAGTAAGCACACTTCGCCGGCTTGCAAAGCTCCACGCACGGCAGACCGCAAGATCTCGAAGACTCGGAACCCCAGGGGGTCGTAGCGCTTCTGAAGATCGTGCAGACGATTGCGGATGCCCAGGAAGACCAGGCCCTCGATGTTGGGCTTGACGGCCAGCTGCGCTTTCAACCCACCCAGGCGACGGACGAAGATATGGCTGTAGCAGCTGGCCACCAGCTCCTCGAGTGCCGAGCTGGAGGCCTCGCGATGCTGATTCGGAGTTTGCCACTGCGCCGCCCCAAAGACTCCGAGGTATTCGGGAGAGACATCCCACAGGCCACGCTTCCTGAGCTCGCTGCGAACAGCTCGCGTCAGCGTCGCCCACACGCGATCGAAAGCCTCGGGGTCGGGCGGCTCGCCAGACGGATCCAGCGAGCGGACGTAATCGGTGAAGGCCAAGCTGTCCATCGAGTCGCGATTTTAGCTCTGCTAGACTAGCAGCTCATGCACGATCGGCCGGATCGATGGCGATCGCCGCCGAGGAGGACACCGCGCTGACCCCGGATCAGTGGCAGCAAGCCGAAGAGATCCTGAGTGAGATCCTGGAGCTTGCTCCTGAGGAACGACCGGCAGCCCTCGATCGCGCTTGCCAGGGCGATGATGCACTGCGCAGCGAGCTCGAATCGCTGATTGCCGCCTCGCAACCCGCCGAGAGCTTCATCGAAACGCCGGTGTTCTCGCTGCGCTCCACGGGCACTACGGAAGTGCGCGAAGGCCAGCGGGTGGGCTCCTACCGCATCGAGCGCCTGCTGGGACGCGGCGGCATGGGGAGTGTCTTTCTAGCTACGCGCATCGATGAGTTTCAGAAACGGGTCGCCCTCAAGATCCTCAAACCGGGCCTGAACACCGAGGCGATCGTACGGCGCTTCCGTCACGAGCGCCAGATCCTGGCTCATCTCGACCACCCCAACATCGCCAAGCTGCTCGACGGCGGCAGCACCGACGACGGCCTCCCCTACTTCGTAATGGAGTTCGTCGAAGGCGAGCCCATCGATCAGTACTGCGATCGCCACCGGCTCACGGTCCGTCAACGGCTCGCACTGTTTCGCAAGGTCTGTGCGGCGGTCCATCTGGCGCACCAGAACCTGATCGTGCACCGTGACCTCAAGCCCGCCAATATCCTGGTCGCGTCCGACGGTGAGCCCAAGCTGCTCGATTTTGGTATCGCCAAGCCGCTCGATCCCTCGGACGCCTCGACTTGGCTGACCGCCACGGGCGCTCAGCCCATGACCCAGGCCTACGCCCGCCCCGAGCAGGTCGACGGCGGCACCCTGACCACCGCCAGCGACATCTACACGCTGGGCGTGATTCTCTACGAGCTGATCTCCGGCCGGCGCCCTTATCGCATCCCGAGCAGCAAATGGCTCGACCTGGCGCACGCCATCCGTGAAGAGCAGCCCGAGAAGCCCAGCACCGCGATCGGCCGCCGCTCCCCGACTTCGAGCACCACGGTCGAGCTGGGCACCACCCGCACGCTGGACCCGGCGGATTCGTCGCGTACGCGAGCGCGGCATCACCCGGTCGAACCTCTCGCTCACGAGGCCTCGGACAGCCAGCGACCCGCTACCGAAGAGCCCCTGACGGCCGAGGAGCTCAGCTACCGGCGCTCGACCGACCCGCGAGGTCTGCGGCGCCGCCTGAGCGGAGATCTCGACAGCATCGTATTGATGGCTCTGCGCAAGGAGGTCTCGCGCCGCTACCCCACCGTCGAGCAATTCTCGCAGGACATCGATCGCTTCTTGACCGGCCTGCCCGTAGTCGCCCGGCCAGCGACATTGGCCTACCAGGCTGGCAAGTTCGTCCGACGCCATACCTGGGAGTCCATACTGGCTGCCCTGCTGCTCTTCACCATCATCGGGTTTGGCATCACGGCGCTGCGGATTCGAGACCAGGCCGTGCTCGAGCGAGAGCGAGCCGAGGAGGTCACCGGCTTTCTCGTCAGCCTGTTCGAGAGCTCCAATCCGGACGCCTCCAAAGGAGAAGACGTTACGGCCCGCGAGATTCTCGATCGCGGCCGCGAGCAGATCGAGACCTATCGCGACAACGAACCACGGCTCTATGCCATGCTGGCCGCGACCATGGGGCACGTCTATTACAACCTCGGCCTCTACGAGCAAGCCCGGCCCATGCTCGAGGCGGCCCTGCCGGGACTGCAGCGTCAACTCGGTGGAACCGACGATCGCCAGCTGGCAATCGTCGTCAACGATCTGGCCGCGGTCCTCTGGGGCCAGGGCGACTCCAAAAGGGCGGAGACGCTTTTTA
>JBCCEE010000206.1:0-13680 GCA_039030415.1 Acidobacteriota bacterium
GAAACGTTCGGCGTCTTCGTGGGGCTGCCAGTTGACCGTCGCGGAAGAGGTGCTTGTCTTGAATGCTGAGACTCCAGTGATGCTCTCGCACGTCCCCAGCTCCGTCAGGGTGTCGAAGTTGGCGTAGTTGGAGTAATCCTGTCCAACAAATTCAACCCGGGAACTGTTGTCAATATCCCTGGGGCCGACGACCCAACCTGCCAGAGCGTAGCCGCTGATCGACAGGTCGGTAAATTTTTGAAACTGGATCGCATGGCGCATCTCCGCACCGACGTAGGGGTTGTGCTCGTCGTCGAAGCGCAGGCGGTTGGCGACTTTGACATCACTCCAGTCGGTCTTGTCACTGTACCGAACCTTGAAACCCTGTTCGTTGTTCCACAGGCGTAGATTGCTGATGGACTGGCCCAACCGGAAGATGTCTTCCCAGTTGTAAGCGACAAAGTCGTTGCCGTAGGGGTAGGGCGATTCGTAGTAGAAGGCATTGTTAAAAGAGTTGTTGAACCGCACGCGAAAGCCGGCGAGGCAGGCATAGCCGTCGAAGTTATCCATCTCGAGGATCGGGAGATCAGAGAGGACAGCGGGTTGGCTGCCATAGTTCCAGGTGCGGACTGCTAGGTTGGAGAGGGCGGGGTGGCCTGAATAGACCGTGTTGATGTCAGCGGTCGGGAAGCCGACATATTTGTTGTTGCTGATGTCTACGGCGCCGGTCGTGAACCAGAACATACCGGTGCCGCTGCAGCTGCTAGCAACGTTGTTTTTGACCCGAAGTGCCGGCCCTTGGAACCAAAAGCCGTCGCCCCCGAAGGCGAAGTCGGACAGCGGCTGCGGTCTTTCTTCGCTTCTGAAGACCTGCCGTTTGGGGAAGTACACGCCGGGTACGCCGGTACCGCGTACGGCTATGTTGTCAAAGAAGTTCCCCAGCTCATCACCGGCCTCTGTGACGAAGCCAGCGCCCGCGAAGTCGTGGCATACATTTTCTTGGAAATCGACGTGGCTCGAATGGTTGACAAATCCCCAGCCGGGCGTCCGGCGCACCACGCAGCCATATATTTTGGAGGGTGGGTCCTGACCGGGAAGCGTGCCGTTGAGGTGAAAGTGAATCGGGTAGCGGCCGCGGCGATTCTGAATGTTTGGATTTGGAGAGACTGCTCCCGTCTCCGTGTCCACGAGGATCTCATCGAGAGGGATCGACTTGTCGGTGCGGCCCAAATCGATGAAGGAGGCGTATCGGATGTCTACGTTGGGCTGCAAGAACATGAGGTGCCCTCGCAGCGGGATGCCGGTGGACTCGGAACGAAAGACCACGTTGCGCGTAAGGTTGGCAACGTGAATCTTCATCTCAGGATCGGCATGCAGATGCGAGTACTGCAAGGTCTCGTTGAGGTAGATGGTGCTGCCTGAGACGCTTTGGATTGTGACGGTCTCATCCTCTAGCGGCATGTTGCGCTGGAATTGCGTGCCTGCGACGACAATCTCGTCGCCAGCTGCCCAATCCGCCGGAACCCCGAGCAGGCTCAGTGAAGTCGCTCCTGCGTGGGCATCACCGGCTAGTTGCGCCACGTGGGTCTTTGCCGCGCCGTAGATCTGGACAACGCCCTGCGAGATCAGACCGCGGCTCCGCTCTTCGGGATCCCAGGTACGGTCGATGGGGCTCCCGTCATTGATGAAGATGATCTCGGCTCGGTTGCCAACGGCTACGGAGCCGCTAGTCAGTAAAGCGCCGGTACTCGTGACGTACAGAGTGCCTACCATCAGCTGGGTATCGCTGGTGCCTGCAATCTCCAGAGTACCTTCCACCTGAAGGTAGTCGATGCGTGCGGCCTCCTGAGTCGAGAGCACGACCGTCGTGTGCTGCGGAACCCGGACGATCGCATCGTCGGCGGGAGCCGAGCCGTTCCAAGTCATTGAGCTGGCCCAGTCGCCGTTCAAGGCGGCCGTATGGGTGAAGGCTCCAGGTGGCGTCAAGACCTGAGCGAGAGCAGGCCCAGCCCCGGTGAAGATCAGAAGCAGAAAAACGGTGATCGCGATCATCTTGACTACCTCCCCATGATTGAGCACAACATCCTCACACTCGAGATGTGGGATGGAAGCCGCACCGCAAGGCCTCCTAGCCCTAGTACCAGCCGCAAAGGGAGATTTTAGGAGGCTCATCTCTGATCGCCGATTGGCTATATAACTATAATCCCCGGGCGGAGTGTACTCGCAGTGTCGCCACTGGGCAAACTTTTGTTGCTTCGTGAGCCTGATAGGGACAAGACGAGGCCAATCTTCGGCCCCGCGGTATAGATTGGCTGGACGCGCTCCAGCCTCTTGGAGCTCGGAGCGGCGTCTTCGAGGCGGCACAAGACTACGGCGTCGGCTCGATAACGATCGCCGGCATGGTCTCAGCCGTGGGTGGCCAGGGGATGACCATGCCGCGGCCGATGCCCTGGGTGGCTTTTTCGCCGTAGAGGTGGTCGGCGAGGTACATGGCGGGGTCGAAGCTGCGGGCGCCGCCCCAGGAGGTGATGGCCTTGCCGTCGTGGACGAAGGAGACGCCGCGGCGCAGGTCGAGGTGGGGAAACATCTCGGCGTAGCGGTCCTGGTCGCCGGGGAAGGTGGTGGAGGCGAGGCCGTCGAGCAGACCGGCGTGGGCGAGGACGAAGGCGCCGTCGCACAGCGAGACTAGGAAGTGGGCGCGCTCGCCGACCTTACGTACCCAGGACATCATGGCCTCGTTCTCGAGATCGGTGTCCATGCTGTGCTCGGCGCTCGGCACCACCAGGATGTCGATGTCGGGCGCGTTCTCGAAGCTGTAGTCGGCGCCGATCACCAGGCCCTCGAAGGTGGTGACGGCCTCGCCGTCCGGAGAGACGGTGAAGACTTCGATGCCCGGCTTGGCGTGGTACTGCACGTGCTGGAAGATGTCGAAGGGGGCCGTGAGCTCGGTGTTGTAGACGCCGTCGACAATCAGGAAACCAGCGTTCAGCCGACGCTCGGCGAGACCCGGCGGGGGAGCCAAGCGCGTCCAGGGCGGGCCGGCGGGTGCGGTCTCGGGGGTGGCGGCGGCCTCTGGTGGCGGCGCAGCGGCGGGCTGGGGCGGCTCGGTATCGCTATCGGTCTCGGCGCCGCAGGCCAACAGCGCGAACAGCAGGGGTAGCAGGACGAGCATCGAGGAAAGGCGAAAGGCTGGACGTCGTTGGGCCATGGTTGAGCCTCCCAGAGAGGTCTGTGGTTAGTCTCGAGTCGCTGGCGCAGGATGCTTCGTGCCGCATTCTATGGGCAGCGCTGCTATCATCACGCGCAACTTACCACTTGGGATTCGTGCCCGATGAGCCAAAGCACCTCCAAAGCAGCGCCTTCGTCTGCGGCCAGCCCGTCCGCTGCCGGCCCTTCCGGCCCCAATCCGTCGACGGCGACCGCGTTCGCGGCGAGCCAGCCGCGACGCTGGACGATGCGTCCTCAGGATGGCATGTGGCTGCAGGATACGCCTCAGAATCTGATGGTCGTCAACTCGGTGACGACGCTCGATCAGATCGATCTCGAGACCCTCAGGCGACTGTGGGACGAGCGCGTCATGCAGCTCGAAGGCGGAAACCGCTTCCCGCGCTTTCGCTGGCGGGTGGCTCAGGACGAGCGCGGCGTGTTCTGGCAGGAAGCCCTCGACTTCGACCTCGCAAACCACGTGGTGGAATCGCCCGAGGCGAATGCGATCGATACCAAAGAGAAGCTGCAGGATTACGTCGGGGCGCTGGCTTCCAAACCGCTGGCGCGTGAGCTGCCGCTGTGGCGCCTGGAGCTGATTCCGGAGTTCGTCGAGGGCATCAGCGCGATCGTCTTTCGCATCCACCACTGCATGGGAGACGGCATCGCCTTGATCCCGCTGCTGTTCTCGCTGATGGATCGCGACAATCCGGCGATCGACGAGTTCGCCAACCCGTCGGTGGAGGTGGGAGCGGGCAAGAGCGGGCGCAGCAAGCTGGCGGTGAATACGCTCGCCGCCCTGGCCGGCGGCCCGGTGCTGCTCGGCAAGGCGCTGGCGCTGCCCGACAACAGCTCCCTGCACGGCCCGGAGTGCGGTGGAGAGAAGAAGGTGGCGTGGACCGATCCCATCGACCTGGCTCTGATCAAGCGCGCCAAGAACGGCTTTGGTGCGACGGTCAACGACGTCCTCATGGCCTGTATCGCCGGCGGCTTCCAGCGCTACGCTGAAGCCCATGATGGCGAGGCGCTGAGTCGACTGCGCGTGTCAATGCCGGTCAACGTGCGCTGGCCAACCGAGCCGCTGACGATGGAGAATCGCTTCGCCACCGTGCTGCTCAAGCTGCCGGCGAGCGAGAGCGATCTCAAAGAGCGCGTTTTGGCGACCAAGCAGCGCATGGACCGGCTCAAGCGATCGGTGGAGCCGATCGTCATGTTCGGCGCCCAGAACCTCTTGCTCTACACCTTGCCTTCGAAGATCGGTCGGCGTCTCGTCGACTTCTTCGGCAACAAGACGACCTGCGTGCTGACCAACGTGCCGGGGCCGCAGTTCCCCCTCTTCGTCGACGGTCGGCGGGTGCGCGGGATGATCTTCTGGGTGCCGCAGCGCGGCAAGATCGGCATCGGTGTCTCGGTACTGAGCTTTGCCGGCACGGTGCGGGTCGGGGTGATAGCGGACACCGTCCTGGTGCCGAATCCGTCCGAGCTGGTGGCTGCCTTCGAGCAGGAGCTGCAGGACCTGCAGCGTCGCCTCGACGGCTGATCCGTCGGGGAGCCGGCCACGGTAGGACTCCCGCCCCGGGAGGTTTTACCGGTTCAGAGTGGCAAGACACGCCGGATTTGGCCTGTTCTTGCTGGTACGCTTCTTGCTGTTCTTGAAGTAGGGGGCGTTGCGCCCAGTAAGCGGTCGAGCTGACCGTGGCTGAATTTGATGTGACGCGGATCCCGATGAACTGACCTGGATCATCTATGAGCTCTAGTTTGCTGCAAGGCGGTTTGCTGCAGGCCGGCGTCCTGCTGGTGGAATCGCTCTTCCTAGCGGTCGCAATCCTGCTGCTGTTCAAGGGGCGTCATCGCTTCGGCTTGATGCCGCTGGCCGCTCTGCTCGGCTGCACGCAGTACCTGCAGACGGTCTTGGCTGCGACGCTCTACCTGGAGCTCGGAGACGGCCTGCTGGTGTCGCCGGGCTCGGCGGTGCTGTTTCCGGCGGCGCTGCTCGCGGTGCTGCTGCTCTATCAACAGGAAGGGGTGCCGCGGGCGCGCTCGCTGATCCTGGGAATCCTGCTGGCCAACGTCACGCTGACGGTGTTCTCCGGCTTCACCGCGCTGCACCTGAAAATCGGTGGCGTGGCGAACCTGCTCGCGGTGCCGGAGGCGCTGTTTCATATCAATCCGCGCATCTTCCTGGCCGGCACCGCAGTCCTGCTGCTCGACGTACTGGCCGTCGTGGTGCTCTTCGAGATCCTGAAGGCTCGGATGAGCCGGGTGTCCGCCGCGGTGAGACTGCCGCTCGGGCTGATCATCGTCCTGGCGTTTGATTCGATCGTGTTCTCGCTGCTGGCGTTCGCGGGACATCCGGCGTTCCTTGGGATCCTGAAGAGCCAGCTGATCTCCAAGACAATGGCGGGCGCCGTCTATGGACTCGCTCTGTTCGTGTTCCTGCGTCGCCTCGGCCCCAATATCGAGACGCTCGGCGTCGGCGCCGGCAGCGGAACCTGGGCGATTCTCACCTACCGCGAGCGCTTCGAGATCCTGCAGCGCCAGAAGCGTGCCCAGGAGGAAGCCTTCGCCCGCGAGCGCAGCCGCAGCCGCGAGGCGCTCTCCGTCGCGGAGTCGCGCTTCCGGACGCTCTTCCGCTCGATCACCGACGGCCTGATCGTGATCGACGCCGGCACCGGCCACATCATCGAGGTCAACCCTGCCTTGGAGCAGCTCAGCGGTTTCGAAGCCGAGAGCCTGATCGGTCGCTCGCTGGCCGAGGTTGAGCTGCTCGACGCCGAGATGGTCGGCGGTATCAATCCGCCGATGTCGGCGGAATGGGAGGCCAAGCTGCGGCGGCAGGATGGCAAGGTGCTGGATATCGAAGTTCGGCTGGTGCGATTCTCCAGCGGATCGGAATCCACGGTGGCGCTGATCGTGCGCGACATCACCCGCCGCAAGGCGGCGGAGCAGGCGCTGCTGCGCTCGCGCGACGGCCTGCAGCAGCGGGTCGAGGAGCGCACCCGCGAGCTGCAGCAGAGCGAAGCGCGTTACCGTGATCTGTTCGAGAACAGCCACGATCTGATTCAGGTAGTCGACGGCGACGGCAGGTTTCGCTTCGTCAACCGCTCGTGGAAGCGTGCTCTCGGCTACAACGCGGGCGAGACCGCCGAGCTGACCGCGTCCGACATTTTGGTGCCGGCCGAGCGGACCCGCTTCGCCGAGTTTCTGGCGCGGCTCGTCGAAGGCGAGGAGAAGGGTTTGATCGAGACCGAGTTCGTCACCAAGGACGGCAGGACGATCCTGGTGGAAGGCAATGTCGAGTGCTCGCGGGGTAGCGAGGATCCCGGCGTTTTTCGCGGCATCTTCCGTGACGTCACCGAGCGCAAGGCGGTCGAGAAGCTCAAGGACCGTTTCGTCGAGACCGTCAGCCACGAGCTACGCACCCCGCTGGCGTCGGTCGTTGGCGCCCTCGATCTGGTGAACGGCGGCAAGCTGGCCGAGGTGCCGCCGCAGCTGCAGAAGTTCACCGGGGTGGCGCTGCGCAACGCCCGGCGGCTGTCGTGGCTGATCAACGAGATTCTGGACTTTCGGCGCATCGAGAGCGGGCGCTTGGAGCTCGACCTCGAGACGTTCGAGATCGACCCGGCGATCCGCCAAGCGCTCGAGGACAATCAGGCCTACGCTGAGCGCTATCGGGTGCGCCTGGTCGGTCCTGAAGTGCCTTGCGGAGCGCGCGTCGAGGCGGATCGCGGATGGCTGCAGCAGGTGATGAGCAATTTGCTGTCGAACGCGGTCAAGCATGCGCCGGCCGGATCCGAGGTGACCGTGACGCTGGAGGAGCGCGACGCCACGGTGAGCGTTGGGGTCGCCGATCGCGGTCCAGGGATTCCCGAGGCGTTCCACGATCAGGTATTCCTGCCGTTCTCGCAGCTGCAGGTCGGCCAGAAGCCCGAGGAGGGCAGCTCGGGACTCGGCCTGAGCATCGCTCGCATGCTGATCGAGAGCATGGGTGGCGAGATCGGTTTTGTCACCGAAACGGGTCGCGGCACGACGTTTACGTTCAGTCTGCCCAAGTCAGCGGAGCCTGCGGCAGCTAGCTCGCAGGCAGAGGTTCTGGAGGTCGCGAGATGAGTCGAGTGCTGGTAGTGGATGACGAGAGCGATATCCTGGCCATCGTCGAGGCGGTGCTGACGGTCAACGGCCACCAGGCGTGGATCACCACCGACCCACGGCAGGCGGTGCCGATGGCCGTAGAGCACGCGGTCGACGCGGTGGTGCTGGACGTCAACATGCCGGGTATCTCCGGCCTCGAGACACTCGACGCATTGCGGTCGCACCCGGTCACGCGGCGTCTGCCGATTCTCTTCCTATCCGCGCTCGGAAGCAGCCGGCACAAGATTCGCGGCCTGCGCCGAGGTGCCGACGACTACCTCGCCAAACCGTTCGAGGGCGACGAGCTGGTGCTGCGCATCGAGCGTCTGTGCCAGGCGTCGCGCCACAGCGAGCCGGTGGTCGGCGATCGCGCTCAGCTGCTCGAGCGGGCGCTCGAGACGGGTGATTTCGACTCGCGACCGATCGATATTGGTCGCTATCGCGCCGTCGAGCTGATCGGCAGCGGTGGCATGGGGGTTGTGCTGCGAGCCTGGGATCCCACCCTGCAGCGGTCCGTCGCCCTCAAGACCCTGCGGCTCGACCGCCTGGGACTCGGCGATCTGCGAATCACCGCGGACTCGGGCGCCGCTTTCATCAACCAGCTGATCCGTGAAGGCGCGGCGCTGGCGCGCTTCAACCATCCCAACATCGTCGCCGTGTACGACGCTGGCGTCGACGGCGAGATCGGCTTCGTCGTGATGGAGCTGATGGAGGGCGTCAGCCTGCTGGACCTGGTCGGAGCGCGGCAGCTGACGAGTGGGCAGGTAGCCCAGATCGGCCTGGCGATCGTGCGGGCGCTGGCCACCGCCCATGCGCACGACATCATCCACCGCGACGTCAAGCCGGGCAACGTCCTGCTGAGCTACGACGGCGCGATCAAAGTCACCGACTTCGGTCTGGCCGACACCGTCGAGTCGCTGGCCGGTGAGCAGCGGCTGTTCGGCACTCCGGGCTACCTGCCACCCGAGTGCTTGGTCGGGGAGCCCTACGACACCGGCGGCGATATCTTCTGCCTCGGCGTCGTGCTGTATCGTTGCATCACCGGCCGGCCGGCCTTCTCGGGCGACACCCTGCAGGCGCTGCTGGCCGAGAACCTGGCCGCCAAGCCGGTGCCTCCGCGCGAGCTACGCGACGGCGTGCCTGCCGCGCTCAATGACCTCGTGCTGAACCTGATGGCGCCCGAGCCGGAGCAGCGCCCGAGCACTGAAGCGATCGAAGCACGGCTTCTCGAGCTCGCTTCGAGCACCGCTTGGGATGCCGGTTTCCTGCACGGCCTCGAGCGGCGCCGGTCGAGCCCAGCGTCGCAGTCCGCCCAACTGATCGAGGCTGGTACCCTGGCCGGCGCTTTGCCGGCATCGCTGGTCTGAGCCGTCGCGCCTTCGGTGGCGTAGACTGGGCGCTATGGTTGGCCAAGAAGACCGTCAACAGCTGCCCCAGCCCATTCTGGTGACCGGCGCCCTCGGCTTCATTGGCCGGCGGCTAGTGACTCGACTGGCGGAGGCCGGCGCGAAAGTCATCGCGTCAGATCTGGCGTCGACTGCTGATGCCGGCTGGCCGAGCCACGTTCGCTATGCCGCTTGCGACGTGCGTGACGCCGAGGCGCTCGAGTCTCTGGTGCGGCAGGCCCGGACGCTGTTCCACCTGGCAGCGATCGTGGGGGATTGGGGCACGGAGGCGGCGCATCGCGCGATCACGGTGGAGGGCACCGAGCACGTTTTGCGGGGTGCCTTGGCGTCGCAGAGGGAGTGCCGCGTCGTGTTGGCTTCGAGCATCGTCGTCTACGGTGGTCAGTTGGGGCGTTTGCGCTGCCACGAGCGGCTGGCGATGGGGCGGACGTTCGGACCCTACAGCCGCAGCAAACAGGCGCAGGAGCGCCTGGCGCGACGGTTTGGCGAGCAGGGGCTGGACGTGCGGATCGTGCGACCGGCCAACGTCTACGGCGCGGGCTCGAAACCCTGGGTCACGGAGCTGTGCCGCGAGCTGGAGCGCGGCACGCCGGCTCTGGTCGGCGGTGGGGATTTCGATGCCGGCCTGGTGCATGTCGACAACGTGGTCGAGGTGATGCTTCGAGCGGCGGGGGAGGCGGGCGCTCGCGGTGGCGTCTACAACGCGGCGGATGAAGACGGCGTCACTTGGCGACGCTATATGACGGATCTGGCGTCGATTACCGGCTGCCGGCCGCCGCGGTCGATTCCGCGGCCCGTCGCCCGGCTGGTGGCGGCCGTGGGCGAGGGCACATACCGTGCTCTGGGCGCCGCGAGGCGTCCACCGCTGACTCGGGAAGCGCTCAATCTGGTCGGCTCGCGGCACCAAATCTGTATGCGAAAGGCGCGCAGCGAGCTCGACTATCGGCCGGTGACTGACTACGAGAGTGGCTTGCGGGAGATCGAGCTCTCGCTCCAGATCTGAGCTCACATTCTGCCCTTGGGGAGCGTCAAACAGCCTTTCGACATTCTTTACTTGATGAATTGATAGGGCGGTGTTAATGTGGTTGTGCAAAAGAACTGGCCGCACTCCTGAGCACTCTGTCTATCTCGTGTTCTCGATTCGGACCAGCCTCGGAGGAAGTGATTCTTGGTGGGGTTGGTCGGCTCGAGAAAGCTTGGTTCAGAGCGGTATTGGACCTGACCTGTCACTTGGTTGAAGCTCGCGCTCCAATCAAGGGCCCCCACGGCGGGTTGATGGCCCGAACGAGCTCTTGCCCAAGTCAAGACATCTCGGGCTCGCCTGAACGTGCTGTGCCGTTCGCTGCCCTCTAGGGCGGCGCTTCGACATGTCTCCCATCAGGCTGGCTCTTCCCGAGAGACAGACTCCCACGGAGACTGTGCTCGGGCGTGTCGGTAGTCCGCCAACCCATTTTGAGGAGTTTTTGATGATGTGTAGAACGTTTCGCGGGACGTCGTGGTCGAGATTGACGATGCTGCTGCTCGCCGCTCTGATGCTGGCCCCTAGTGCCGGTGCTCAGAATGTCGACGGCAAAGAGATGATCAATCCGGATGGCGCCACGGTAGTGGTGCGTGAGGCCCTGCACGGCACGGCCCCGATGATCGATGAGATCATGGAGAACTATCCGGCGCCGAAGGCTTGGGGCCTGCCTGAGCGCGCGATCGTCAACCCGTCGATCAGTGAGCCGGTGATGAGCGATGGCCGGCCGAAGGACGTCGCTGTAGACCAAGCGGCTCGGAAGTTTCTACCGCTGAAGACGCCCGCCGTCACCCTCAGCTTTGGCGGCTACGACAGCTCGGACAACGTGTCGCAGGGCCTGGGTGCACTGTTCCCGCCCGACACCAACGGTGACGTCGGCATCGACTTCTACGTTCAGTACAACAACGTCGGCTGGAAGTACTTCGACAAGGCCACCGGCGCCCTGGTTGGCGGTCCGTTCCCGGGCAACAGCTTCTGGCAGGGCTCGACTCTGCCGCCCACCAGCCCCTGTGTCACCGACAACGCCGGTGATCCGATCGTGCTCTACGATCACGTCGCCGGGCGCTGGATGTTCAGCCAGTTCGTCAGCCCGCTGACCAACAACGAAGGCCACCAGTGCTTCGCCATCACCACCGGCTCCAATCCTGCCGGTCCGTACTTCGTCTATGACTTCGTGATCGGCCCGGCGCCGCCCAACGCCGAGTTCAACGACTACGAGAAGATCGCCCTGTGGACGGACGGTGGGGCCCAGAGCGCTTACCACATGAGCTCGAACCAGTTCCCGCTGCCTTCGCTGAGCGGCTTCCTCGGCGTCCGCGTCACCGCCTTCGAGCGCGATGCGATGCTGGCCGGCGCTCCGGCCCAGTCGGTAGAGTTCTTCAAGGGCCTGTTCACCGATCCGAGCGCCCAGGGGCACGTGCCGTTCTCATTCCAACCGGCCCATCTCGAGGGTCCGCTGCCGGCGACCGGGACCTGTAACTACTACACCCAGCTCAACGACGGCACCTTCACCGGCTTGACCGGCACGGAGCCGGACGGCTTCCAGTTCTGGGAATACTGCGTGGACTGGACCAATCCGGGCAGCTCGACGTTCATCGAAGGCCCGTTCATTCCGACGACGCCGTTCGTGGTGCCGACGACGACGGTGCCGCAGCCCGGCACGGGCGTTGGCCTCGACGTGCTGGCGGGTCGCGCCATGTACCGCTTCAGCACGCGCGTGATCGGTGGCGATCTGCGCGGCGTCATCTCCCACGATGTCGACGTTGCGGGCACCCACAGCGTACGCTTCGCCGAGTTCGAGCTGCCGAGCCTTGCGGGCATCTCGCTCGCCGACCAGGGCACGCTGACGCCGCCTGATGCCCAGAGCCGCTGGATGCCGGCCGCCGGTATCGACGAGATCGGCAACATCGCCATCGTCTACTCACGCTCGGGCAGCGGTGCCGGCCAGTTCCCGTCGGTTTACTACACGGGTCGCGAGACGATCGATCCGCCGGGCACGCTGCAGACCGAGGAGGTTTGCATCAACGGTAGCGGTATCCAGACCGGAACCCAGAATGGCGTCGGCCGCTGGGGTGACTACGCCTCGGTCAGCGTCGACCCGGTCGACGGCTGTACTTTCTGGATGACCAACGAGTACGTCGAGACCACCGGCTCGGTCGACTGGGACACCCAGATCTGTGCCTTCCGCTTCCCGACCTGCGGGGCGCCTCCGGGCTGCACCGTCGATGCCGACTGCGACGACGGCCTGTTCTGCAACGGCGCCGAGACCTGTGACACCGGCACCGGCATCTGCCAGGCCGGCACGCCGGTCGACTGCGACGATGGCGTCAGCTGCACCAACGACTCGTGCAACGAGGGCACCGACATGTGCGACAACGTGGCGGACGACTCGAATTGCGACGATGGCCTGTTCTGCAACGGCGCCGAGACTTGCGATCCGGTCAACGACTGCCAGGCCGGTACCAATCCGTGCGCGCCGGGCCAGACCTGCAACGAGGCGAGCGATATCTGCGTGGGCGGAGGCGTACAGCCGCAGATCTGGATGTCCTTCCGCAGCAACACGGTCGTGCCGGGCGTTGGCACGGTGCGTGATGAAGACATCGTCTCCTACAACGAAGTCTCCGGCCTGTGGTCGCTCGAGTTCGACGGCTCGGACGTTGGCCTCGGCAGCCTCGAGATCGACGGCATGGCGATCGTTCCGGGTACCAAGAACCTGCTGCTGTCCTTCACCCAGCCGGGCACGGTCGGCGGCATCGCGGTCGATGACTCCGACATCGTGCTGTTCACGTCGAGCTCGCTGGGTCCGACCACGGCCGGTACGTTCAGCCTGTACTTCGATGGCTCGGACGTCGGCCTGACCGGCAACGGCGAGGACGTCGACGGCATCGCGGTGCGCGGCTCGCGCATCATGGTGTCCACCAACGGCACCTTCACCGGCACCGGCGCCTCGGGTCGAGACGAAGATCTCTTCCTGTTCACCGGTACCCTGGGTCCGACGACCTCAGGCTCCTTCAGCCTGGTCTTCGACGGCAGTGACGTTGGGCTCAACAACGGTGGCGGCGAAGACATCGACGCTGCTGCCTTCACTTCGAGCTCGGAGCTGCTGCTCTCGACGGTCGGCAACTTCTCGGTCGCGGGTCTCTCCGGCCCCGATGAAGATGTCATTCAGTTCACCGGTAGCTTCGGCACGACCACGTCGGGCACGTTCTCGCTGCGCCAGGATCTGACCGCTCTCGGTATCGATCCGAGTGAGGACATCGGCTCGCTGCACATCCTCGACTAGGTTGTGCGACCCACCCCGCCTCTCAAGAGGCGGGATCCGGATCCGTGGCACAGAGCGCCACGGATCCCCTGGCAGATTAGACTCGGCCGGCGAGCATCGTCTCGCCGGCTTTTTCCGACTTGAAACATGATCTTCCGGAGCGCATCCATGAATCCGACTTCTCACGGTTCCTTGGGCACGAAAGGTGCTTCATCCAGATGGGGCAGGAGCTGCCGGCTGCCTGCGTTCATCATGCTCGCCCTGCTACTGTTTACCGGTTCGGCTGAGGCCGCCACGGAGCTCAAAGCCCCGGTCAAGAGCCTGATGAAGGGACACAAGCACGTTGCGGTGGTGAAAGCTCTCAGCAAGGCCGAAGACTCGCGCGTTCAGTTTCAGATTCAGCAGCAGTTCTACGGTGAAGCCGAAGCCGAGCTCGCCCTGCGACTCGACCCGGCGGTCTACGACGAGGTCGAGGTCGGGAAGACCTATGTCGCGGGTTTCTCCAACATTCGCCGCAACTACCGCTTCCGTGAGCTTCGGGAGGTCGATCCCGGGGGCTATCGGGTCGTCATGATCCTGGCCGGCGGTCCCGCCCTGCTGGACGACAGCGCCCACGTCCGCCTGCTGTTCGAAGCTCCCAAGGCCGATCCGAAACCCGCGGCCGAGAAGCTGCTGCAGGC
>JBCCEE010000207.1:0-13644 GCA_039030415.1 Acidobacteriota bacterium
CGGGAGCATCCCGGGGCGCGAGCTACCGCTGCTTCATATCGAGCTTGGCTAAGCCTACCAGTCGAGCTCGAGCGCTCGGGTGAGGAAGCGCGTGAGCGGTGCTCCGGCGCGGCATGCGGCGGCGTAGCGGTCGAGAAAGTCGGGCGCCAGGGCATCGGCTTCTTCGAACGTCGTGATGCCGACGAAGTCCTTGCGCTTGAGGTCTTCGATCAGCGGGTGCTCCGGGTCGAAGCCCTTCGGGCCGCGCTTCAGTGACTCACCGCCGAGCTCGAAGGTGGACTTGAAAGCCTTGCCGCCGATGCAGCGCTTCCAGGCCACCGGCTGGTCGACGATGGCTTCGCGAATCTTTTTGAGGGTGGGCGAATCGGGGTGCCAGATGCCAGTACCGGCAAAGATCTCACCCGGCGAAAGGCTGAGATAAAACCCCGGGGCGTGGACGTCTTTGGCCTGCTTGTGCTTGAAGTACGCCGCGACGTTGGTTTTGTAGGGCGTCTTGTTCTTCGAAAAGCGGGTGTCGCGGTAGATGCGGAACAGCGAGCCGCCGGATTTGCGCGGGTCGGCCATGAAGCTGCGGCTGATCTTGCGCAGCGGGCCTCCGAAGTCGCTGATCAGCTGCAGCATGGGGTCGCGAACGTGGTCTTCGTAGCGCGATTTGTTGGCTTGAAACCAGTCGCGATTGTTGTTCTCGGCCAGCTCGCGCAAGAACTCGAAGAGCTCGGGGCTGAAGTGAGGTTGAGCCATGGGATGCTCCCAAAGAATCAAGCAGCCTGGTGCTAGACGGTACGGATCACTAGGCGACGTTCAGTATGACGTTCAGCGTGCGACTGAGCGGGCAGTCACAGAAGGAGGCAGGTCACAAAGGATAGCCAATAGCCTCGATGTCTTCGCGCACCGTACGCAACCGGGCCTTGGGATTCAGCGAGCGCACCAGGAACTCGGTGAGTCGATCGTGACGGTAGACCTGCTCGATAGCTTTGGGATTCAGCCGATTGCCGAAGTACTCTTCGCCCCACTGCCGGTAGGTTTCGGGCTCTCCATCGAGAAAGCGCAGCAGCTTGGCCGAGCCGTCGGGATCTTTGCTGGCCGGGTAGTCTACGGGGCCAGCCTCCCACGTGCCGCCGGCCGCCCGACGCCACAGGCAGAAGGTCGTCTGGTCGGTAGCGAAGGCGGGCTCGGCCATAAAACTCGAGAAATCCTCGGGTACGGCATCGAGCACTCCGGGCCACGGGCTGCCGCTCGCCATCTCGGAATCGACCACGAAACCTTTCATGATCGCACCGCGCTCGCTGAACAGAATCAGCCAGTCGTCGCCCTCGCCGTTGCGCATCGACGACAGCATCTCGCCCGGCGCCCAGGTGGCATTGAACGAGAAATAGCGATACTCCCATTCCGGGCACAGAATCGCGTCCAGTGTGGCCAGCGATTGGCAGAGCTCACGCAGCTCCTCGATCGCCGGCAGGCGCGCCAAATTGTCGACGGATGTCACGGCCGGAATTATAGCGAGACTTGTTCGCGGGAGTGAATGCCCTCGCGCCTTCCAAGTCGACTCAATGCGTATCGGTGGATTCGGTCTCAGTTGACCCGGCCTCAGTGACCCGGCCTCAGTGACCCGGCCTCAGTGACCCGGTCTCAGTGACCCGGTCTCAGTTGATCCGGTCTTAGTTGACCCAGGGCGTGGTGGTAGCGCGCTCCAGCTGGCGCTGCTCTTCGGCCTCCCAGGCCGCCAGCTGTTCGGCGTCGCGCTGCTGACGGCGGCGAAAGGCCCACAGCGCCAGCATCATGATCAACATCCACAGCGTCGCCGAGCTGGTCAGGAAGGGGACCCACTTGTTCCACAGGTCGAGATGGCTCCAGAAGCGCAGCTCGGCCGCCGCAAGGGTGGTGCCGGTGGCGCGCTCGAAGGCCTGCGGAAACGGCAGCCCGAGGGCGACGTGGTCGAGGATATTGGCCGCGACGAAGTAGCCATAGCGGTCCCGCAGGAAGCGCATGAAGGCGGCCGACAGAGCATAGGCGCTCTGCGCCGAGTGCGAGCCGGCGCGAAAGCGACGCTCGATCTCGGCTAGGGACACGCCATCGCGACGCACCGTGGCAAACGCAACCCGGGCGCGGTCTTCGAAGCTCCACTCGCGAGCCGCATGAATCGCCAGACCCTCGTTGAACCAGCGCGGAATGGGACGATGGCCGGCCGCGCGGCCGATCAGGACGTGGGCGATCTCGTGGATCAAGACGGTTTCCAGCGAGTTGTCGGGATAGCCGGGGACCCGGCTCGGGATGAGGACCACCAGGCCGGCGCCGGAGATGGCGTAGGCCACCGCCCAAGACGGCGCGCGACGAGCCTCGACCGAGCCTTCCTGGGCGACCACGACGCGGATCGGCAGGCCACCCTCCTGCAGCCCCAGCAGGTGCATGGCGTCGAGCAGCGGCTGGCGATCGAACTGCTCGAGGGCGGCGACCTGGCGGGCGAGCGCTGGCACCGACTCGAAGCGCAGCTCCGGCAGGCGATCGCTGACTGTAGCCTCGGCCTGGGGTGTCGCTGGCTGAGCTGCGAGAGGGGCTGGGAGCAGCACGACTATGACCAAAGCGGTCAGGATCAGCGCGGTCATGATCAGCGCGGTCGGAGCCCACGCCAGACCGGGCGCGAGCCAGCTAGCGCTCGGTCGCTCGGGATGGCGTCGTGCCTGCAGGGGCGAACAGGCTTTCGGGCTCGGTGATTTGAGGTCTGGAACGATCATTTGATCCCTCGGTGACATTCAAGAGCTTACCCCGAGCACAGAGCATGATAGAACACACCTCATGACGTTGTGTCACTTGCCGCTTGCGGCCGGCTGCTTGGAGCGGGCGCGATCCCGGCGTGTCTCGCAGATAGGGGCGTTACCCGTGAACCTGGAGTTGGGAGGCATGTCGACTGCGCTTACGCTGTTGACCGCGAGGGCGGTTCTGATGGCGCCGTGCGACGTGCCTCGGGGTCGAGTCATGCTTGGAGTCGTGAGTTGATGGCCACCGGCGCCGTTGGCTTGGCGCGGCCGCGCGATCGGGACGAGCTGCTGGCTCAGGTCGGGCCGCACAAAGAGAGCATCTACAGCATGGTCCGCACCATCCTCGACGACCTCGAGGCGGTGGCCCCATGGGATGGGCTCTACTATCCCCCCACCGGCACGGCCGAGTTTCTGGGCATGGAGACCGCACTGGTCGGGATGATCCAGGATATTCCGCAGCGCGTCGCCGCCCTCACCCGCGAGCTGTCGCGGGCCGAGCTCGACGACGCCACGCGCGAGATCGCCGACAACATGGAGTTCTATTTCCAGGGCATCCAGGTGAGCGTCGCGTCCGAGCTCGAAAAACTCAGCGCCAAGCTGACGGAGCTCGAAGCCGGCGCCGCCGAGCGCCCCCTGAGCTTCTTCGAGCGCGCCTTCATTTGCGAGATCAGTGCCGATCTCAAGGGCAAGTACACCAGCTCCATCATGGGGGCTGCCGCCAGTCTGATCGCCGAGGGGCTGTGGACCGGCGTCGAGATCGAGCCGATTCTGTTTCCCGAGAAGGCCGAAGAGTTCGACCGCAACGAGCGTCTGGTCGAGGCGCTCAGCGAAGTCACCGAGACCATCGGCAATTTTCTGGACGAGGTGCCGCTGGTGAGCGTGATCGACAGCTGGCGCCAGCGGCGCCGGGTCGATCAATACGCGCTGGCTCCGTTCTACATGCTGCTCGGCAACCTCGGCCGGCTGATGCAGGTGTCGAGCCGCCGCGCCCTGTACTCCGGCGACTACCATCAGATCCAGCAGCGCGAGAGCCAGCTCAGCAGCCGCATCAATCGCCTGCTCACCCTGCACAACAAGACCTGGCTCCCCGACACTCACTCGACGGGAGAGGTCAAGCTGACGAGCTTCGAAGCCATGGTGCAGACCGCTGCCGAGCTGGCGACGATTCTCGACGTCGAGATCCTGCGCAAGATCATTGGCCAGGACCAAGTGAAAGAGCTGCACTTCATCGTCACGATGGAAAAGGAGGACGAGACGGCGGGCCGGCCTCCTACCGCGCGCCGCGATCGCCTACCCAAGGCGATGCGAGACCTCGTGCCGCTGCTCTATGATGAAGATCTCAAGACGTTTCTCGAGCTGCTGCTGGGCTCGGTCTTGAAACGCGCGTCCCTGGCGATCAAGCGCGAGACCCAGGTGCCGGTGCCCGAGCTGGCGGACCTCACGGACGAGCCGCCTGCCGAGCTGCTGCCGGCCGTCGAGCCGGCAGCGCACGCCGAGGCTCCGGCTTCTGATCCGCTGGCCGAGGATCCGTTTCTGGCCGACATGGCGCTCGAGGCGCCGGCCCTCGACGACCTGCTCGAGCCGCCAGGTCTGGAGAGCCCCACCGGCCAGGGCGGCCAAGCGCCGGCTCTCGAAACCCCAAGCTTCGACGCTCCAGCCCTCGAGGCCCCGACCCTCGAAGACTTCTCGCTACCGGAGCTGCCGGAAGTGAACCTGGCACCCTCGGCGGGAACGGCGAGCCCAGCGCTCGAGCCGCCCGGACTGGACGAGCCGGGAGCTGGCTTGATGCTCGACGGCGAGCTGCTGATGCCCCAGTCTTCGGATGCCGGCTTCTCGGACGCGTCTGCCGCCGATAGCGGGCTCTATCCGGAGTCGTTCGAAGCTTTGACCCCGCCGGGAGAGGCCGCGGCGGCGCAGCCTGAGCTCGGGCTGCCTTCGGCCGGCCCGGGGTACGCCAGTGGCGTCGATCCGTCGCTCGACGAGACCGCCATGTCGATGCGAAGCTCCGAGCCGAATCCGATGGCGACGCGCCTCGACGCCCTCCAGAGCCTGAACCTGGTGCTGCAGCCCCTGCTCTCGAGGTCGAGCTCGCAGCGCAAGTCGTTCGAGCTGGTGCGCCGCTTGCTCAAGCAGCGGCGCAACATCCCCGACGGCCTCCTGCAGTCGATGCGTCCCTACCTGCACGAGATCTCGAGCGAGCTCATCCCGCGCCTGCGCCGCGAGCCGGCGCTCGAAGACATGATGGTCAGCTATGGCGCCGAGCTCAGCGAGCACTGCCAGATCCTGTGCGACCCTGTCGTCTCTCCAGAGACCGCCGGCGTCGACCTGCCGGCGTCGATGGAGCAGGTGCTCGATCTGCTGAATCATCTCGCCATCGCCACCCGCAGCTCGATCGAGCGTCTGTCGACCGAGATCGAGCGCCCCCCGGAAGCCGACCCGCTGGGCTGGTGACGCGCTCCTGGATGCTTCGTCATGAGTCGACCGCCTTTGCCACCGATCGTCGTGGCGCTCAACATCATCTTGCCGTTCCTGGCGGCGGCGCTATACCCCTATTTGCGCGGCGACGGTTTGAATCTGTTGGCCGTCCTGCTGATCGGCCTCAACCTCGCCGCGCGCCGAGGCGCGCGCCCGTTCTTCGAGCGTCTGAGCTCATGGGTCGCCGGCCAGCGGGCGGTGCAAAACGGGCTGATGGTCCTGGCCTCGCTGATCGTCTGCCTCGGCACCTTGGAGACCGCGGGTCAGGTGCTCACCCGCACCGGCATCGTCGAACCCTACAACGCCATCCTCACCATGGTGAAGCCCGGCGCGGAGGACTTCCGCACCGCCCATATCACCGCCGACAAATACCGCGTTCCCGATCCCGTGCTGCTGTGGCGGCCGATCGATCGCCACCCCTACACGGCACAGCGCTTCAAGGGAGCCGTGCTCGACGTGCCGAAGCCAGCCGGCACGTTCCGCATCATGACCTACGGCGACTCCAACACCGACGGACCCAACCGACGGGGTTGGACCGAGGTGCTACAGGAAGTGCTGGCAAGGGATCATGCCGACTCGGACCTCGCGTTCGAAGTCGCTAATGCCGGTGTAGCCGGCTACTCTTCGCATCAGGGGCTTCTGCGTTTTCGCCGGCAGGTCAGCGAGTATCAGCCGGACCTGATCACCGTCTCCTTCGGCTACAACGACATCGCGCCGGCGATCGGCACCGCGGATCGCGAGTTTCGACTGCCGCCTGCCTGGCAGGTCACGCTGCAGCGGCAGCTCGTGCGCTACTCGTTTTATCGCGCGGCCGACAAGATCGCGCGACGCTGGGCGCCGGAGAGCCCGCCATCCGTCGGCCCGCGGGTGTCGCTCGAAGACTACCTGGCCAACCTAGAAGGCTTCGCCGCCACCGGCCGCGAGCACGGCATCCACGTTGTGCTGCTGACGCGCCCCCACACCCCGGGGCGGGACGAGCTGGCCAAAGTGACCCACAACTGGCGCGGGCAGATCCCGACCTACAACCGCAGCCTGATCGAGCTCGGCGAGCAGCGCGGCATCCCGGTGATCGACGTCCAGGACTACTTCGAGCAGAACTATCCCGACGCGTTTTACGATGATTGTCATTTCACGCTCGAAGGCCACGCCCACATGGCGGAGATGCTGGCCCGAGAGCTGTCTGCTGCGGGGGTGATCCCAGCCGCAGCACTCTAGGAAGGAGGAGCTCATGGAGCGTCGTGAGCAAGAGCGGCGGTCGCGGCGAGTGCAGGTGAAGTTCACCGTCCGCGGGGCCGACAAGGTCTATCGCGGCTACAGCGCCAACATCTCCACCGGCGGGATGTACATCGACAGCAATCATCCGCTGGCCAAGGGCACGCGCATTCGGCTCGAAGTGTGCGCCGGCGAAAAAGGCTTCATGGTCGAAGCCGAAGTGGCTCGGGTCATCAAATCGCGCCAGGCGATGCGCCCCTCGGGCATGGGCGTGCGATTTCTGAGCGTCGACGAGCTGGTCGACGAGCTCATGCCGCGCATCGATACGCTCAAAGACAGCGGCCCGGCAGCGGCCGACGGCGTCTACCGGCTGCGCTTCAGCAGCCGCGAGCAGTTCTTCGAAGTCTACGATCGCGACCTCGCCACCGGCGGCCTGTTCATTCCCACCGACGACCCCGCACCGATCAGCGAGCTGGTGATGATCGAGCTGTCGGTCGATGCGCCCGGCGTCGAGCCGGTGCGGTTTCCGGCACGGGTAGTGCACCGGCTCGACCCCAAAATGCCCGAAGGCACCACCGGTGGCAACCTGATGGCCGGCATGGGCGTCGAGATCCAGAGCTTCGACACCACCCTGAAGGCCATCTGGACGATGGTAGCCCAGCTCAAGCAGTCCGAGGGGGCGGGCTAGAGCGAGCTAGAACTTGCCCGCTTCGTTGTGCTTGGCCTCAGGCCCCGGCATATCGGCGATGACGTCCCAATGCTCGACGATCAAGCCGTCTTCGAGCCGGAAGAGGTCGTAGTACGCCTTCGGAGCACCGCCGAAAGCGCCTTCACTCAGCGTTAGGACGAAGTTGCCCTCGCCAATGACTTTGTGCAGCTTCGAGTACTCCATTTGAATGCCTTTGGCCGCCAGCTCCTGCATGAAGGCGCCGAAGCCCTGGAGTCCGTCGGCCACCATGGGATTGTGCTGGAGGTAAGTCGTCGGGCTGATGTAGCGGGTCAGCTCGACTTGCTCGTGACCGATCAGCACTTTCTCAATGAATTCCCGCACGTGAGCCTTGTTCGACGACGTCTTGTCGAGGTCGGTCACCTTGGTGACGCCGTCGACTTGGGAACGGCCGCTGGGGTTTGGGGCCGCCACCGGCAGCAGATTGTCCCAATGCTCGACGATCCGGCCGTTCTCTAGCCTGAAGACGTCGAAAGCGACCAGGGGCACTTCGGCGAAGCCGGTGTAGATGGAGTGGACCGCGACATGGTCTTCGTCCACTAGCACTCGGAAAATGTCGGCGCGAAAGTCGGGGTTCTGAGCCAGGTTGGCGACCAGGCCTTTGAAAGCTTCTGTGCCACTCGGCACGTCCGGATTGTGCTGTATGTACTCCGGCCCAAAGTACTCGTCGACCGCATCGACATTGCCTCCCAACAGCGTCGCCTCCAAGGCTCGGAGAACGAGGTCGCGATTCGAGCTACGTGTCACATCCGCTTGGGTCGTCTCACCATGGAACGTGCGCGAAAAGAGATCACTGTCTTCAAACCAATGCCAGAGCTTGACCTTGCCATCCTCGACCCGCACCTTGACCGCCCAGCTGGTGGGCCCGGTCTCTAGGCCTGAGTTGTGAAGCAGCAGAGACATACGGCCGGTCATGAGCGCTTCCAGATCGTCGCCGGAAGCGTGGTCCACGGTCCACATCTTGGTACTTGCACCCGCACCATAGGCTGGGAAGAACTCGCCGAGGATCGCCTGCTTGCCGCGCCAGGTTCCGATCCAAGGGATCGAAGTGTCCCCTTCGTTGTGCCAAACCATGTCGTCGGCCATCAGAGACTCGACGGTTTGGAAGTCCCCGTTTCCCATGGCGCCCATGAACGAGCGGGCAACTTCGAGCGCTCTACCGCCCTCAGCGGAAGCTGGGCCGGTGGTGAGAAAGAGCAGGGTAGTGAGATAGACCGCTACCCAGGTTAGCGGTCTACGGCGCGTCAGTGATTTCGGTAGGGACATGAAAAACTCTCCTTGAGTGAATTGGCGATGGCCAAGAGGCTACGAGCCGTAGCGCTGCGACCCAAGGTCATAAAATGATGAGCTATGGTCGAAATCGGTCACCACGCACGCTTTCAGGTCTTCCCGGACGTGACGTTCGTGCCTCGCCGCGGAGCCGAAGCCTGGGTAGACGTCGTCGATCTCGCCAAGCTGAGAAAGCGCGATCCGGATCCGCCGATCTGGAAGGCCCATCGCATCGATTTCCACCTGTTCCTGGTCGTCACTGGCGGCAGGGGCCGGCACATGGTGGATTTCGAGCATCATGGGGTCGAGCCTGGCTGCCTGGTGCACATCGCGCCGAAGCAAGTTCAGCAATTCGACCGCGAGGGATCCTTCGATGCATTCCTGCTGCTCTTCGTGCCGGCCCGCATGGAAGATCTCGTGCCCAGATCCAACTGGCCGACCGTCGCCCGCCTGCCCGTCAGGGACTTTGCTCTCATAGAGTCGCTGACGCGTGCGATGTACGAGGTAGGGCAGGACAGCGTCCACGCGTCGGCCAGCCGGGTTCGTCCCAAGCTGCTGCTGGCTTTGCTCGAGGTGGCTCAGAGTGCGATCCGGGCCTCCGGCTCGGGCAGCAACTGGCCTGGCGAATCCGAGCTGGAAGCCTTTGAAGTCCTGGTCGAAAGCCGCTTCGCAGCCCATCGCGATCTTTCCTGGTATGCGCGACAGCTCGGGACTTCGGCTCGCACCCTCACCCGTCGAGCTCGAAAACAGTGGGGCACCGGCGCCAAGGAATACATCGACCGGCGCGTCGTCTTGGAGGCCAAGAGAATGCTCGTCCACACCGACCTCACCGTCGAGGCCATCGGCTACCAGCTAGGCTTCACCGAAGCGACGAACTTCGTCAAATTCTTCAAGCGTTTCGCTGGCACCACGCCCGCCGCGCTCCGCGCTTCGTACGAATGAGCTGGATTGCGTTGTTGGCCCTAGCCATAGAGCAAGGGGTGTGTTCGAGCCAGCCCGGGGAGGGCTGGCTCGCAACGGATTGACTGTCGGTTGGACGACAGTGAGGTGGAAGGGTGTGTGGGAGGGTAGGTGGGTAGGATGAGGTCCCGCGGCACGTGTGCGATGTCAAGTACAGTCGCGGTTGGCCTCAGGGAGGCCCTGACGAAGCTGACGTGCCTTTAGCTCGCGGGTTTGAGCTCGCCTTGCTTCAGTGTGCCTAGTTTGGCGCTCGAACCTTACGTCGGGCATTAAGGCTAAATTTTTTGTTTCCGACGACTTTGTGACGGTCGTCGTGACACGCCTGGTGCCGGCGCTCAACCCTCGATCAGGTCAGCCTTCGATTAGAGCGCTGGCCGGCACGAATTCGAAGCCGGCGGCGCGCGCTTCCGGCACGGCGGTCGCCAGGATCTCGAGCGTCTCGGGGTAGGGGTGGCCGATGGCGATGGCCCCGCCGCGCTTCTGTGCCGCCGCCCGCAGCTTCTCGAACTGCGCGCGGATGAACTCCGGGCTGCGCTCGGTGTCGAGGAAGATCTGCCGCTCACCCGCCGGCATCCCGAGCTGGCGGGCCAACGAGTAGCCGACGGTGTCGGCGGCGGTGCGGGAGTCGAGGAAGTAAAGCCGATGCTCGGCCACGACGCCGAGCACGGTGGTGATGGCGTCGCGGTCGGCCAGCATCCCCGAGCCCATGTGATTGTTGACGCCTACCGCCCCCGGCACGGCAGCCAGGGCCCGCCGCGTGGCGTCGGTCAGCTCGCTGGGGGTCATGCTCAGCAGCAGGGCGCCGGGCCCGGGATTGGCGCCGCTCTTGGCCTCCATCGGCAGATGACAGAGCAGCTCCACGCCGTGGCGGTTGAGCTCGGCGACGACCTCCGGAGTCTTGCTCTCGAACGGCAGCACCGAGTAGGTCAAGGGCACGCCCAGGCTGAGCAGGGTAGAGACGTCCCGCATGCTGCGCCCCAGATCATCGATGACGATCGAGATCCTGGGCTGGCCGCTGGCTCCCGGTGGCGGCTGACGCTCGATCGTCTCAGGCAGCTCCTCGGCTGAAGAAGGCGCTTCGGCGGCGTTGGGATCGGTCGCTGGCGGAGCGTTCGCCGGCTGCGACGACTCGGGCGTCACCAGCCCGGTCGGCTTCTTGGGCAGGTTGCTGAAGTCCGGGCGCGGCGGCGGCTTGGCGAGCTGGACGCCGACGTAGAGGCCGGTCGCGAACAGCACCAGGGCGATGGTGATCGGGATGACCTTGGGACGCCCTTTGCGGGGCAGGCGCGGACGGTTGGGCTGACTCATGGCATGCTCGGCGGCGACCGGCTGGCGGGGCGGCTGCCGCTAGCGCGGCGACCCGCTGTTCAGACCGGCCGCGGCGACCCGGTGACTTCCTGACGGACGGCTTCAGGCCGCGACCTTCTCCTCGATGACCTCATTCTCGATCAGCAGCTTCAAGCCGCGCTCCAGCACCTCGTCGATCGGTAGCGCTTCGTCCTCGCCGTCTTCAGAATCACCGCCTTCTGCATTGACGCCTTCTGCGTCACCGTCTTCTGTATTACCGCCGTCTGCATTACTGCCTTCTGCCGCGGCTTCACCTTCGGCCCCGGCACCTTCCGCGCCCTCACCGGCTTCGTCCCCGTCGTCGAACGAGAAGGTCGGACGGATCGGCACGTCGGGCTCGAGCGCGGTGTTGAGAGGCTGACGGTCGGGGCCGGTGAAGAAGGCGTCGGTGACCTGCAGCCGTCCGCCGTTGGACAGCTCGAGCAGTCGCTGGCGTCCCGAGTGGCCGAAGCTGCGCTCGCCCACCAGGGTGGCGTCCGCACTCTGCTTGAGAATCGCCGCCAGCACTTCAGCGGCGCCCTGGGTGCCGCGATCGAGCAGCACCGCGATGCGTCCGCCCTGCCACAGCGAAGACTCGCCGCCGTCAAAGGTCTCGAGGTCTTCATCGCGCGCCGTCAGCGCGCCGAGCTCGCCGCTGGCGAACAGGCCGGCCACCTGGTACGCCGCCGACGCGTCGCCACCCGCGACGCCGCGCAGATCGACTACCAGCTTGTCGCGCTCGCTGAGCTCGGGCAGCGCGTCCGGATCATCCAGCAGGGTTTTGAGGCTACTCTCGACGCTGGTCGGCGTCACGCCTTCGATCACCGGCAGCCGGAGCACACCGACGCCGCGACGCACTTCCAGCTCCACCGCCGGCGGGTCGTAGGGGGCGAGCTCGAAGATCACGGTCTCTTTCTGACCGCGCGGGGCGATGCTCTCGATCTCGATCTCGGTACCGGTCTCGCCGGCCAGGATGGAGTGAATCTCGAACAGCGGCGTCTGGCGGGTGCGCTGACCCTGGATCGCCGACAGGATATTACCGGCCTTGATATTAGCCTTAGCGGCCGGGCTGCCTTCTTCCACCGCCACCGCGTAGGCGACGCCGCGCTCTTTGAGCACGGTGATGCCGCTGCGGCTCTTGCCGATGGCCAGGGTCGCTTCGTAATCGGTGACTTTCTCCGGCGGGATGTAGATGGAGAACGGATCCAGAGCGTCGACCGCTCCTTCGAAGGCGCCGCTCATCAGCGATTCGGCGTCGAGCTCGTCGACGTAGGCGCGGTTCACCAGACTGAAGACCTCGGCGAACACCGAGAGGTATTTGTACAGCGAGTCGTTGCCATCGTCCTGCTGGCGGTTGTTGGCCGCCACCATCGAGGCACTAGCGATGAAGAGTACCGTCGTCAACGAAAAGCATATGAAGACAAGCCGGCTTCGATTCATGAGGATTGCCCTGGGGGGTTGAGAAGCGTTTGCGCTCCGGATTGAGGAGGGAGTGTCGACGAGCCGCTCTCTAGAGGTGAGGTTGGGTCTCGGAGCAAGCTCGAGGAGTGGGCGGGTGCGGGACGAATCGGCCTTAAGCTACTCGGGCCGTTCGCAGCACCACGTCCAAAGATAACACAACCCACCCGCAAGTTCTTGCGGGCTAGCCTCCGCAAATTCTTGCGGGCTAGCCTCCGCAAATTCTTGCGGGCTAGCGCAGCCAGTGCTTGGGATCCTCAGCCTGCCCTTCGACGCGGATCTCGAAGTACAGCAGGTCGGTCGCCGGGCCGAGGATGTGGCCGAGCGCGAGCTTGTCGTCTTTGCCGACCTGCAGCTCACCGAGGCCGGCGTAGAGGGTGAACACCCGTCCCGGGTGATGCACGACCACCATCGGACCGTAGCCCTCGAACTCGGCGGCGTAGAGCACCTTGCCGGGGAAGATCGAGCGCACGGGATCGCCGGCTGTAGAAGCGATGTCGATGCCGTTGTGCGGCACCTCGGTGCGGTAGCGTGGATCGAGCCGCGGCCCGAACTTGGAGGTCACCTCGCCCGTCACCGGCCAGTCCAAGGCGCCGCGGAAGTCTTGGATCGGCGTGCCGTCGAGAGGCGTCAAGCCGCCGTCGACCAGGGAGCCGATCAGGCGGGCGAGCTTGCGCTCTTTGTCCTGCAGGGCACGGGTGCGCTCCATCAGGCGCTGGCGCTCGCGGGCCACCTGGGCCAGCACCCGCTCTTGACGGCGACGCACCGTCACCAGGCTGTCGCGTCGCTCCTGCTCGCGCTGGCGCCACAGATCCATCTCTTCGCGCTGCGCGACGAGGCGCAGGCGGCGGGCGTCGAGTGTGTCGCGGGTGGAGGCATAGCGGTCGATCAGCTCCTGATCGCGCAGCGCCAGAAAACGCAGCTGGCGGATCGCCGGCAGCAGATCGGCGTCTGGCTCGACGGACAGGAAGAGCCTCAAATAGCCACGCCCGCCCAAGCGATAGAGCCCGACGACGCGCCGCCTGAGGTCATCGCGCAGCGCCGTCAGTGCCGTCTCGAGCTCAGCGACCTCCGCCGTCGTCGCCTGGGTGCGCTCCTCGGCGAGCTCGAAGGCCGACGTCGCCTCCTCGAGCTGCGCCTCCTGCAGCTCGAGCTCCACCTTCACCCGCGCCAGCTGATCCTCGAGCGACGTCTCGCGTCCCCGCATCGCCACCAGCCGTGACTCCAGCCGGCCGATCTCCTGACGCAGCTCTGCCAGCTCGGCCTCGCGCGGATCGGGCTCGCTATTTTCCGGCCGAGCCGTCTGACCGACGGCGTGAGCGGTCAGCAGGGCGGCGAGGGCGAGGGTGGCGAGGTGAGCACGGCGATGCACGAATCAGGATTTTACCCGAGCTGCCGCGTTTTCTGCCGAGCGATCTCGTCGCGCAGCTGTTCGAGAGCGATGATCGACGCGGCGCGGTC
>JBCCEE010000208.1:0-13632 GCA_039030415.1 Acidobacteriota bacterium
ACATCTGATGCAGCGGTCATTTCGGACGCCAAACTCACCGGAACATCTGATGCAGCGGTCATTTCGGACGCCAAACTCACCGGAACATCTGATGCAGCGGCCATTTCGGACGCCAAACTCGTCGGAACATCTGATGCAGCGGTCATTTCGGACGCCAAACTCGCCGGAACATCTCGAAACCACGCGCTCCTAGCCCCTGCGGAGCCTCGATCCGGCGTAAAGGACACTGCCGCGACCGGCTCAACCCCAGGTATCTAGGCTCGGAGATGCTCTCCGAGCGGCTGCACCCCTGCGTTTCAAGCTCGGCAGCGCTCCCGCGGCCAGCCGCGGCTCACCGACAACGCAAAATCACGCACTCGAAGCCGCAGCCGCCCCTCAGATGAGGCTCGATCGCGGCCTCATGGGGTGAGAAACAGGACTCTACCGTTTCCGTGCGCCGTGCCGACGTAGTAGGCGGGTAGCTGCTGAACGCCGGTTTGCAGCGCCCTGTCTCGGACTTCATTACGGAGCTGGAGCGCCAGCTCCTCGAACTGAATCACGCCGTCCGAATTCCAATCTCCACCTCCGCGCAGGCTGTCGATCAGCGCCTGGGTGAAGATACCGCCGTTGACGTAAAGGGCCGGCTCATCGCCTGTGCCCGCGACCAGAAGGTTGCGAGCCTTCTCCTCAGTGTCCCCTAGGATGACCGTGAGGTTGCGAAATCGCTTGAGCCGGCGCTCGTCGAGGCCGTCCAGCTTCTGAAAGCCGGGAATAGCGAGACCCGAAGAGCAGGAGTCCAGAGCGACGAGCAGGTGCTTGGCTTCGACGAACGGGAAGTGGCGCCCCACGATGTCGCTCATCAGAAAACTCGTCGTGGTGGGCCGCTTCGGATCGTGGTCATAGGTGATGAGGTAGCCGTGACCTTCCGGACCCGCTCCATGGCCTCCGAAATAGAAGAACAACCGATCCGCGCCACTCAGGTCACCTCCCTCCCAGAATCGCTGCAGCTGAGCGCGGATGTTGGTCGACGTAGCGTCGCGATCATAGAGGCTCACGATGTTCTCTCGAGGAAAGCCGACGGCGATCAAAGCTTCCTCGAGCTCTCGTGCCCTGCCGACCATATCCTCGAGAGCATCAAAACCCGTCGGTCCGCGCTGAGGATCCCGCTCTCGGTCATAGTCGTCGATCGCGGCGATGACGGCGTAGCTCTCCTCATAGGGCTCCGGCATTCGAATCAGCTTCTGCTCTTCCCACCAGAAGCGAAAGCGAGCTTGGGTGGTCTCGAGCAGGTTCACGCCCTGGCGCAGCAGCTCGGAATCCTTCCCACCGAGGAAACGAACGGTTCGCCCTTCAGCATCGATCTCGGAAATGTCGATGGGCTGGCGGTTGAGCTTCAGGCTTTCGCTTGTGAGAAGCTCGTGCGGAAGAGCTTCTGAGAACCTCATCTCCATCGCATCGTCATCGGAGGCTCCCAGGTACTCGAAGCGCACTCGCAGTGGCTCGGACTTCAAGCGCTTGCTGTCGAAGGCGACCGCAACCAGCTGATTGATTCGAGAGCTCAGCTTCAGGGGAATCTCGAGCTGCCCTGAAATGCTCTGGGGCTGAAATGCAAGCGGCTCATTATTGAAAACGACGACCAGGTCTTGAATCTGCGAGGTGCCTTCATACTTCAAGAGCAGCCGGACCCTAGCATCGCGCGTGCTGGGGAATGGCTCGCTCCAGGTCAGTGTCGGAGGGCGATCTGTCGCGAGCTGGACGTCACCAGGAGTCTGGACGCTTCGCCCCTCGAGTCGTTGCGCGACCAGACCGGGGCGGTTGAAGCGTTCGGCATACCGCTCGAATCCATAGAGCTCGCCGTCGACGCGCCACGCCGCGAGCTGCTCACCGCCTTCGGAGGCGACGTAGAACCCCTCCGGGGTCAGCGTCAGATAGTCGCGCCCGAACGCATAGCTGGTCGCCAAGAGCTCGCCGCTCGAGACCTGCCACCTACGAATGCTGGTATCCGCACTGCCTGAGGCCAGGCTGGTGCCGTCGGGCGAGAAAGCCAAGGAGAAGACGGTACTGCTGTGCCCTTCGAGCGTTCGCAGCAGCTCACCCGTTGCTACCTGCCACAGCTTCACGGTGCGGTCGACACTTGCCGTGGCCAAACGGGTGCCGTCGGGCGAGAAGGCGACTTCGAAGACTGAGCGGCTATGCCCGTCGAGCGCGTGAACCCGCTTACCGGTTCGCACCTCCCAGACATCTACGGAGTTGCCCGCGCCGTCCGACGCCAGTTTTTGGCCATCCGGCGAGAAAACCACCGAGCCGATGAAGCTGTTGGGTTTCTCGAACGTCCGCAGCAGCTCGCCGGTCTGCACGTTCCACAGCTTCACCGTCTGGTCGTCACTCCCTGAGACCAGGCTGCCGCCGTCGGGAGAGAAAGCCACGGAGAACACCGAGCTGCCGTGTCCCTCGAACGTTCGCAGCTGCTCGCCGGTTTGCACGTCCCACAGCTTCAACGTTTGGTCGACGCTTCCTGTGGCCAGGGACTGCCCGTCAGGTGAGAAGGCTACCGCGACCGCGGATGCCTTGAACCCCTCGAGTCTCTGAAGCATCTCACCCGTACTGACCTGCCACAGTCTCACGGTTCTATCGTCGCTTCCAGAGGCCAACTTCCGGCCATCCGGTGAGAAGGCTACGGCAACGACGGCCCGGTTGTGCCTCTCGAACGTTCGGATCAGCTTACCGGTCTTCACGTCCCACAGCTTCACGCTGCGATCGGCACTTGCGGCGGCCAGAGTCTCACCTCCCGGTGCGTAGGCCACCGACCTGATCGCGTTGCTCTGACCCTCGAGCGTTAGATTTACCTGGCCCGTTTCTGCCTCCCACAGCTTGACTCGGGTCGACACATCTCCAGAGGCCAGTTTTTGGCCATCCGGCGAGAAGGCAACCGAGGTGACAAAACTGTTGTGCTTCACAAAGATCCGCAGCAGCTTGCCGGTTCTCACCTCCCAGACACCGACTTTTCGGTCCCAGCTCGTAGAGGCGAGTCTCCGGCCTTCCGGCGAGAAAGCCACGGAGGTGACGTAGCTCTCATGCATTTCGAGGGTCCTAAGCGGCCGACCGGTGCCCGCTTCCCACAGCCTCACCGTTCTATCGTTACTGCCCGAGGCGAGACTCTGGCCTGCCGGAGAAAAGGCTACGGAGTTGACGCCTTCGGTGTGCCCCTCGAGCGTATTGACCCGCGTGCCCGTCGCCAGGTCCCACAGCATCACGGTGCTATCGTCACTGGCTGAGGCGAGACTGTGGCCTTCCGGGGAGAAGGCCACAGACTTTACCGAGCCACCGTGTCCCTCGAGCGTCCGTAGCAGTTTGCCCGTTGCCACTTCCCAAAGCTTCACCGTTCCTTCGACACCTCCTGAGGCCAGGAGTCGTCCATTGGGCGAGAAGGCCACGCTCTTCACGAAGCCACGATGTCCCTCGAGCGTGCGCAGCAGATTGCCCGTTGCCACCTCCCACAGCTTTACGGTATTCGGTCCGCGGGGAACCGATCCGCTGCCGGAGGCCAGGAGTCGTCCATTGGGCGAGAAGGCCACAGAGTTGACGCCTTCGGTGTGCCCCTCGAGCGTTCGGATCAGCTTGCCCGTTTCCACCTGCCAGAGCTTCACGGTTCGATCATCACTACCCGACGCCAGACTCTCTCCATTCGGCGAAATGGCTAGGGACCTGATCGCGCTGCTGTGGCCGTTTTGAAGCACGAAGGCTGGGCCTTCTTCTTGGGCTGCAGTCGGGGGAGGGACCCACAGCTGAACCAAGAGAAGCGCAGCGAGCGTTGCTCTCCCGTTATTCCAGTCTGGCATCCCAGGCCAAGGGATGCGACAAGGGCGTAGCGACCGGCTCAGCGAGAGAACTTGTACGCCGTCCAGAACCAGAACTTCTCGGTGTCCGTGGCGAAGGCATCGGCTTCGTAGAACGCGGTCTTCAAGCCGAACGTCAGGCCTTTACGCGCCTTGAAGACCGCCAGCAGGTCGAGCTCGGTGCCGTAGTCGTCGCCGTCACCCTCAGGCTGGAAATCGTGGTAAATGAGCTTCCAGTTGAATTTCTTGCCGACGGCGCCGCCGAGGCCGAGGTAGAGATCGACGAGGCCTTCGGTGGGCGTGCGAAGGAATTTGTCGGCCCAGCCGTTGAACTTGTGGAGGGTGGCGAGGGGAGTGGCGAAGGCTCCATCTTCGGGTGAGCCGGAGAGGGACTCGTAACCGGCGGTGACGGTGAAAGCCTTGGTGCCGCTGGCCAACTCGGCGTGCAGGTATTCGGCGTCGACGCGGTTGGGGTTGTCGCCGGCGTCTTCTTGAATCGCCGCCTCGAAGACGTAGGAGGTGCGGGCCCAGTTGTTGGCGCGATGCCCGGACCAGCGCAGGCCTATGGTCTGAGTCGAGAGAGCGACGAGGTCGTCGTAGTCGAGCAGGTAGCCATAGGCGGTGAGCTTGTCCTGGGCGCCGAGCATGAACCTGGCGTGCAGCAGGTGGGAGCTCATGTCCAGGCGATCGCCAAAAATGCGATGAACCCGGTCGAGATAGTGGTACGAGATCGCGAGGTGCTTGCTCGACTTGTTGAGCACCGAGAAAGAGTCGAAGCTCTGATGGTGCTGACGCCAGCCGACCGCGCCGACGAAGCGCTGATTGCCGAGGTTGATCTCCTGGCGGCCGGCGCGGAGCGTGGTTTCGGAGATCACCATCTCGATGAACGCCTGGCTGAGCTGGGTCAGCTCGGGGTCGGCCACCACCGGCCGATCGCTGACGCCGTTGTTGAGGCTGCCGCCGCCGGCGTTGTTGTAGTCATCATCGTCAGGGATGGCGGTGACGTTCTCGGCCTCGACGAAGAATCGAAAGCCGCGATACGGCGCCGAGCCGTAACTGACGGTGGTGCGGAGGGTGGAAGCCTCGGCGTTACTAGCGAAGCCGTCTTGATCGACCGTCTCGAATCGATGGCGCAGAGCGACCGTCAGCTTGCCGCTCGCCACCGCCTCGGCAAAGGTCTTGTCTACGTGGATTGGCTCGCCATCGTCGGCTATCGCAGGGGCGACTTGCAGCAGACTGAGGGAGAGTCCGAACAGTAAGAGAGTCGAGCGCTTCATCATCGGGTCTCCAGTTTTGCTGCGAAGTCTAGCACGGCCTTTATTTATGCCATCTTACGGCAGCCCGAGCGGTTTCGCCATGTCTCAGCTAGAACCCGTTTCAGGGTCAGACGGCGCTTGGGAGGCGTTGGGAAGGTGAATGGTGACGCGGGCACCGCCGGCGGCGCGGTCGTCGACTTCGAGCTTGGCCTGCATACCGGCCAGCACTTCCTGGGCCAGAGTCAGGCCGATACCCGCCGGCGCGACTTCCGATGCGGTGGGATCCTCGATCGGCTCACCGATGGGTCGGGGCGGTGGCTCCTCGACCAGGGAGCTAGCAGGACGCTTGAGGCGCTCGCCGGTCAGCTCGATCCGTGTCGCACCTTGTCCCAAAGCCAGACCGATGCGGACGAATCGGCCTTTCCAGGCAAAGCGGGGAGCGTTCTCGAGCATCTCTTCGAGCACTTGGATCAGCCGCTTGCGATCGGTCAGCACCCAATGCTCGGGCAACGGCTCGAGCTCGAGCCGGTATCTCAGGTGAGGCTGCTGCGGGCTGCGATGCTGCGACGCCTCGCTGAGGGCGGAGCCGAGCTCGACCGGCTCGAGGCGATAGGAAATCTCGCCGTAGGCCAGGCGCTGGAGATCGAGCAGGTTCTCGATCAGGCGCTCCAGGCGACTGGTGTTGCGGTTCAAGATGTCTAGTAGTCGAGCATGATCGGGACGAGCCGCCTTGTCGGTGTCGGCATCGAGCAGGCGAGCGGAGGCGACAATCGAGGTCAGAGGCGTCTTGAGCTCGTGGTGCATCAATGAGATGAACTGGCGCTGGACGCGCTGAGTGATCTCGACGGTCACCGGATCCACGAAGACAGCGCGGTAGGTGTGAGCGCCTTCGGCCTGCGAAACGAGCTCGAGACGGCATTCGAGGTCGGTCTCGCGACCGTCTCGAGCCAGGCAGGTTAGCTCGAGAGAGCGTGGCAGTGAGGGTGCGGAAGGCGTGCTGAGGGCGTCCAGATGCTGACCGAGCTCGCGGTGATGGCGGTGGTGGACAAAGTCGCTGAATCTCAGCGCTCCAAGATCTTTAGAGCCGTAGCCCAAGAGTCGCGTGAAGGCTGTGCTGACCTGGCGCAGGCAGTGCTCGGTGTCGAAGCTGGCGGTCGCGTCGCTCAGAGTATCGAGCAGGATGGGATGGAGATCAGGCATCCAGGTCGTCCATCGTCAGCGGGTCGGCCTGAGCCAGCTCGAGCAGGAGCTGATCGAAGGTCATGGGCGGGTTCAGCGGAATGCGCCAGCGCGGGTCCTGCGATAGCGCTGGAGAGCAGGAGCCGAGCAGGGATGAGTCGGTCGTCAAGATGGCGGCGGCCGCCGCCGGCGCGTTGGCCACCAGCTGCGAGCCGACTCGGTCGAGCTTGTCACCCGACCATTCCGAGCCCAGCCAGAGCACGAGGCCAGCTGCGTCGGGTGCGGGCAGAGAGTCCTGAGTCGGCTGGCCGTGCTCGGGCATCGGGGCCCAGCTGATGGCCAGGTCGCCCGCCGGGTGCTCTAGCGTGCAGCGGAACGGGCGACCGATCGAGAGCGGCGGCATGCTGAGGAACGCCTTGGGGATGCTCGCCAGCACCTCCATGCTCGGCAGCCAGGCGCTGCGCTCGCACAGCACCTCCAATTTGACCGCGTCGAGCGGCACGCCCCGGTTGAGGGCGGCCTGCAAAAATTCGCGCAGCGCGATATCGAGATCTTCGAGCCGGTCTTCAATCTTGAGCGCTCCGGAAGTGGGGAAGAGCGGCCCCCACCCATCGTCCTCTGCGCTAGAGCCTGCGGCGCTAGGGTCTGCGGCACTAGGGTCTCCCGCGCTAGAGTCTTCAGCGGGCGCAGCGGCTGCCGCGATCGGCAGCGCGTGCGGGCTCGTGCCGGTGGAGGGCGCGAGGGGCTGAATCGTGCCTTCTTCCAGCAGCCAGGCCACCGCTAGATACACTCGGTTGCTGGCCACCCGGCAGCGCGTCACCAGGTCTTCGAGACGGGAGCCGTCGGCCTCGGCAAAGGCGGCTATCAGTCGGGCGATCGGCAGTCGCGGTAGGTCTTCGGGCACCTTGGGGGTGGTCGCGACGAGTGCCATTGGCGTCGTTGCGGACGGCAGCAGGTGCTGCCGCTTGCGCAGCTCGTCATCGATCCAGGCGGCGCGGATCAGCAGTGGCGACACGGTCAGAGCGAGCCCGGCGTCGTCGACGTGGCGCGCTCCAGGATGAAAGCGAAACCGCCCGGACTCGAGGGCGAGCATCTCGAGCAGCGCTTCCTCGCCTTCCAAGCTGCCGTGCTCGGCGAGCACGATGCGACCTTCGCGCAGGCAGACCCGAGCGGAGTGGCTGCTCGACGTCAGCTCGAGCCTACCGGTTTTGCGACCCTGCTCCAGCTGTTGCAGGACTTCCTGCACGGGATGCTCTTCGAGCTGACCCTGAAGGGCCGCCGCGGTACTGGCACGACGCTGGATCAGGCCTTCGATGCGAGCCATCAGCTCGGCAGGCTCGAAGGGCTTGGTCAGGTAGTCATCGGCACCGCTGCGCAGGCCGCGGACCCGGTCTTCGACCGAGCTCAAAGCGGTCAGCAGAACAACTGGGGTCTCGCGCGTCTCGGCTTGAGCGCGCAGCTTTTCGAGCAGGGTCCAGCCGGAGATCTCGGGCATCATGACGTCGAGCACGATGGCGTCGAAGCGTCCCGTGCGGGACATGGGCAGCACGCGGCGCGGGTCAGTGGTGGACAGTACGGCGTGGCCGGAATGCTTGAAGCTCTGCTCGAGCAGGAACAGAATATCTTCAGCGTCGTCGACGAGCAGAATCTTGGCCATCTACGCAGCTCCGTCCGGCTGTACGGGTTGCGAGAGCTGTGCGGGCGGCGAGAGCTGAGACAGCTGCGCCAGATCCGGCAGGATCAGGGTCTCCGCTTCGAGCTCGAACACGCCGAGCGCCAGGGACTGGTTGAAGTCGAGCTGGCTGGGCCGATGGGGAACTGGCAGGCGCAGCATGCGCAGGGCGCCGTGCACGGCGAGCGCCAGGAGCGAGCCGTCTGCCGCCCGCGCGACCAGCATGCGCTCGTGGCGGCCGGCACCGCTAGCCCAACCCAGGCGACTGTCGAGGTCGATTACCGGCAGCGGCTCGTCGCGCCACATCGCCAGACCAAGGACGAAGCCGGGAGCGCCGGGGACCGGATCGAGTGAGGGCAAAGCCGCCACCTCCAGCACCTGGGTGATGCTGAGGCCAAAGCTCACCGGGCGCGCGAAGGTTTGGCTCTCACGGGTGGCGAACAGCAGCATGCGGCCGCCCGCGCCGGCCCGGGCGGTAGCGGAGACCGGCTGCGCGTTGGAGCCCGCGGCCGGCGAGACACCCGAGGATAGCGCCGAGTCCAGCTCAGGCCTGGCTGTGTCCGACGGGGTTGCATCCGGCGGTGCCGGCTGGCGGTCGATGAGTGAGGGTGCGCTCGAGTCGAGCACCAGCCAGGGTCTGTCGTCCGAGGTCCAGATACCGCGAATGCCGAGGTGCGAGAGATTGCCGACCACCTTGGGTAGGGCTCGCAGCTCGCCGTCCTGGACGTCGCGGGCTCGCCCGGAAGCGTCGACCAGCAGGCCGCGCGGGGTCTCGCCGTGATTGAACACCAGCACGCGGCTGGCGCCGCCGGCGCTGCTCTGCTGGAAGTGGGAAGATACTCCCAGCCAGGTGCCGAGGTCGATCACCGGTACCTCGCCGTCGTCGAGCAGCCAGCCGGCCGGACCGTCGGCAACGGGGTTGCGCTGGACGTTGTCGGAGCGCCTAATGCCGGCCAGCAGCGAGACGTCAAAGGCCAGGCGAACCTCGCCGACCTGGCAGGGTAGGAAGCGATGACGGACCGGAAGCGGAGGGTTTGCACTCATGTTGGAAGGACCTGGGGCTGGGAAAATGGGGACTGCGTGAAGGCGGGATCGGCAGTTTGCATCAACGCTTGGGCGATCTCGTCCGGCGGTGCCAGCTGGTCGACGCTGCCGCGCTCGCTGGCGCGCTGCGGCATGCCCCAAACGACGCTCGAAGCCTCGTCTTGGGCAAAGGTGCGGCCACCCGCAACGCGGATCGCGAGCAGACCGTCGGCTCCATCGCTGCCCATGCCGGTCAGCAGCACGCCGACGGTGCGGGCGCCGAAGGCGCGCGCCGCCGACTGCATAGTGATGTCGATCGCCGGCCGATGGCCGTGGATGGCGGGGCCGTCGTGATGGTGGACGCGGCCGTCCGAGGCGAGGAGCAGGTGGACGTCTCCTGGTGCTACGAGCACGACGCCAGGCGTGAGCGGCTCGCCGTCCGCCGCCGGCTGCACTTCCAGCTCAGTGTGGCGAGCGAGCTGGGCGGCCAGCACCGGCGTGAAGGAGCCGGGGATATGCTGAACGATGACGATCGGCTGCGGGAAATCATGGGGAATGCGCGCCAGCAGGTGTCGCAGGGCGACCGGACCGCCGGTCGAGGCGCCGATAACCACCACGCCGGTGCTGAGGGCCAGAGGGTTGGGACTGGCCTCGCCCGCTGCCGCCGGCAAACCGCCGGCTGCGGGCTTCGAACGCTGGCCGCGCTCGAGACTGCCACGCTCGAGACTGCGGATCGTCCGCACCCGGGCGGCGGCGCGCACTTTTGAGACGATCTCGAGGCGCAGGACCTCGGCGTCGCACGGGTGCTGCGAGCTGTATTTGAGCACGAAATCCACCGCGCCCTCCTGCAGCGCTCGAAAGGTTTGATCCGCCGCGCGGCTGCCAACGCCACTGATCATCACCGTCGGCGTCGGCCGGCTGGCCATGATTCGGCGCAGCGCCGTGAGGCCGTCACATCCCGGCATATCGACGTCCAGGGTGACGACGTCGGGCTGGTGCTGCTCGACCCCTCGGATCGCGCGCTCACCATCGGCTACCGCGGCGATCACCTCCAGGTCCGGCTCGCGGTCGAGGTAGGCGGTGAGCAGGCGGCGCACCGACGGCGAATCGTCGGCGATCAGCACCTGAATCGGAGAGCTCATGGTGCCGTTTAGCCGTCGATCCCAGAGATTCCGCTGAGCTGCTTCAGGAGGTTGATCAGCACCTCGTCCTGATAGGGCTTGACGAGGTATTCGGTGGCGCCGATCTCGAACGCGCGCTGGCGATGCTTGTCGCCGGAGCGCGACGTGAGCATGATGATCGGCAGCTCACGATAGATGTCGTGCGCCCGCAGGGTGGCGGTGAGCTCGTAGCCGTCCATGCGCGGCATCTCGATGTCGAGCAGCATGGCCGCCGGCAGCTGGGGCTGACGCTGCAGCGTCTCGAGGGCCTCGACGCCGTCGCGGGCGGTGATCGGATTCCAGCCTTGGCCGCGCAGCAGGTTGGACAGCACTCGCCGGACGCTGACCGAGTCGTCGACGACCATGACGTCGAGCGACCGGCGGCGCGGCTCGGGCGCTTGCGTGGTCGGCCTCAGCCTGGGCTCGGCGGGAGCTTCGACGCCGCCCAGCTGCTGCGGATTCAGGATCAGCACGACGCTACCGTCGCCCATCAGGGTGGCGCCGGTCACCGCCGGCACGCGCTGTAGCAGGCTGCCGAGGTTCTTGACCACGACGTCGCGCGCTTCGACGATGCGGTCGACCAGCAGAGCGATGCTGCGCTCGCCGAGGTCGAGGATCAAGGCCGGGTTTCGTCGCTGGTCCGCCTCAGTGCTGGCTGGCTGCCCCAGCACTTCGTGCAGTCGCACCGCCGGGTAGGCCTGATCACGAACCCTCACCACGGGATCCTTTCCCAGCTGTTCGAGATCGTGTTCTTCGAGCCGCAGGATCTGGCGTACCGGCGACAGCGGTAGGGCGTAGGTTTGATCGCCGCTGCGCACCATGACGGCTCGGATCACCGCCAGAGTCAGCGGCAGGCGAATGATGAAGGTGATGCCACGGCCGGGAGCCGAATGCACCGCCAGCGTGCCCTCGAGGCGATGGACGACCGCCTGCACGACGTCGAGTCCGACGCCGCGTCCCGACACCTCGCTGACTTCGGTGGCGGTGCTGAATCCCGGCTCGAAGATCAGCTGGTGCAGGGCTTCCGGCGCCGCTTGTGCCGCTTCGGTCTCCGACACCCAGCCGGCCTCGACGGCTTTGGCGCGCAGCTTGTCTTCGTCGAGGCCTCCGCCATCGTCGTTGACCTCGATCACCACCTGGGTTCCCTGGTGGTAGGCCCGCAGACGAATCTGGCCGCGCTCGGGCTTGCCCAGGACGCGGCGCAGCGACGGCGGCTCGATGCCGTGGTCGACGGCGTTGCGCAGCAGGTGCAGCAGGGGATCGCTGATCTCTTCGAGCACGGTCTTGTCGAGGGCGGTATTCTCGCCCTCGATCACCAGCGTGGCCTGTTTGCCCTGTTTTTCCGCGGTGACCCGCACCGTGCGGTGCAGGCGGGTCGCGAGCTGAGCTAGCGGCACCATGCGCAGGCGCATGAGCTTGTCTTGGATCTCACCGGTCAGTCGCGATACCCGGCTGAGATAGCCTTCAAAGTCGCCTAGCCGGTGGCTGAGGCCGCTCTCCAGGGTGCCGAGATCGTTGCTGCTCTCGCTCAGCTGACGCGATACGCGGTGCAGCTCGGTGTAGCGATCGAGCTCGAGCTCGTCAAACTCCGTGTGTCCGAGCAGTTGGGCCGAGCTCAACGCCCCCGATGACAGCGCGATCGGCTGCATCGATACTGGCCGCATCGGCAACCCCTGGAGCGTCGTCCCCGAGTTTGGCTCCAGCGCGGGACCCGCGCTGCCGGCAGCGAACGCCAGCGGCTCCTGGGACTGTGTGAGAGCGAAGGCCTCGTAGTCGGATTCGAAGCGGTGCGAGAGTCGTTTCAACCGGTCGGTCGAGAGGCCGAGCTCGGCGACTTCTCGGCTCAGCTGCTGGAAATGGCGCTCGAACTCCGAGCCGCTGACCACCAGCTCGCTGATCAGGCGCACCACCTCGTCGAGCCGCGCGATCGGCACGCGCACCATCGGACCCTGACCGGCCGGCGCGGGCGTACTGGCCTCCGGCTGGGGGGCGGTCTCGGTGAGATCCAGTAGCGGCGTTTCGCCGAGTGAGCCGAGGGCCGAGCGCAGTTCACCGGCGTCGTCCGTCGGACTGCGGGGGGTGCCGAGCATGGCGTCGTACTGGTCGTAGAGCGTTTCGAGCTCGAGCGAGGGCTGGGCGCCCGGGTCCGCGCTGGTGAGGTCTTCGAGCGCGTCGGTGGTGGCGAAGAGCAGCTTCAACTGGTCTGCGTCGGGCGCGGCCTCGGCGTCGTGCAGATGGTCGAGCAGATCCTCCATGCGATGGGCAAGGCCGGCGCAGCGCGGACGCCCGACCATGGCGGCGGCTCCCTTGAGGGTGTGGACGGTGCGCCGTACAACGCGTAGCGGCGCCGGGTCGCCGGGATCTTGCTCGAGCTGCCTGAGGCCGGCGCTGACCTTGGCGAGGTGATCGGCGGCCTCGTCGCGAAAGGCCTCGAGCAGATCGGCGGAAGGGGCGGCGTCGTCGAGCTCGTAGGCTGGCGCTGGGGGTGATGGCGGCGTTGGCTGAGACTTCGCTATCGGCGCGCTGGGCGCTGGTGCTGGCGAGGACGATGCATCGGCGGGGCAGAGGCGCTCGATCTCGGCTTCGTCACCGGCTTCCGGCAGCCCCCGCAGGCGACGGAAGGCCTGCACGACTTGAGCGACCAGCGGCCGCTCTTCAGGATGGCCGGCCGCCAGCTGATCGAGATAGCGGCCGATATTTGCGGCGGTGTCGCTCAACACTTCGGCAGCATCGGCGTCGGCCACCAGCTGGCCAGCGGCGATCTGCTCGAGCGCTTCTTCGAGGAAGTAGGCGATGTGAGCGAGACCGGACAACCCCAGCATGCTCGCCGCCCCCTTGATGCTGTGGGTCAAGCGGTGCGTTTCTTCCAGCTGCTGGCCAGCCTGTGGATCCCGGCTCAGCTGATCGATGCCTTCGAGGATCCGGGGGAGGTAGCCGCGCGCTTCTTCGACAAAGCCGAGCATCACTTCGCGGTCGATGTTTTGGGCCATGGAGGGGGTCCTATCGGGTAGCTCTTGGGGTCAGGCGACCCGCTGGTAGATCAGACAATCCGGAACGTCGAACCGCTCGAGGCCGGCGAGGCGTAGGCCCAGGACCTCACCGGGGGCGAGGAAGAGGTAACCGCCGAGTCGCAGGCAGGTGCCGAGCCGCCGCACCAGCTCGGGACGGGCGTCCCGTCGCAGGTAGATCAGCAGGTTCTGACAGAAGATGATGTCCTGGGGTTCAGGATGAAAGGTCTCGGGCCGGCAGAGATTCCAGGGCTGGGCGAGCACGGTCGAGTGCAGCGTCTCGGTGACGCGAAAGACGTTCGGCTTCGCCAGCTCCGGTGGCGCCAGGTCTCGTGGCGTTGCGGTGGCGAGCTGAAAGTAGCGCCGGCGAGGGCTGGGTGGAACGTCGGCGAGCTGGCGTTCGGTGTAGCGTCCCGCCCTCAGCTTGGCCAGTGCCAGCTGGCTGAGATCGCCGCCGGTCACCCGCACGCGAGCTGTGATCTGCCCGGCGGCCACCGCATCGAGAGCGCACATCGCCAT
>JBCCEE010000209.1:0-13569 GCA_039030415.1 Acidobacteriota bacterium
AAGCTGCGCGCGATGGCGCAAATGATTGAAACGCGCTCTGGCCCTCCCCCTTTGGAAATGGGGGAGCTGGTGGGGGATTCTCTCCCCTGGTCCACCAAGGCTCGGCAATCTGCAATACGGCTAGCCCGGACAGGCAGAGCTCTCCTTCGGTCCCCTTTCTGAAAGGGGAAATCAATCCGAATAGCGTTCTAGACGCTGACTTGCGATCTCATAGATCTGCTCCACCACCGAATCGAGCTGCTTCAGGACTTCAAGGTTGGAGAACCTCAGTACCTTCAGGTTCAACTGCTCCAGCACTTTGTCACGCTGGTGGTCTGCCTCGGCATGATCTGGCTCCCAGTGTTGTCCTCCATCAACTTCGACAACCAAACTTGCCTTCGGACAGTAGAAGTCAACGATGTACTGATGTATCGGCTTCTGCCGGTAGAACTGCAGCCCCAGGATTTGTTTCTTCCGGATCCTGCTCCAGAGGAGCTGCTCTGCTGGTGTCATGCTGTTTCGGAGATCACGCGACCGCTCTTTGTGATCTTTGTTGTAAGGCAGCGGCACATCAACACCCCGCTCAGATCGTCTTCGACGCCGGTGCCAGGACACGCAGAGCCGACGGCAGCACGTGGATTTCGGCCGGGCCGGCGGGCAGGCTCTCGCCGTCGACGTCGAAGGGCGGGAAACCGGCGGCCGGCGTCAGGCGGACGCGGCGGGCGCGGGCGGTGCGCACGATGGGCAGGGTGACGTGGCGGCCGGTGAGGAACTGCGGCATGCGGTAGGGCAGGTGCCAGAGGGGGACGGGCGGGATGACGACGACGCTCAGGGGGCCGTCGTCGATCCGGGCCTGGGGTGCGACGCGCATGCCCTTGCCAAAGTACTGGCCGTTGGCGAAGGCGGCGAGGAAGAAGCCGCCGTGAAACGGCGCATCGTCGGCGAAGGGCTCACCGTCGACCTCGATGCGGCAGGCTACCGGACGGTAGCGCAGCAGGGCGCTCAGGGTGGTGCTGAGGTAGGTCAGGTGGCCGCGGCGCGGATTGGCGTTGACCGCCGGCACGACGGCGCCGGACAGGCCGGCAGAGGCGATGTTGACGACGTAGCGCGGCGTCTCGCCAACAGGCGTCACGCGCAGTGCGTCGATCGCCCGCGGCTCGGCGGCGAGTACCTGGCGCAGCGCCGCCGCCGGACGCGACGCCAGGCCGAGGCTGCGGGCGAGGTCGGAGCCGGTGCCGGCGGGCACCAGACCGAAGGCCACTTGGTCTCCAAAGTCTTCGGCGAGCAGCACGTTGACCGCCAGGTGGGCGGTGCCGTCACCGCCTACCACCAGCACGCGCTCGGTGCCGCGCTGCAGGGCTTGGGCGAGCTGACGACGGCAAGACTCGGCGTCCGCCGCTTCGAGGGTGACGGCGCCTGCGAGCTCAGGGGTGGCGGCACGCAGCTCGCGCCATACGCTACCCGCCCGACCACCGCCGGCCGCCGGGTTGACGACAACGGTCGTGTGAAGCCCACTCGCTTCGCCGCCGCTCATCCTCCAGGCTCGGCGGAAGACGACGCGCCGACGATGCCCCGCGGCTGCCAGGCCTCGGCGGCGCGCTGGTAGCGGGCGCACTCGGCGTCCCAGCGCTCAGCGGTCCAGCCGAGCTCGTGACGGATCGTCGACTCGAGGTGCGGCAGCAGCTCGTCGGCCAGGGCCGGCTGCCACATGCCGAGGCGCACGCGACGCAGCAGGAGATCGGACAGGTGGAGCACGGCGCCGCCGCGCAGGTGGGCGCGAACTTCGGCCCGGCACAGGTCGCTGCCGTCTACGATCGGCCGCAGCTCGCGCGGGTCTCCATCCGCCCCTGCCAGGGCGCTCCAGGCGCCAGCACCGAGGCGTCGCGCGAGACCCTCGGCGACGGTCGGCTCGAGCGCTTCGGCGTGCTCGAGACGCGCCGCTAAATCGGCCGGCGCCAGGCCCGCCAGCGGCGTGCCGGCGGTAGCGCAGGGTGACGTCCACCGGACGCGCTCGGGGGGCAGTAGGGTCAACGCGCGATCCACCACCTGCTCGGCCATCGCCCGCCAGGTGGTGAGCTTGCCGCCGGCCACCGACAGCAGGCCGCGCTCGTGCCAGATGGCCTCCTCGCGGCTGGCCTTGGAGGGGTCGTCGTGGCCGTGGCTGAGCACGGGACGCAGGCCGGCGAAAGTGCCGAGGACATCTTGCCAGCCCAAGCCGGCGTCGGGGAAGGCGCTGTTGACGGCGCTCAGCAGGTAGTCGACCTCGGCTTCGGTGGGGCGGGGGTCGTCGAGCTCGCCGTGGTGAAAGAGGTCGGTGGTGCCGACCAGCACGCCCTCGGGGTGGGGGATGAAGAAGACGGGACGGCGGTCCGGAGCGCGGGCGGTGACGGCTGCCGATAGCGGCAGCTTGGCGGCCGGCAGCACCAGGTGCGAGCCTCGCGACGGCTGGACGCGGGAGCCTTCGAAGCCCAGCTGGTGGCGCACGCGATCCACCCATACGCCGGCGGCGTTGACGATCAGCGCCGCTTCCACCCGGTGAGTCGCGTTGTGTCCACTTCCACTGCTCTCGGGCTGCTCGAGATCACGCACGACGAGGCCACACAGTCGGCCGCCGGCGTCGTGCAGCGGCGCTTCGAGTACGGCCCGGGTGAGCACGGTGCCGCCGTAGGCGGCGCCGGTGGCGGCGACCGCCAGAGTGAGGCGAGCGTCGTCGACCCGCGCGTCGAGGTAGGACAGGGTGCGGTCGAGCCCGCGGCGCGCGAGCCCCGGCGCCAGCTCGTCGAGGTCGGTGGGGTCGAGGCGGCGGTGCTTGTCCGGCAGGCGGGTCAGGCGATCGTAGATCCGGAGCCCGAGCTCAACGGTCCACGCCGGCGTGCCGTCGTCCTCGTAGGACGGATAGATCCAGCGCTGTGCCGTCACCAGGTGGGGATTGAGGGCGATCTGGAGGTCGCGCTCGCGGCACGAGTCGCGCGTCACCCGGAGCTGCAGCTGCTTGAGGTAGCGCAGGCCGCCGTGGATCAGCTTCGAAGAGCGCGACGAGGTGCCGCTGGCGAGGTCGTCGCGCTCGATCAGCAGCACGCGCAGGCCGCGCTGGGCGGCGTCGAGCAGGATGCCGCAGCCGGTGATGCCGCCCCCGAGCACCACCAGATCGAACGGGCGCTCGAGCTCGGCTAGAGCCTGTCGCCGCCAGGAAGGATGAAACATCGGATCGCGCCGCTCAGGTGTCGGAGCGGCCGGCTTGCAACCGATCTTGCTCCAACCGGTCCGTCCGATCGAGCAGAACCTCGGGATTGAGGACGCCGTGGGGGTCGAGCTCGTCGGCCACGCGGCGCAGCACCTGGAAGCCGCCTTCCGAGGTCTCCTGCGGGTACCACGGCGCGTGCCAGGCGCCGATGCCGTGATGGTGGCTGAGGGTGCCGCCGGCGGCCACGATGGCGTCGTTGGCGCGACGCTTGAGGTGCGCCCAGCGGGCGACGGCAGAGTCGGCGTCCGGCGGGCACCGGAAGAAGAAGGTGAAGTAGAGCGAGACGCCGTCGCGGTAGGGATGCGAGAGGTGGCACAGCACCGGCGTCGGCCGCTCGCCTGCGGCAGCGGGCTCGGCGAGGGCTTCACCCACCGCCCGGTAGACGCGGTCGACGCCGGACCACGGCACCGCGGTCTCGAGCGTCTCGGTGGCGTAGCCGGCGTCGAACAGGGAGTCGCGCAGGTAGGGGTGGCGGAAGCGGTCGGCCAGCCAGTGGCGGCCTGGCCCAGCGCCCAGCCACACCACGCCGTGGGGCCGGGTGACAGTGCGGGCGGCTTCGAGCGTCGCCTCGGCGTGGGCGTGGCTGCCGCTGGCGCCGAGCAGCAGCAGGCAGCTGCCGTCGCCGATGCCGCGCAGCTTCAGCCAGCCTCGCGCCAGGCCGGCGAACCGGCGGCGCGCCAGCCCCACCGCCATCGCCACCTGGGTTTCGGGCGCGTCGGACAGCCGCAGCAGCCGCAGCGGCACGCCGCCCTGCACCAGTGCCCGAGCCGCCGCCACGCCGCTCTCCCAATCCGGCACCAGCGCCGCCTCCACCCGCTGGCAAGCCGGCTTCTGATGGACCCGGACGGTAGCGCGGGTGATGACGCCGAAGCGTCCTTCGCTGCCCAGCACCAGCTGGCGCAGATCGGGGCCCGCGGCGCTGGCCGGCAGCGTCGGAAGCGTCACGCGACCCGCCGGAGCGACCAGCTCGAGGCCGGCGACGAGGTTCTCGATGCGTCCCACGCCGAGGGATTCCTGGCCCGCCGAGCGGGTGGCGATCCAGCCGCCGAGGGTCGACAGCTCCCAGGACTGCGGGAAGTGCCCCAGGGTCCAGCCCTCGGCTGCCAGCGCGGTCTCGATCACCGGCCCGGTAGAGCCGGCGCCGAAGGTGGCGAGGCCTGAGACGGTATCGAGCCCTTCGAGACCGCTGAATTGCTCCAGGTCGACGACCACTACCGGCGCGGGATCGATGGGCGGGTTGACGCCACCCGTCACCGAGGTGCCGCCACCCCACGGGATGAGGCGCAGCCCTTCGCGCCCCGCCGCGGCGAGCACCGTTTCGAGCTCAGCCTCGTCTTGCGGCCGCACCACGGCGTCGGGCAGGCGCGGCAGTGCGCCGGAGCGCAGGCAGGCCAGGTCGGGAAAGCCGCGGCCGCGGGCGTGGGCCAGGCGGTCGAGCGTCGCGGCGCTGGCGGCGCACCCCAGGTCGGGCAGCGTCGCCGCGGGCGGCGCCTCGAAGGCGTGCGGATCGAGCGCCGGGAACGGCTGCGTGCTGCCCAGGCGCTCGCCGAGCCAGGCGAGCAGCTGGGGTGAGGCGGCGAAGCTCTCGCCGAGAAAGCCCCAGCCGTCGAGCCGGCGGTCCTGCGAGGATTGCTTTGAGTGTGGCATCTTGGAATCTGAGACAATCCAGGTCTGAGACAATCCGTGTCTGAGACATTCCGGGCAGTCGCCGAACCTGAATGCGGTACTCGATCGTACTCAGCTATCGAGAGCGGCGATAACCGCCAGCAGACCGGATCGACAGCAGACCTATCGACAGTAGATCTGATCGACAGCAGACCTAGCCAGCCGCCGAGGCTTCAACTCCAGGAGACGCCATGAAACGACCCGCACCGCTCGCCTTCTTGCTAGCTAGCCTACTGATCATACCGCTGTCCGCTCCCGCTCATGCCGAGTCGAGCCCGGAGGCGATGAAGTGGCTCGAAAAGCTGCTGTCGATCTACGAGCAGGCGCCCTTCACCGTCGACTACACCGCCACCGTCAACCTCGACGCCATGGGCCAGCAGGTTTCCGGCAACATGAACGGCAGCATCACCCAGGGTGACAAGACCCATTCGCGCATGTCGCTCGAGCTGCAGATGAGCGGCATTCCCGGAATGACGAGCGGGCCGGTGACCATGAAAGTGCTGAACGTGATCGACGGCACCACGATCTGGAGCGAGATGGAGAATCCAGCGCTCGGCGGCAAGCAGGTCACCAAGGTAGCGCTCGAGCAGGCGGCGGCGCTCGCCCAGTCGACCGGCGGCATGAACCCGGCGAGCCTCGACCCCGTCGCCCAGCTCCGCACCCTCACCGAGACCATGGACTTCGAAGTCGTCGGCAAAGAGGGCGGCGTCGTCACCCTGCGCGGTACAGTCACCGAAGCAACCCGCTCCCAGCTCAGCACCCTAACCTCCGCCGCCGACGCCGCCTTCCTCTTCCGTCTCGACGAGCGCACCGGCTTCCCCAAAGAAGTCCGCGCCGAGGGCGATCAGCCCTTCATCACCATGGTGTTCAACAACCTGAAGTTCGTCGACGAAAAAGATCTCCCCGCCGGCGTCTTCGAATACACCCCAGCCGAAGGCACACCCGTCATGGACCTCGGCGCGTTCATGGCGCCTTCGTCGCGTTAGGGTGGGGCTGGCCGTTCCCAACTCGCCCGCAATCCAAATTGTCAGGCAGGTAGAGGTCATCCTTTTGGCAGGGATATCGAGACTTCCTTTCTGCAGATAGGATCATGTACGATAGACTGACTTCTCATTTCATTTGGTTCTGCTTTGGAGTGTGAGGGATGCACCGATCGCACGTGGCGAGCAAAGAACATCTATTCTGCATTGAGAATATTCAATATGGCTCGGCCGGTACGCTTGACATTCACGCGGGCACGTCGAACTACCGGCTAGTCGACTGCCTTGCGAAATTGAGCCAAAGGCATCGACGCCTTTCACTGGAAACGCTCCGCGCCGATTCCAGCAAGATGGGCTCTTGAGTGGTCTATTCACTAGCCACTGGAGCTCATCGCATGACGCAACAGCGCCACTGTGCGAGAAGCCACTGTTCATACAAGTGCAGAGAGGATCGAGGTTACGAAAGCAACCTCACCTGGCACGCTTTTTTAGAACGGAGGCAGAGCAGATAGGCAAAGTAGATTTCTGCTGACACGCCAAATCGTCGAGTCATCGACACTGGCCTATGAATTGCCACTGGACCCTGATCCAATACAACAGAGTGGCCGCTGCGGCAGAGAGAAAATGAACTGCACACAAAGAATAGGACGTACAGAAATGCTCTACAGAATACTAGCACTAACTTTAACCATACTATTCGCAAGCCCTATGACAGCTCCACTGAACGCCTCGCAGGCAGAACAAGCTACCGAGGAGACCCTAACCAACCAGTCAATCGTTGACCTTCATGAGCTAGGCTTTGGCGAGGATGTGGTCATAGAAAAGATACGGAATACCAACTGTGCTTTTGATGTAGATATTGACAACCTGAAGTCACTCAAAGACGCCGGCGTCTCTAGCGCCATAATATCTGAGATGATCAACGCAGCATCCTCGACCAAGAACAAACGAACCAAAGAAGACCCTAACGACCCACTGTCAGCTCATGAATCAGGCATCTACTCCTACACAACCAGCCAAGAGCAAACGACACTTAAGAAAATAGAGCCATCGAGATACAACCAAAAGAAGACCGGTGGCTTCATGAAGTCTGCTCTAACCTACGGAGCTGTCAAAGCTAAAAGCAAAGGTATCTTGACGGGCACCCAAGCCAGACTTGTCTTGGATTCAGAACCTATATTCTACTTCTACTTCGACGCGACAGAAAGTAGCCTAAGCACTCAAGGACAAGGGCAGATGGCAGGCCAGAGCACCTATACAAACCCAGGCGAATTCATTCTGGCCGAATTTACCGTTAAGAAAAAGAAGCAGCACAGAGAGCTTGTTTTAGGAAGAATTGGAGCTTGGGGAAGCATGGAGACTGGGGCTACTGGCGACGATATTCACCCTTTCGACTATGAAGAAGTCTCAGATGGAATCTTTAAAGTCACAACGCGCGAACCACTCCCAGACGGCGAATACTGTTTCTACTATGCAGGCACAACGACACCAATCTACGGCTTTTGGGGCGGCGGCGATCAGGTGTTCGATTTCAGTGTACGAAGTAGATAACAGACATCTAGATGCCAGATCTTAGAAACCGTAAGGATTATCTGCTCGCAGGCCTTAGACCAGACTAGCTTAGTTCGGCATGAATCTCTGACTCACCACTACTTCAACCGAACCGCCTCACCCACTCCCGGATCTGGCCATGATGCGTTGCCCAGGCCGCCCAGGCCGATGCTGCCCAGTCTCTAACTGCCTTCAGATGGGCCTCGAGACCTTCCGCTTCCCAGACATCTCGTATGGTTTTCGAGCCGAGGTCGTCGGGAGGATCGAGGCGGTGGAAGGTGGCTTTGTGTCGGGCGAACCGCTGTAGGTGCTCGGTCGCGACATCGAGCTGGACGCCGCGCTCTAGGACGAGAAATAGGCTGGTCAGGTGCAGGCCGACGGATTGAATACTTTGACGCGAAGGCTGGCCGGGATGCTGGACCGCGTAGGCGTCGACGGTGAGGCGGTGGTTGGCGTTGTAGGCCGCGTCTGCGTATTCCCGCGCCAGCACTTCGCCATACATCGACCAGCAGCCCGGTGAGGACTCCATGTAGCGGTGCACGGGGCCTTCCATCTTGGGCACCAAGGCACCGCAGGCAGGGCAGGGCTCTTGCTCCACGGCGGCCGCGCCCGATTCTCAGCCCTCTACCCCGCCAACGCCAACCGCAGGCCGTTCTCGTAGGTGGCGTCGAAGAAGCGGGTGTCGAAGGCGCGTAGGCGGCGGAGGTCGAAGAGGAAGAAGGGCTGCATGGGGAGGTGGAGGGCGCTGGCGAAGGCTGCCAAAAGCGGCGCGTTGAGGACGGGACGCTTGAAGGCGGAGACGGTCTTGGAGACGCGCAGCTGCTGCCTGAGGGCGTCGGGCATGCGGGCCTCAGGGGTCAGCCACTCGAGCGCCTGGGGAGCCCGCGGCCACCAGTGGTCGGCGGCGCGGGAGAACAGGCTCTGACGCTCGGCTTCGAGGATGCCTTCGAGCACGATGTTGGGAGCGCCGAGCTCTGAAGGGTCGGGCTCGCCGAGCAGTTCGAGACGCAGCCAGGCCGCGACGGTCTTGAGGTAGGGACGGTGGGACCCCATGCGCGCCAATAACGCCCGCAGCGCTTCGATGGCCTGGGCTTCGCCGTCCGCCTCGACGCGCGTACGATGCAGCCCCTCGACCGCCTGGCGCCAGGCGCGCAGCGGCACCAAACGCCACGAGAACGGCAGCTGCTCGAGCACCGTCCAGGCATGCCCGAATTGTTCTTTGTCGGCCGCTCGCACCAGGGCGCCGACCGCCGCCGCAGGATGCTCGATGAGCTCGCGCAGCAATTCGAAGGTCGCCGCCGGCAGCAGGTATTGACGCTCGATGCTGCCCTGGACCGGCGCCCAGCCCGGATCCCCGGGGCTCTTCGCCAACCGTGCCACTTCGGTCGCCAACGCCGCTTGCCGCTGGCCGCGATCGCCGATGCGGATGGCGAGCTGCAGTGGGCTCAGCGAGTCGTCCGGCACCGGCTTGCCTTCATCGCCCACCGTCCACAGCGTCGGTCGATATCGGCAGGTGTCGCCATCCCAGCCGAGCAGCAGCCAGGGACCGGCATCGCGCGACGCCGGGTCGAACGCGAAGGTCTCGCCATTCGCGGTCGGTTCGAGCACCAGGGGCGACGCGTCGGGCTGCCACAGGGGCAGGGCTTCGATGCGTAGCTCGGAGACCGGGCGGGAGCCCGAGATCGACGCTTCGCCGCTCGCTTCGTCGAGCTCTAGGGGATCGTCGAAACGCGACACCTGGATACGGCGCGGCGGCAAGGGACCGCCATCGGCTTCGACCCACACCCGCACTTCGGCATCGATCTCTTGGCTGGCCGACAGCATGCGCCGCAGCGTCTCCTGGAAGAGGCCGAGATCGACTTCGAAGTAGCCGTCGCCGAGGCGCGGTATCGGTTCGTAGAGCTCGACGTCGTAGGTCACGTCCTCGGCCAGCAGGCGGGCGTTCAACGAGAAGCTCTCGCCGCGATCGAGTGAGATCGCCAGCGCTCGTACGCCGGACAGCTGATCGACCGGAATCTGCTCCTCGGTCTCGAATGACCGCCCTTCCCGCCCGACGAAGGCGACGCCGCGGACGGGCACTGGAGCCTGCAGCGCGATCTGACGCTGCCGATCCCACGCCAAACGCAGGTCGAGGGTCGCCGGGGCGCCGCGCTCGGCCTCGACTTCGATGGTACAGACCGGCCCGTCGCTGGTGACTTCGCACCGCAGCGCGTCCGATTCGGCGACGGAAACCCCAGCACTGGTCAACCCGGACAGCAAGAGTTTGCCGCGGCGGGCCCCCGCCGCGCGCTTGAGGCTGAGCTCCAGCGCCTCGGGCACGACGCCGATCCGATCGAGGAACCGCAGTCCGCCGTCATCGGTGATGCGCAGCTCGCCTTCGCCGAAACAGTCTTCGGCCAGCGGTCGCCAGGCCGGCGTCTGGGTCAGCGAATCCGCCATCACCGGCCGCCACTCGACGCCGGTAGCGCGACGCTGGTAGCCCTCGGTGTCGACCACGAATACCCGCGGCACGCCGCAGTAGCGCTCGCTGGAGCCAAACGTCTCACCGACGATCCGATACTCCGAGGCGTCCTCGACCGTCTGGCCCGTGACTACCCGCACATGGCGAGCGCCGGGCCCGTGAAGCCAGTGGGTGCCGGTGACCTCGTGGAGCTCGCCGGCGATGCCCGCGACCTCGCCCAACCGCTCGACCTCACCGTCGCCGATCGCAAGCTGCCAGCCACTCGGCGCAAACACGGCCAGCCGCTGATGACGGCTGCGCACCGAGCCCTCAGCGAGCAATCTCCAGCTGCCGGACTCTTCGGAGTCCTCGACAAAGATCCAGGGCAGATCGCTGCCGAGACGGCAGCCGGTGAATTCCAGCGGCCCGAAGCTGTCGGTACCCTCACCGACCCACAGGCTGAAGCGTCCCAGTCCTTCACGACCGCGGAATCGCCAGCCTCGTTTAGACGGGTACGGCTCTACCGCCAGAGCGGTATCCGCCACCTCGACGCCGCTCGCTACCGCCGCCAGAGTGCGCCCCCCGTCGGGGCGCTGCAGCAGCAGCACCGCTCGCGACGGCACTTCCTCAGCCGTCACGCCCACCAGATCCGCCAGATCTTGTTGTTCGATCCGCGCCGGAAGCTCGAGCCGAGCCTCGAGCTCGAAAAGCTCGCCACGGCGCCGCAGTCGGCGATCCATTCTCAGCGAAAGATTCGTGGCCAGCTCCGATCTCTCCTTGGTCGAAAGGGTCGACGAATCGCGCAACAAGCGCAAGGCAAAGCCGCTTTTGACTCGCGCGCTACCGTCCTGAGCGATGGGTTTCTCCAGATGAGTCTGTTTATACCAAACGACGCGGCTCGAGGCACCCTCGGCAAGGCCTCGATCGCGACTTCCCTGCTCCCCGATGCCACTTCCGCGCAACAAAAGCGCGCCAAATACGTTTCAACCCCATGGACGGGTGGGAAGTGATGAGAGACGCTTCTCGCTCTTTCAGCGCATGCCACGAGCGGACACTCCTCGGGGGCGAGTCGCGGGCCGTCGCGGGACCGCAAGCTATAGGGTAATGCGCATGTATTAGGCGCCGTCATTCAACTTTCGACTGCCGTTCGAGGGTTCGCTGGCTGCCATGAAGGAATGTTTGAGCTGTAAACGAGGTTTGGAGGATGGCCATCGGGTCTGCCCTGACGATGGGGCGCCGCTCGAAACCGTCTTCGAGGGATCTCCCGTTCTCGATGGGAAGTACCACCTGCTGCGCCGGGTTGGCGGCGGCGGCATGGGCCGGGTGTACAAAGCGCGGCACCTGGGGCTAAAGCGCCTGGTCTCGGTCAAGATTCTGCGCCCTCGCTTCCGCACGGACCGCGGTTTCCAGGAGCGCTTCGAGCGCGAAGCCGAAGCGCTCGGCCGCCTGCGCCACGACCACGTCGTGGAAGTCTCGGACTTCGGCATCGAGGGCGCACGACGCATACCGTACCTGGTCATGGAGTATCTCGCGGGCCGGTCGCTCGCCGAGCGGCTGCGCTCCGGAGCTCTGCCAGTAGCGTCGGCGCTGCCGATCTTCGAGCAGATCGCGAGCGCTCTCGAGCATGCCCACCGCAGCGGCATCCTGCACCGCGACCTCAAGCCTTCGAACGTCTTCTTGAGCGAGGCGCCCGGGACGACACCGAGAGTGAAAGTGCTCGACTTCGGCCTCGCCCGCTTCTTCAGCGATCCCGACCGCACGCCTGAGATCGCCGAGGAGACGATTGCGATGGCTGCGGCCGACGCAAATCCTGCCGTCGCCAACGATCACGGCGTCCCAAAGGACGAAGACTCGACGCTGGTGCGGCCCCCGGGCGACCGGCCCGAGGCTGCGGCGACCGCGCTGCTCGGCACGCCGGGCTACATGTCGCCGGAAGTCTTGCGCGGCCAAACGCCGACGCCAGCATCGGATCTCTATGCCTTCGGGGTGCTGATCTACCGCTGCCTGGCCGGGTGTCCACCGTTCCAGGGCTCACTCGCCGAGCTGCTCGAGATGCACCGGAGTCAACAGCCGCTGCCACCTTCGACGCTGGCACCGAGGCTGGCCAAGGAGCTCGACGCCCCGATCCTCGCGGCGCTCCGCAAGGAGCCCCGACGCCGGCCACCCAACGCCTCGGCGCTAGTGGCAGATCTGCGCCAAGCGCTGCTCGCGGCCCGGCAATCGCGCTGGTGGCAGCGCGAGTCGGTCCGGCGCATGGCGCTGGCAGCGTCGCTCGGCGCCGCCGCCATCCTGTTGACGAGCGCCTTCGAAGGTCCGCTGCGCTGGCTGGAGGATCGCCTGGTCGACGCCCGCTTCACCTGGTCGACGCCGCGGCCGCCGACCCAGCCGCTGCTGCTGGTGCTGATCGACGACGCGACGCTGGCCGCGGATCCCACCCCGCTGGCCGACCGCGGTCAGGAGGCTGGGGAGCTGTTGAGCCGGGTCATGGCGGCGGGCGCGACGGGCGTCGGCATCGATCTGCTGCTGCCCGAACGCTGGGGGCACGCCACCGCCTTCTCGGACTTCGTGCTGCGCCACGCCGACTCGCTGGCGCTGGCCGCCTTCTCGCCGGCCGAAGGTGAGGTGATCGGCCCCGAGGTGATCCATGGGCTGACCACGGCGGCGCTCGGCCCCCAGCGGGCGAGGCGGCTGTTCGGCTTCGTCAACCTCGACCAGGGTACGGACGGCGTCGTGCGGCACGCCCGCACCCGCTACGTCGACGTCGAGGGGCATTCCCGCCCCTCGTTTGCCGCCCGCGCTGCTGAGATCTCGAGGGGCGCTGCAGCCCCACCGGGCGTACAGCCACCCCTGACGTTTCGCATCGACTACAGCCTGGATTGGCGTCAGCTCGATCGCATCTCCTGGAGCGAGCTGGCCGCTACGCTGGAGCGCGAGCCCGAACGCTTCACGGACCGGCTGATCCTGGTGGGCGCGATCTACGCCGGCGCCGACGGCCCCTACCGGGTGCCGCACCCCAGATCGCTACAGGGCGAGATTCCTGGCCCGATCCTGCAGGCCCTGACGCTCCACACGCTGTTGGACCAGCCGCCGGAGAGAGCGCTCGGCCAGACGAGCCCTCCCTTGCGACCGACCGCCCCCGGCGGAACGCTGGCGGCCGCGGGCTTGCTGGCGACCCTCGGCGCGGCGGCGGTGCTGCTCGGCAGGCGGCTGCTGATCGCCGGCTCGCTGGGACTCGCGCTGGCGCTCGGCTGGCTGACAGTCGCGATGGCGCTGTTTCGGCACGACACTCTGCTGCTGCCGGCGGCGCCGTTCCTCGCCGCCCTGCTGGCGACGTTCGGGATCGCCTTTGCCTTGCGCCAACGACTGACTCGCTTCCCAGAGTAACCCTGCACAGGTTCTTTGATGCCGTGAATGGATACTGAATGGATGCCATGAAATCACACGTAAAGCTTTCCCCAAGCCGAGTACTCTCCCTGCTGCTCGCAGCGTTGGTCTGGCTGGCGGTGCCTGGCCAGGAGAGTCGAGCCGAGTCGAGCTCGGCCACCCTCCAGACGTCGAGCCCGATCGCTACGCAGTTCGTCGTCGATGCTGAGATCGCTGGCGGCTCGGATTCGGTCGCCATCGTCTGCTGGATCTCGGGTGAGGCCGACGTCTCGCGCAAGGCGGAGGCCCGCCGCAGACCTATCAGCGCCCTCGCCCGACTGAAGCCG
>JBCCEE010000210.1:0-13568 GCA_039030415.1 Acidobacteriota bacterium
TGCAGGGCTAGGCTGGATTTGCGAGGTCGCGCGCAGTCCACCGAGCGCGACCGCCTATCGATCGTCCTTGGAGGCGATCTAGGCTAGAGGCGGCCGATCCGGCAGGAGCTGCGGGGCCTGCCGGACCGGATGTCGTGGACCTAGAACCAGACGACCAGGGCGCCGTTGTTGTCATTGCCGTAGGCATAGCCGAACGCGGGCACTCCGCTCGCGTCTCCGACGGCGTTTTCGATATTGCTCTCCAGGTTCGAGCCCTTGGAGTTGGTTTGACCCATGGCTTGGTAGTTCTTCCCGCTGTCCTGGGTTAAGTAGACCACCAGCGCACGCCACTTGTCGTTGTTCTTGTCGTAGTAGAGGGCCAGGTTCTCGACCGTGCCCATGTTCTTGACGGCCGAGTCGAGGCTGGTGCCGATATTCGACAGGTTGCTGTTGCTGGCAGCCCAGACCTGGATCTCGGGCTGCGAGGCACCCGTGCCCGAAGCCTGAAACTCGACGCCGGCATGCTGGTTGCCGTCGCCGTACTCGATGCCGCAGCCAGACACGGACGAGACTCCCGAGTATTTTGCGAGCGCGCTGTTGAGATTGCTCTCGAGGTCCGAGGCGCTCGAGCCGTTGGCGACTTCTGTGTAGAAGCTCATGGGTTTCTCCTTCTTGTGGGGCAAAGCGATGATCCCAGGCTTGCGTATCCTGGCGATATCTAGTCAGTGGGATCACGCGGCGTCGAATCGCACCCCGAGCAGGAGTCTCTCCCGCGCCTCCACGGCTGCGAGCTGTGATGAGGAGCTGATAAGTTCCTTTTGGCTTGGCCAGGTTCCGAGCTCGCCTCGTCGTCTTTGCCCTCTGGCAGGACGTCCCATCGAGTACAAGCTCTATCGAGCCGGAGGTTCCGTCGATTAGGAGGAGCGCGTGAGGCCCGCGATTACCAGGACGACGCATACGCTCCCGTTCGACAGGCTGTCGCCCGACGATTTCGAGCGCCTGTGCCTGGGTCTGGTGCTGCGCGAGGGGTACGAACGTGCCGAGCACTTTGGGGCGAAGGGGAGCGATCAGGGGCGGGACATCGTCGCCTGGCGAGACGGTCGCCGGACGGCCTTTCAGTGCAAGCGCGTCGAGCGGTTCGGACCGAGCGACGCGGAGCGAGAGATCGGCAAACTCCTGACGCTACCCCCGGATATCCAGCCGCAGGACCTGGTCTTCATCGTGCGGGCGAGGGTTACTGCCGAGACCCGTGACCGAGCCATCGCTGCCTGGGGTGATCGAGGCGCTTGTAGCTTCTGGGCGGCGACGGAGCTCGACGAAAAGGTCAGGCGACACGCTGACTTGATCGAGGGCTTTTTCGGCGGCTGGCCAGCAGCTCAGCGCGAGCCGCTCGATGGCCACTCGGCGCCGCGGGAGCTCACCCGGCCGCGTCTCGTGCAGCGTTTTCTCGACTACTGGCTGCCGGATCTCCACCGGCGCCTGGTCGACTGGGGGCTGTTGCCCTGTCCGGCCGAGCTGCCCGTGCTGCGCCTGGAATTGGAGCGCTTGGCCGGGGATATCGAGCAGGACTTTCGACGCAAGACCTATCTGCCGCTGTCCGCCAAGGACCTGGATCTCAGCCCCCTGGACGAGCATTCGAGCGCCGCCGGGCCGATCTCCCGGATCATCCACCAGGTGGTGGAGACGGCCAAGGGCAGCGCTACGGCGAACAGCCAGATCCGCGCCATCGACAGCTCCAGCAAGCGGGTGCGCAACGTGGTGCGCTTCGTCCTCCAAGCCCGCATGCCGCTCGTGCTGCTCGGTGACCCGGGCACCGGTAAGACGATGACGCTGCAGCAGGTCGCTCTCGCCGTGGCCAGGTCCGAGCAGCGGCGCGTCTTTCCGCGGGTGGCGGTCCGGGTGCGGCTCGGGGAGTTCTTCACCGACAGGCCGGACGTCGGGCCGGACGAAATCTCGGCCTTTGTGCAGCGCTCAGCGTCAGACGAGCTGCGCCCGTTTCTCGGGGCGTTGGAGGGCGCCGAGCGGCTGGTGATCTTGTTCGACGGCATGGATGAAATGAGCCGTCGCTACTACAACGAGTCCATCCACGCGCTGAGCCATTTCGCCGCTAACCACCCGCGCATCCGGACGCTGTTTTCGTGCCGGATCAACGACTTCAGCACCGAGTTCATCCATCGCAAGCTGGTTCTGCTGCCGTTTACCAAGGCTCAGATCCTCGAATTCCTGGAGACCTACGCCGAAAGGCGCTTCCCGGTGACCATCGGTGGGCGGCAGTGGACGAGTCGGCAGCTCGCTGAGGAGCTGGCTCGCGGCGACCTGGCGAGGGAAGCCAGCGTCCCCTTCAAGCTCTGGCTGCTCTGTCTCTATCTGTGGGAGCGCGCCGAATGGCCCGCCAACCAGGTCGAGCTGCTGCGCTTTTATAGCGAGCACAACTACGGTCGCAAGAGTAACGAAGAGCTGGCGGATTTCCCGCCTTCCGATGTGGCCTTTGCCGCCTGGGGGGACCTGGCCTACCGCATCACCGAGCGCACCCGCGGGTCGATGTTCCCGGTGGCGGTCGCTGAAGATGATTGGCGGCAGCCTCTCTCCCTGCAGGAGACGCTCAGGGTCGGTGAACGGTGTGGCGTGCTGGTCGTCCCTGCTGACCTGGGCGAGGTGCACTTCGAGCATCAGAGATTCCAGGAGTTTTTCGCCGCCCTCCACATTCATCAGGCTCGTCTCCCGGTGCGCTGGCTCGACAAGCTCGATGCTCCGCGCTGGCGGGAGACGATGCTCAACGCCGTCCTGCTCGACCCGAGAGTTCAGTCCGGGGAGGCCCCTCGTGCCGTAGAGGCGCCGGCTGCGATTCTCGAGCTTCAGCAGTCGATCAACGAGCCCTTGGCCTGCTACGAAGCCGAGCTGGCGTCCAAAGAGGCCGAGCCGGGAGAGCTCGCCGACGCCAAGAAGCTGCGGCTCAGCCCGCGCGACGAATTGCAGCTGCCCGACCGGGTAGAGCTCGCCGCCCGCATGGTGCGCCAGGTGGGGGGCGCACTCGGCGAGAGCGGGCGCCAATTGGCCGAGACGGCGTTCCGGGGCATGCGCTTTCTGATCCGCCACGGCAATCCGAGCTCCCAGGTGAAGATGGTCCAGGCGTGCCAAGAGCTGCCCGACATCAACCGCGAAGAGGCGCTGATCGAGGTCTTGGAATCACCCATCCGCTGGGTTCGGCGGGAGGCCCTGCCGGTACTCGCCAACGATCCCGGCAGCACCAGCCTGGTCAACCGGCTGGCCTATGACCTGGCGGGGCACCGAGTGCTGTCTCACTTCATGGCCTATCTCTCGGCGGCCTGGAAAGCCGAGCGGCGTAACCAGGTCGCCCTCACCATGCTCGCCGGGTTGCTCCACGTCTTGGTGTTGGCTTTTCCCGTGGCGGTGGCCATGGCGGCGAGCGTCTACTACTTCGAGCTCCTGGTTGGACCTGATCTGGCGACGGAGATCGGAGGTTGGCTGCCCTGGTTGGGTGGGATCCTCACGGCGGGTGCCCTCTTTGTCTTCTGGCGTGAGGGGCATCCCATAGTGCTGCTGCTCTCGTTCTGCGGGCCGATGGCGGTCGCGATCACGCTCGCTGCGCTTCTGGTATCCCTGGGCGCGGGATGGGGTGAGGCGGGGGATGAAGTGGTTGCGTTGTTGGGCATCGGCGCTGTCTTCCACCTCCATCTGGTCGCGATCGTGATGCTGTGGCACGGGCTCTGTCTCGCTGTGTTCTCGATCGGCGCGAAGCTCGGCGGCCAACCCATCGCCCAGGCCCGGGCGGTCTTCCTGTCGATGTGGCAGCGTAGTTACCGAGCAGTCCTCAACGAGGCTAGCGCTCCGGCTCTTGCGGGCGTACCCCTGGGGCTGCTCGCGTTGGCTGCTTTGGTTTTGGGGCTCTCTTGGCTGGCGCAGCAGCTCACAGGGTGGTACGAGGTGCCTGCGAACCGTGAGCGGGTCGAAGATGCCTGGCAGCTGTCGACGCAGGTCGTCAGAGATCACCCGCAGCAGTGGATTCCACTGGCGGTCGCCATCGTCGCGCTTGGGGTGGTGCTCAACCGTCGGTCCATCGTTCGAGGGATCGGCGAGCAGATCGAGCAGTTGAGACTCCGGTTCGGGGAATATTTCTGGATTGGGCGGCTGATGGTGTGGATGGGCCTGCCGTTTCTGCTCTTCGAGCTGGACGACGTGTCGCGCGGCGCCGCTTTGACCGTCCTGGTGGCCGGACTGATGCTGGCTTGGTGGCAGCGCCGTGCCGTGAAGGATTGGCTATACGCCGCGCCGCTGGAGCCGATCGTGCTCGGCGGGTTTCTCTCTCTCTACCTCGTGAGTGTGTCAAGGGCTGCTGTCCTGGCGCTGGCCGCAGGGGGGCTGTTGGGGGCATGGTGGTACCGCCAGCGGCTCCGGCGGTGGGGGCAGGTCTTCCGAGAACATCTGGCCGAGGCCGCGATAGTCCTCTGGGGCTGGGTTCTGCTCAGCATAGCCGCTGGTGTCTTTGTGGCCCTGTTCGCGGCATTCGAAGCTTGGGTCTTGCCGTGGATCGAGCCTGCCTGGATCTGGCTCAAAGAAGCCGGAAGTATTTTGGTGCCCGGACTTGCGCTGGGATTGCTCGCGCTTTGGCTGGGCCTCTCGCTGCTCTTTGGCTTGCTCTATCTGATTCGACGCTTGGCGCGTCGCGTCATGGCCAGCGATCTGGTACCCAAGACGGTGATCCCGCCGGATCAGCTGACGGAAGAAGCCTGGATGAACCGTATTCGCTTCCACGTGCGTGACCCGGTGAGCCAGAACCTCGACCTCCTCCGGGTCGACCGAAAGTCGCTCGGTCTGACGCAGGAAGGCTTCCTGAGCAGCCTCGAAAAGCTCGAAGAGCACATTCGAGGCGAACCGGCCCTCAGCACCTACTGGCGCCGGCGCACCGAGACGCAGGAGTCTCTGAGGCAAGAGCGCGAGGGTTGAGGAGTCATGATGCCGTCAGTCGGGCGGCTCCAGGGGCAGCAGCTGCTCGAGCCAGCGGTGGGTACGGGTGCGCCAGCTCGCCCAGCCGGCCCCGGCGTTGACCTCGCCGCCCACAGGCGCGTAGCCGCGCTCGCGCATCGCCTCGAAGAAGCGCCGGCTGTCTTCGGCCATGCTCCAGGCCTCGTGCGAGTTGCGGAGGTCGTATTTGCCCCAGTCCAAGTAGATGTTGAGCGGCTGCTGGTCTGCGTGACCCAGCCAGGCGGGAGGACCGCCTTCGGGAGCGGTCAGGGCATACATCGACTGTAGCGCCAGGTTGCCGACGATTCCTGGCCGCTTCAGCGTGCAGTAGGCGGCGGTCAGGGCCTCCCAGCCCATGCCGACGCTAGTGCGGGCTTGCGAGCTGGCCCGGGTGCGGTACTTCGAGTCGATGAACGGGACCAGCTCGCTGGCGAACATCTCGGCGAAGTTGCCGAGGTTGCCAAAGCCGTCGGACCGGATGAAGACGGCAATCAGCGGCTGCACCGAGTTGCCGATCAAGCCGTCCAAAACCTCGGGGAATCCTCCGTGTTCGAGCGCGCCGTGCCCGCCGAAGAGGTAGACCACTGGATAACGCCGTGAGCCGTCGTCGTCGTAGCCCGGCGGTCGGTACACCTCGAGGCGGAGCTCTCGATCCAAGACCTGGCTCGCGAGGGTTTCCTGGGTCAGGGTGCCGTGCGGACCTGGCTGGGACTGTGAATCGTCAGGCGATGTGGTGTCAAGCAAGGTGGCATCGGGCATCGCGAACCAGGACATCTCCAGAGCACCGTGCGAGACGGGCTCGAATTCGGAGCTGTAGACGGTGCTCGTGACCCGCTGAGGATTCCGCGGGTCGACGGTCGGCTGGTAGTCGACCACGAAGAGGTAGCTGATCACGCTGTCCCGGGGTAGGCTAACGGAGCGATAGAACAGGTCGGTATCGCCGAGTCGCGTCATCGGCCATTCGCGTCGTGCTCCGGGCAGGTCGCCGGCCAGCGCGACGTCGGTCGCGGGCCCCCGGTAGAGGAAATGCGCGGCGTCACCTTCGACGATCGGAGAGTTGGGGTGGGAGCCCAGGAAATCGTCGAGGATCGCTTCAGAGCTCTCCGCGTCTCGCAGCCGCTCCTCGAGCTCCGTTATCAGTCGACCCGGCGGTGCGGTCGACGTCTCCAGCGGCAGCTCGGTCGGACCGGCGGCCACCTCTATTCGCGCGATCTCACTGAAGCTGCGGGAGTAGATGGCGCCGTTGGCGAAGCTGGGAGAGGTCCAGCTGTGGTCGGAGAACAGCGGCAGCGCGGCGCGCTCCTCGTAGCCCTTGGGAGTCGCCCTGGCGACGTGGAGGCCGCGCTGCTTGGTCTGAATCACCAGGTGACCGTCGACGAGAATCGGGAAGCCGTCGCCCGGTGCCCGGGAGCGCCAGCGACTCTCACCGGATTCGGCGTTGACGCAGGTCAGGAAGCGGTTGCTATAAGCATAGAAGTAGCCGTCATGGTAAACCGGTAGGGCATAGCTGTTGCGGATCGAGCGGCTCTCCCACACGGTGGTCACGTCTTGGCGAGTTACGTCTTGGCGAGTTGCGGCTTGGCGAGTTACGGTGTGGCTAGCGGGGTCGAGCTCGATCAGCGCGGAGCCGTCATCACGGTGGGCCAGCAGGAGACGGCCGGGTCCCGCGGGTACGGGCGACAGGCTGTAGGCGCCCCGCGTGCCGTAGCCTTCGTGGGGGTGCTGCCACAGCACGCTGCCGTCGCGGGCGTCTAGCCTGTACAGGAACGTGTTGCCCGCCACGACGACCGCATGGGGATCATCCGGCGGCCAGGCGATCGGCGACTGATACGTCACGGCATCCGTCGCTGCCTTCCACTTCAGAGCCCCGGTGTGGACGTCAAAGCCGGCGACCGCTCGACCCTGACCGCCGAGCGGCAGCACCAGCACGTCGCCGAACCGTCGTGGCGAGGCGCTGAAGCCGTAGTGCGGCTTGCGAACCCGGTGGTCCCGCTCCAGGTGGGTTCGCCACACGATCTCACCGGTCTCGACCCGAGCCGTGACCAGCTCGCCTCGCGGGCCGAGAGCGCTCACCAGCCCAGAGCCGGTAGCCGGTGTGGCGAGCGCGCCGGTGTGGGAGCCATCGTGGCCGACGTAGGTCAACGCGATCGGCTGCTGCCACAGCGTTGTGCCGGTGGTGGCGTCGAGAGCGATCAGCACGTCGTCGGTGCCGTCGGAGTACAGCGTCAACAGCCGGTCTCCCGAGGCCACGATGCCCGAGTAGGCGCTGCCCAAGGGGCGCTTCCAGCGGATTCGCAGGCTCATGTCGCCCGAGTCTGGAAAGACGCCCGTCTCGGGTGAAGCGCCGTCGCCCTGAGAGCCGCGAAACGCCGTCCAATCCGCGGCCCCAGCCATGACCGCGAAATGGGCCGAGAAAACTAGCGCCAGTGTTCGAGCTAGCACGCTAGGGCGCCTGGGCGACATCATGGACTTTCAGACTGTGCCAGCTCCTCGTAGAACGCCTGCAGCACAGAGAACGCGGCTTTGTGCTGACCCCGCTCTGAGACGAGCCCCTTGCGGTTCCAGAAGTCCTGAATGCCGGGCAGCGGCCGCCGTGGTGAGCGGAAGTCCATGAGGATCCAGGGGCTGATGCCTCTCAGGAAGTCGATCCTACGCAGCATTTTGATTTGTTCCCGGTAAAGGCGTGCCTGATACTCCTCGGTCCACCGCTGGTCCTCGTCGCCGTGGTGGCCGGCCAGGGCGCCGGCTCCAAATTCGCTGATGATCAGGGGTTTGTCATGGCTCGAACTCCAGACGAGCTGCTGCGCGTCCTCCGGCACGCCGCCGTACCAGCCGACGTATTCGTTGACACCGAGGACATCGAGATGCTTACCGAGCGGATCGTCGAGGTGGGCCTCGCCGCCCTCCTGCCACGAGATCTCGGTGGCTGCCGAGATCAAGCGCGTTGGGTCGAGACGGCGGGCTTCGTCGATCAGACCCTTTAGGAACTCGAGACGTGGAGCACTGCGTGGCGTTTCGTTGGCTACCGACCAGATCACCACCGAAGCGCGGTTGCGGTCGCGTTGGATCATCTCGCTCAGCTGCTGCTCAGCCAGCTCGTAAGTAGCTGCGTTCTGCCATTGAATCGTCCAGTAGACGGGAACCTCGGCCCACACCATGAGGCCCATGCGTTCGGCCTCGCGCACCATGAACTCGTTGTGCGGGTAGTGGGCCAGGCGTACGAAGTTGCACCCCAGCTGCTTGGCCCAGCCGAGGAGGGTCCGGGCATGGTCGACGGTGAAAGCGCGGCCGCCGCCGGGTGCTTCTTCATGGATCGAGATTCCGCGCAGGAAGACGCTCTCGCCGTTTAGGAGGATCTCGTCACCGCGCGTCTCGATGCGCCGAAAACCCATCTTTTCGACTAGCGAATCTGAGTCTGTGGTCAGCTCGACGTCGTAGACTTTTGGGTGATCTGGCGTCCACAAGGCGAGATCCGCCGCCAGCCGAAGCTGGGCGCGGCCGCTGGCGTCGCTCCGGATCTGGGTCTCGACGCCGACCGCGGGAATGCGAACGGTGACCTCCCGTTCAAGATCTGGGCCGTCGAGCTGAACCCAGCCAGCGACGGTGCCCGCGTCGTCCCAATGCAGGAAATAGTCCTGAATGTAGGTATCCGGAACTTCGATCAGGCGCACGCGCCGGGTGAGACCGCCGTAATTCCACCAGTCGGTATTGACCGTCGGCACGCCCTCGCGGTGGCGGGTAGCGTCGACCTTGACGACGAGGGAATTCTTCCCGGCTCGGACTCTATCGGTGAGCTCGAAACCGAACGGCGTGAAACCGCCCGTGTGCAAGCCGAGGTGGCTGCCGTTGAGGTAGACGCGGGCCTCGTAGTTGGCGGCGCCGAAGTGGACGAAGAGTCTCCGCCCTTCGGCGAGCTTTGGGTACTCGAACTGACGTCGATACCAGACGGTGCCTTCATAGAGGAGAAGCTCGCGGCGCTGGCTGTTCCAATCTCCGGGGACCTGCAGGGTCGGTGACGTGTCGAAGTCGTACTCTTGCAGGGCGCTCGGATCCGGTGGCTTGGCATCCTTGAAGTAGCCGTGGGCATGGGGCTGATAGCGATAGTCGTAGTAGCCGTTCTCGTAGGGGTCGACGATGGTGCGCCAGAGGCCGTCGAGGGAGGTCACGTGGCGGTGGGTGCTGGTACCTTCAGGGTTGTGGAATAGGACCTGGGCCTGAGTTGGTAGGGCGGCCGGTAGCCAGAGGAAGACGAGGAGCGATAGGCGATGCATCCCCCCATTGTAGCGAGGCGAGCGTTGCCTAGGAGCTGGCTCAATCGGGCGGTGGCGGCGACATGGGAAGTACGCTGCCGATCACCATGTTGGTGAGCTCGCCGGATTCCTTGACCACTCCGAAATGCAAGTCATGGCCGCCGTCGGAAAGACGAACATCTCGCGGGTCCCGCCTCACGATGATGTCAGGCGGTAGGGAAGGCCCGGGATGGCATGGTCGAAGGCCTGCTGCGAGCTGCCGAGCTCGACCTCGGTGGGGTAGATGTCGGCGTCACCGCGCAGGCTGACGCCCTTCCTCATGATCAGGACGAGGCCGTTCTCATCACCGAGGGCGACGAACCCCGAGCTGCTGTTGCGATAGCGCTCGACGCCGATGGCGGCTCCGATACGGTCGGCCTCGGGGCGCAGATCTTCCGCGTCCAGCACCAGCGCGATCTCGCTGCAGCACCGGATATCGCGGCTCGAAAACGGACCGGGCTTCGTGTAGTCGAGGGTGTGGCGGGCGATGTGCTCGAGGATGTTGCCGGCGGGGTCGCGAAAGAACACGGCGTGGGCGTCCCAATGCACGAAGTGCACGATGTCGGGGTGATCCGGGTGGCGCGGCGCGTTGGGATTGGGGTCGAGCTCGGTGCGCTCGAGCTGCCAGTCCCGAGCGCTCAGGATCTTGTTCTCCGGGATGTTGAAGGCCACGTGGTAGAACGGCGCGCCTTCGTCCGAGGATTGGTGGGTGTAGGTCAGGCGGGTCTCGCCAGCCGCCACGGTCAAGTGCTTGCGGTCGCGCTCCAGCACCTTCAGCTCGAGCACTCCGGCATAGAAGTCGGCCATCTCGTCGATCGGGGTGGCGGTGCGAAGCCGTAGGTCCTTGAGGCGGGTGCGCGGCTTGACGCGACCGCTGGCGCCGAGCGAGATCGGGTGGAGGGAGATGGCCAGAGCGGTCGAGCCCAGCTGAAGGAAGCGTCGGCGGTTTAGGCTCATTGGAGGGTCTCCCAGGGTTCGCGTGCGTGCATCGGAAAGGCTCGTTGCCCAAAGGTACGACGTGGGAGCCCGTGGGTTCTCGTAGGCCCAGGCATCCGTAAGACCTTTACAACAACAAGACAATGAACCCGCGTGACCTCGGATGCGCGGCTGGAACTTTTTTCATCCGAAAAATTCGACGTGGCGAAGCCAGAGATAGAGAGCGTTCAATGCCGAGTGCTCGGTGACACGAAAGGATCCGCCATGAAATCTATCTGTAGCAAGGCCCTCATCAGCACCATCTGTCTCCTCCTCCTGGCGACTGGCGCCCAAGCCGGCCACCACAAGAGCTCGCAGCCCGACATCGTCACCACCGCCGTCAAAGCCGGCATGTTCGAGACGCTGGCGGCCGCTTTGACCGCCGCCGAGCTGGTCGAGGCGCTGCAGGCCGAGGGACCGTTCACCGTCTTCGCACCCACCGACGAAGCCTTCGCCAAGCTGCCCCCGGGGACGGTCGAAACGCTGCTGAAGCCAGAGAATCGCGGCCAGCTACAGAAGATTTTGACGTATCACGTCGTCAGTGGACGGGTCTCCTCGCGGCAGGCCGTCGACCTCGATCGGGCCCGCACCCTCAATGGCCAGCAGGTGCAAATCGACTTCGCCGACGGCCAGCTGCGGATCGGCGGTGCCGGCGTGCTGAAAACCGACATCGGCGCCAGCAACGGCGTCATCCACGTCATTGATACCGTGCTCCTGCCGCCGGAAGTGATGGCTTCGAAGGAGCTCATCGAGCTTGCCATCGAGCGCGGCGTGCCGCTGTTCAACGCCGGCCAGGCGACGGCCTGCGCCGCGGTCTACGAGGTCGCCGCCACCAGCCTGGCGGATGGCTACCATGACGAGGTCTCCGACAGCATGCGCGCCCGTCTGCGCACGGCGATCGACAAGAGTCGGACCACCCGCGACGCCAGCCGCCGCGCTTGGATCCTGCGCTACGCCCTCGACGACGTGCACGACTCGCTGGGCGACGGCATGAAAATGGCTTCAGCGAACTGAGCTGAGATCACGTTCGACTGAAAATACGGTCTGACTGATATGGCACAGTCTGACTGATGGCACAGTCTGCAAGGCTCGACTCGGCCCCGAATATCGCTGGCTGAGTCGCATCGGGAAAATCGCGGCCACCGAGCAGCTCAGTCCACTTTCGTGCTGCCCGGCTTCGCCGTCCCTACATTTCTTGTCCCAAGTGTTTCTTGTCCCACGTTTCGTGGCCGCGGGGGAGGTACGGTCTCCCTTGCCCAGCTGACGTGTCAGTTCTCCGCGGCTGACACGTCAGTAAACATCAAACTCCCTCTCTGGGCGACCCAAACCATGATTTAACCTGCCCTTCGGGCTGGCACGCTTCTTGTTCTTATCGTCCCCAACACCATCGCCAAGCAGCGCTTGGTACGCAGCGCTGACGCACCGAAACCTGCACAAGGAAGGGGACACCCATGTCGACATCGAGCTCCAACTCTGCGCCCTCCAGCACGTCCAGCCACTCTCCCAACCCAGAAGCAGCCTCCGACCGCGGCGGTGCAAACCCCGTCGTCGCGGAGCTCTATTTGGGTACTGGGGTTGCCGACGCCAGCCTGCTTCTCGAGACCTCGGCGGGCGTTACGCTGGCGACCGGCACGACCAACCGTGACGGGGTGGTCTTCCTGTCCGTCGAAGACGTGCCGAAGGAATTGCGAGCGGTGGCCACGGTGCCCGGCTCGGACGAGGAATTTAGCGCTGAGATCCGCGGCGCTCGTGCCCGGATCTCGCTCATCACCACGTTGGCGAGTCGATATCGCCAGGGTCATCCGGATGTCAGCCTGGAAGAGGCCGAGGACCGCATCAAGCAGGCGCTGGACCTGCCTGCCGACATTTGGGTCGACGGTCTCGTGGAGGGCAACGTGCTACATTCCGATATCGCAGTGTGGCGCGCCGCCAGCGAGAGTGGGGGGTGGAAGGCCTACAGCCAGGAGATCCTCAACCGCGCCGAGGACGGGCGAAGCGTGGCCCACCGTTTGAGCCGGGATCAGCTGAGTCGACGGATCTCCGGCCTGGAAAGCGGCCTGGCAGACGTGGCGGAGCTGGCTCGCACGCGCCTGCAGTCCCGCTTGGGTATCCCGGACGCCGAGGGCGACGAATCAGAGCGTCGCTACCCGCCGATCAGCCTGGTGAATGGCCCCGAGTCGCTGGCCGGCCAGTTCCTGCTGGGCATCGGCACGGGCCTGGGCGGCAATTTGGTCACGGCCGGGGTGAATGCGGTGATCGGCTGGGCCGCCAACCAGATGGGACTCAACTACGGCACGGCAGGTCAGCTGCAGGAGATCGAGAATCAGTTGAATGTTTTGACGACGGATATCAACAACCTGATCCGCACGATCACCGACGAGACGCTGAAGGAGGAGATCGACGCCCTCAATGACGATCTGGCCCCGGTCCAATCCGCGAATTCGAACCTGATGACGGGCTTGAGTGACTTTGTGACGAGTGGCCCCACCATGGACACGCCGTTCAGCCCACCCGTGACTTTCTCCAACCTGGTGACGGACATCAACGCCCCGGACTATCCGACGCTTCTGACCACCGTCAACAACGCTCTGCTTGGCCCCAACGAGATCATCATGGAAGCGACAGATATCCGCATGAACCAAGAGCTGGGGATCGACACGCCCAGCCGGATGCAGAGCGTGGCCTGGCGCACCAACCATGCCTTTCTGCCGATGGCTAACCTCTACGCCTACTACGCGGGTCAGCAGACGTTCGCCCTGAACCTCTACGCCGAGGAGGCGCACAACTACTTGCTCAATCCCAATCCGGTGGACGGGGTCGCCGCTATGACGCCGAATCTCCGCACCGCGATTAGCGCGCTGAAGGCCCAGCGCCAGCAGGTGCCGCTCTTTGTCTCCCCATGGGGATTCCTGGTCGATTTCGAGAACGGCGTCATGTGGTGGGAGAACATGCAGGGCCCCGACACCTGGGACAACGCCAACAGCGCCGCCAACAGCTTCTCGCGCACGGTCACCCTGCCGGACGGCTCTTCCGTGACCTACGACGACTGGCGGCTTCCCACCTATGGCGAGATGGTGACGCTTCAGAACCGCGGTAAGTACTGCCCCTCCTACAACTCGTCGGTGCCGCACCATTCCGACAAGTCGTACCCCGACACGGGCCAGGCGACCTGCGGGCTTCCGGCACTCGGTTTTCAAAACGTGCAAACCGCCTTGGAGAACGCACCGGACGACAACGGCAATAACGGCGACCTGTGGATGCTGTTTTACCAAGGTGCCGGTTCGCCGGTTCTGCCCAACTACGAGTTCCGGCTCAACCATGCCAGCGAAAACAATTCTCCCA
>JBCCEE010000211.1:0-13520 GCA_039030415.1 Acidobacteriota bacterium
ACGTACGAAGTCAATTCCTTCACAAGGGTCTCCGGCAGGCGGATCGCCACCGACGCCATCAACTCGAGCTCGCCGTCTCGGGTGATACGCGCAAGGTCGACGCGAGCCCAGCCGGCCAGCACCAGCAGCGCGAGATCGAGTAGGTCTTCGACGCCGTCCAGACTGAAGCTGAAAGGGATGCCGAGGGTGTCCCCACCCTCCTCGATGTACAAGAGCTGGAGATTCAGGATCGAATCCTGAATCTCCAGCTTTCCTTGTCCCAAAGCCTTCAGTGGCCGCGGCTCGTTACCTTCAAAAGCGGCAAACAGATAGGGAATTGGTCCCGCTGACCAGTGCCGAATACGACCGCCAGCTGAGAACACATAGTCGCGCAGCCAAACGGGGAAATGAGCCCGTCCCCCGATGTTTTCGGGAAGAGGAGAACGCCCTTCAGGATGATAGACGTGAGACTGCTGCTTCGCCTGAAGACAGCTCTCGAGGTAGAGTAGCTTGGCATCCCAAGGGCTCAGCGTCCTCACCTCAAACGTCGACAGCCCAGCGTAGCTGCGCTCGAGGACTTGCCGTGCCGAGTCAAGCCTGGCCGCAATCCGCTCGCCGAGCTCAGGATCGAAAGACTGCAAGACAGCGGGTAGGTTGGCAATGGCATAGAGCGCGTGGATGATCTCGAGAAGATCTTGCCGTTCACGAAGGACTGGATGAAAGCCCGCCAGGCGCTCTTCCATCGCTTCCTCGACCGAGCGAAGATACTCGCGCAGCGCTTTCGAGGCGGCGCTATTCGAGCCTTCGCTGAGACCCAGGGGATCGTTCGGCAGCTCGACTCGCGCTTGCGCCAACAGCGTGTCGTGCAAAGTGCTGTCCTCGCTCCGCCACTGCTTTGTCAACTCATCTCGAACCGTCTGCTCGCTCGCAACTCGCAGGCGACGCGACAGGTAGTACTGGAAGAAGAGTTGGTAGGGTTCGTCCCACCACCAGTAGGGCAACGGCAACTGCCCGCGGTAGCCATCGCAAACCGGTAGGACGACACCGTGCAGAATCCTGTGCGGGTCCCTAGTCGAGCGAAAGAACGCGACCGTTGCCAGTTGGTTTGCAATGTCGTCGAGTGGCTCCATGCGGGTATAAAGGAAGCAGATGAAGGTGGCAAGCGTCGCTGGGGCCACGTCGCCGTCTTCTGGCAGGGCGTCGAATTCTCGCAAAAGGTCCCTGGTCTCACGCGGGAACACGTTGAGAACCTCTTCCGCCTTTGACTCAAACCACTCGCACCGTTTCGTCTTCTCAGACAAAGGTTCTTGCTCATGCTGCTCGAGAACGTTGTGAACCGCCCATGACTGCTCGTGGAGCTCGACTTCGATCCACCGATTGAGTAGGGTCGCGAAATAGCTGCGCGCGATGTCACGCGAGGTCTGCCGCTCGAGTTTGCGCAGCAGCGGTAACAACGCCCGGGAGGAGTAGCTTGCCGGCCCGATGCCCAGGTGCTGTTCGAGCAGATATAGGGCACTGAGTCGATAGCCGAGCTCCGCAAGGCAATCGGAAAGCAGCGTCCACCCTGTGGCCCAAGTGCTTTCGGAGACCTCCAGCGGCATTGCGAGGAAGTTCGCCATGGCATAGAGGCAAGACTTCGGTTGAGACTGGAGGTCCACAGCCACACTGAGCCAGTCGCCTTCTGATACGTACCCAGACACTCCCAACCTATCGAAGGTCTCTTGGAGATCTGAGCATTCGGCTAGGTCCTCGCAAAGCCTTTGAAACTCTGGCTTGCGAATCGACGCAATCATCAGGTCGATGATCCGTACGTTGCGCGAAAGGAAACGCCGCAGCGCCTCCGAGTCCAGATTCTGCTCGGCATAGACGAGCGAAGCCGCCAGGGTGATCGGAGAGATGCAGTCGAAACGTCTTGTTCGCCGGGCCAGCTCGGCGAGTAGCGCTGTTCTTTCGGACGGCAAGCGGTAGCCTCGAGAAAGCTCCTCATGGCCAAGCTCGCCAAGACGCTGCTTGGCCTCGTCGTCCCAGTATTCCGGTTTGTTGTCGGCTAAATCGACGGCGAAGTTCTCGCTCTCTTCATCCGCGTATCGACAAACGAGCTCCGCATAGGGGCCGACTCCCCGGTGGAACGTCTCAATATCAAAGTAGACGTTCGGCGGCAGAACGCCATGGCGGCGTCTCAGTTGATCTTCGAAGGCCACGCATTCAGCGAGCATCCGGCCCCGATACTGATCTTTGCCACTGAGCTGAGCGCAGGGCTCCTCAAAGGGAGTCGAGCCGATCTCGATATAACCACCCGGCTGTGCAGCACTCGCCATCCAACTCAAGAAATCGTCCATTCCACACTCCCCGGTCGAGGAACCCGGTCCCCTCTATCCAGCAGGTCAGAGGCAATGACTGAGAGACTACCACCCGACCACGCTGACCGAACGTTCTGCAATCTTCTGCGGTTCGGTCGGCCAGCCCGGGCTTCTAGCAGCCCCGGCTTCTAGGGCGCAGGGCGCTCGGGATAGACCCAAGCCTCGAACAGGGGCTGCAGGCTGCGGCCAGCCTTGGCCTCCATCGCCACCTGCAGGTCGCGAGCCCGCACCGTTTTGCCGAGTTGGGTGGTTGAGAAGTGGCGCAGGCCCTGCCAGAAGACGGTTTCTCCGAGCGCTTCACGCAGGGCATGAAAGAAGAGAGCGCCCTTGCTGTAGTGAATGGCGCGTTTGATCCTGAGGCTCGGGTAGCTGCCAGTCCAGCTGAGGGGCTTGTCGAAGCCGGCCTCGGTCGCGGCCTGCCAGCTTTTCTCGAACAGTCCGAGCTCGCGCCGGTAGGCGGCTTCTCCCCAGCGGTGCTGCTTCCAAGCGGCGGTCATGAACACGGCGATGGCCTCGTTGAGCCACAGCTCACTCCAGCTCGCGCAGGTGATCTGGTTGCCCCACCATTGATGCGCCATCTCGTGGGCGATGATCCAATCCTCCTGCGGGTTGTCCAGGATCGGGTCGAGGTACCGCGCTCCAATCAATGAGAAGCTGCTCGCTTCTTGCGCCACAGCACCCGGCACCAACACCTGGGTGTAAACGGGATGGGGCAGCGGGGAGCCAGCTTTGTCCTCGAACCACGCCAGCATGCGGGCGCTGTCGCGGAATTTGGTGCGCAGAATTTGGGGATCCTGCGCCAAGCCGAGGTAGCGCAGGCGAGGATCGGCGGTATCCATGACCTCGATGAAACGCCCGGCCGCGAAACCGAGGGTGTAGAGAGGATAGGGAGACGGCTGATGCCAAGAGTGAGGGTCGGGCCGCTTACCGGGATTCGTGGACGGCAGGCGTCGCCCACTGGCCACGGATCGAAAGCCAGCCGGCAGCACCAGGCGGATCTCGATGCTGGCGCGGCTGAGATCAGATTCGAGGCAGGGCAGCCAATGGCAGGTGTGAAACGCCGTGTAGACGTGATCCTTGCCGAAGACGAGACCCGGCGACGGCCCGGCCTTGTAGCTCACTTCGAGCACCGCTTGGGACGCTCGGGCCTGGGCCCGGGTTAGCGGCGCGCTCCAGCCGCCGGCGGTCTTCTCGAGCTCGAGGACATCCCGGCCCCAACGCGCGCTAGTGATCTGCAGGCGTCGCGAGCTCAGAGTGAGGACTGACGCAGGTTCGGTTCCAGCCTGCAGGGTGATGCGCGCTCGGGCTTCTAAGGAGCGGCCCTCGAAGTCGGGCTCGAGCTCGAGGGCATAATGCGTGGCGGAGAACGCTATTGCATCGCAAGCCAGCAGCGTCATCAACCCTGCGACAGCCGTGCGTGTCAGAAATGAGCTCATGGGCGATCAACCTCGCAGCCGCGGAATCACTCCCACCTTGACCTGGTCGAGGAACGACTTGGGAAACGTCTCGTCCCCTTCAAAGCCCAGCGTGATGTCGCGGCCGTCAGACGGGATGCAGGCGGTGCCGAAGAGGTAGTCCCATACGCTCAGAGTCAGGCCGTAATTCATGCCGTAGGGGTGCTCCTCGGGGAGGTGCTTGGCATGGTGCCAGATGTGCATTTGGGGATTGTTGAACAGGTATTTCAGCGGCCCGAGCGGCATCCGGATGTTCGAGTGGTTGAAGTGGCCGACCGCCAGGGTGAAGATGTGGACGACAAAGAAATCGTCGATCCCGAAGCCGATCATCGCCAGCGGCAGGTACTCGAGCGTGCGGTAGACCACGGTCTCCATCCAGTGGTATCGCAAGTGGGCGGCGAATCCCATCTGCTCGACGGAGTGGTGGACTTTGTGGAACTGCCACAGGAAGGGGACGCGGTGCAGTAGCCGATGAGTGTTCCACTGCACGAAGTCGCGCACCAGGAAGAGCGTCAGCAGCTGTAGCCAGGCCGGCCAGCTGCCGATCTCGATCGCCACCAGGTTCTGAACCCCCACGGAAGCCAGCAGATCGTTGAAGACCTCGACGACCACTTCAGAGGCAGCGTTGTAGATGACGAGTGAGAACAGGAAGAAATTGAAGAACATGTAGAAGGCGTCGAGCCAGAAGTCCCTGCGAAACTTCGGCTGATCCTCACGCCACGGCTTGATCCACTCGAGGGCGAAGAAGAAGGCGGAGATAGCTATCAGCCAGAGCAGGTAGTTCTGCGGATGCAGCTGGGTGAGCTCACCCCACAGGTAGCGACCGTAGTCGCGATAGCCGTCTATGAAGATGTGCCAATAGCCTTCCACGGGACCTCCGGGGTCGTTGCCTGGAAGCTATCAGAGCCTGCCGCGTTGGACGTGTGGGTTTGTTGTATGCATAATGAGCTATATATCGGCGCAGGCTCACAACAACTCAGAGGTACTCATCATGAAGGAACCGCGCCCCTCGGGAATCCGTCGCAGCCGTCTCGCGACCCTGCTGCTCGTCATCATTGGCGGCATGCCGCTGAGCGAAGTCGTGTTGGCTCACGGCACCATCACCACGCCGGCCAGCCGGATCTACAAATGTCGCTTCGACGATGTTCCAGAGGATCCGCAGGATCCGGCGTGCGCCGCGGCGGTGGCTCTGGCCGGCAGTCCACAGTTTCTCTACGACTGGAACGGCGTGCGCCAGGGTGACGCCAACGGCCAGCATCAGGAAGTGGTGCCGGATGGCCAGCTATGCTCTGGCGGTGGCTCGGAGTTCGCCGGTCTCGATCTGCCGCGCGACGACTGGCGGGCCACTTCCATCAGTCCGCGAGCGGACGGTACGTTCGAATTCATCTACTTCGCGACGGCGCCGCATTCGACCCGCGACATGCTGTTCTACATCACGCGTCAGGGTTGGGATCCGACCCAGCCTCTGCGGTGGGAAGACCTCGATCTGATCGATGAGCCCGGCAATCCGGAAGATCCGGTCGATCCGTTCTGCTACCTGACCTCGGTTACTCTGGAGCCGATCCCCGGCCTCGGCGATGGCTACCGCATGGTTTGCCCGCTGCCGGAGCGCAGCGGTCGTCATGTCATTTACCAGGTCTGGCAGCGTGACGACAGTCCGGAGGCGTTCTACGCCTGCGTCGACGTGCTCATGCGTGGTGCCGGCCCGATCTTCGGCAGCGATTTCGAGACTGGCGACACGTCTCAGTGGTCGTCTACCGAGCCTTGACTCCGCGGGTCTGAAATCGGGACCGCCGTGCCGGAGACGACGATACCGCCGACGGTCGGAATCTCGACGTGGAGGCGGCTGGCGCGGCCCATGGCTTCGCCCTGGCGAATCAACAGCTGAGCCGGGGCGGTGAGGAGGCCGGCGTCGCGCAGGTAACCGCCGAGAGCGGCTGCCGCGGCGCCGGTTGCGGGGTCTTCGACGACGCCACCCACAGGGAACGGGTTGCGAGAGTGGAACACCCCTTCGCTGTCGCGCCAGACCAGCTGCAGGGTGGTGAGCCCGTCTTCGAGCATCAGCTTCTCGAGCGCGTCGAAGTCATAGTCGAGCTCCGCTAGGCGCTCGCGTTGAGCGACCGCCAGCACCAGGTGCCAAGCGCCGGCGTAGGCGCGCATCGGCGGGATTCCGGGGTCGAGCTCGGAGCCCTGCCAGCCCAGCAGCTCGAGGGCGGCTTCGAGCACCTGACCCGAGACCGGCGACTGTCGTGGTTCGACCGAGGTCAGCGACGCTTCGCGCTGTCCGTCGCGTACCTGCACGCTCACCGGCACCTCACCGATCGAGGTCGCCAAACGGTACGTGCCGTCGCCATGGGTATCGCCGAGCACCACGCCGGTCGCAATGGTGGCGTGGCCGCAAAACGACACCTCGGCTTTGGGGCTGTAGTAGCGGATGGTGCGTTCGAAGCCGCTCTCGGGCGCCACAAAGGCGGTCTCCGAGTAGCCGACTTCGGTTGCGATGCGCTGCATGGTGGCGGCTTCGGGCAGCGCGTCACCGATCCAGACGCCGGCGGGATTGCCTCCCGCGGGATCGGTGGCGAAGGCGGTGACGCGATGAAGCTGGTGGCTCATGGGCAAGGTCTCGTCACACAGTCGTCTATGGCTTCCAGACCGGTAGCCGGCCGGGGGTCCAAGGTGCATCCGCCGCTTCGAGCTCGTCCTCGATGGCCTTCAGCTCACCGCCGATCAGCTTGTGTAAGCGCTCGAGCAGTGGGCCGAAAGCTTCGGCGGCGGTGTCATAGTTGCGCCGCTGAGTGGTCGTGGCCGAGGATGTGGAGTAGGCCCAGTGGCCGCTGACGACGCGATCGACCCGGTTGAAGATGGAAGGCGAGCTGGGGCGAGAGTGTCGGCCGGCGATGGGATCGCCGAGCAGCTCGAGGGAGAGGTCGTCGAGCTCGAGCTCAAGGGCCCGCAGGCGGTCGCGCAGGCTGGCGTCGGCGGCCGGCGTGTCGCGCCAGGCGACGTGCAGATGGGCGATGCGATCCTGCGCTTCGTGCAGTGCGCTGGCGGCGCCGAGTACGGCACGCTGGAGTTTGGCCGTCTGACGCTGGAAGGCGAGCAGCTCTGCCCGATCCTCAGCCGGCAGCGTGCCGAGGCTGATGGGCGTGGTCTCGAAGGTCTGCGACGCGTCGAGCGCTGCGACTTCGCCGTCGATGCGCTGTGCGAGCTCTACCTCGTAGGTGCCGGGCACCACCAGCGGGCCAACGGTGGGATCCGAGAAGGGGCCGTCTTCGACCGGCGTCACGCTGGCCGGGTCGGGAGCCGGGAAGCGCAGGTCCCAGGCGATGCGGTGGAAGCCGGCGCTGGTGGGGCCTTCGAGCCGCCGTACGACATTGCCCTCGGCATCGCGCACGGTGAGCAGGATGGCAGGCTGGTCTTCGCGAGCCTCCGCGCGCAGGTCGTCGAGGGATGGGATCTCGACCTCGCCACCGGCCTCTTCGGTCTCGCTCTCGGCTTCTCGTCGACGCTCGGTGCGGGTCTCGAGGCTGTCCCGCAGGTAGTAAGTGAAGATGGCGCCGAAGGGCGGATTGGGGGCATAGTAGGTGTCGTCACCGACGAACGGGTTGTTGCGCATGGCGAGCAAGTGGTGCTCGAGGTACATCGGAGTTTCCTTGACCGGCAGCATCATGGCCTCGTCTTTGAGCCGCTCCGGGGTCGCGAGACGCAGCGGGCTGTAGTCGTCCAGGACGTAGAAGCCGCGGCCGAAGGTGCCGAGCACGAGGTCGTTCTCACGCCGCTGAATGACCAGGTCGCGCACCTGCACGGTCGGCATGCCGCCGGTCAGCTCTACCCAGCGCCCGTCACCGTGGCTGAAGTAGACGCCATTCTCGGTGCCGGCGAAGAGCAGCCCCGGCTGGACGTGGTCTTCGACGACCGCATACACCGAGCCGCGCTCCGGCAGCCCGCTGTCGCCGGTGCCGCTGATCGAAGTCCAGGTGGCGCCGCGGTCGGTGCTCTTAAGCAGGTAGGGCTTGAAGTCGCCGCTTTTGTGATTGTTGAAGGCGGCGTAGACGGTGTCGGGATCGTGCTGGGAAGCTTCGAGGTCGTTGACGTAGGTCAGCTCCGGGATATCGGGAAAGCTGTCGAGCCGCCGCCAGGTGCCGCCGCCGTCGCCGGTGACCTGAATCAGGCCGTCGTCGGTGCCGGCATAGATCAGGCCCTCGACCTGCGGGGATTCGGTGAGGCTGACGACATTGCCGTAGATCGACGTCGACCGGTTTTTGGCGACCGCGTCGATACTCCACACTTTGTCCATCACCTCTAGGGTGTCGCGGTCGAGCCCGCGCGTCAGATCTTCCGAGACCGCCGTCCAGGAGTCGCCGCGGTCGTCGCTGCGGAACAGGCGGTCGGCGGCGAAGTAGAGGCGGCTCGGTGAGTGCGGGCTGATGATCAGCGGCGAGTCCCAATTCCACACCAGCGGCTCGTCACCGGCCGCGGACTGCGGCTTGATATCGAGGACCTCGCCGTTGCGTTTATCAAAGCGCACCAGGTTGCCGTACTGCCACTGCGAGTAGACGATGTTGGGATCGGTGGGGTCGACCTGGGCCTGGAAACCGTCGCCGCCGACGGTGACGTACCAGTCGTGGTTGGAGATGCCGTAGCCCGAGGTGGTGCGCGACGGACCGCCAAGGGTGAAATTGTCCTGGGTACCGCCGTAGATGTTGTAGAAGGGCGTGTCGTTGTCGACGGTGACCTTGTAGAACTGAGTCAGCGGCAGATTGAAGAAGAAACGCCAGGTGGCGCCGCGGTCGTAAGTCTCGTATAGGCCGCCGTCGCTACCGACCAGCAGGTAATCGGTGTTCTCGGGATCGATCCACATGGCGTGGTTGTCGACGTGCTTGTAGGTCTCGGGCACACTCTGAAACGAGGCGCCACCGTCTTCGGTCACCTGCAGCCAGACGTCCATCGAGTAGACCCGGTCGACGTCGTGAGGATCGGCGAAGAGCTCCTGGTAGTACTGACCGCTGGCGCTGCTGTAGCCGCTGCGCTTGTGCCAGCGCTCGCCGCGGTCGGTAGAGCGGTAGAAGCCCTGATCGTCCTCTTGGCCCTCGATGATGGCGTAGAGCACGTCAGGATTGGCGGGGGAGATCGCCAGGCCGATGCGGCCGACGTCGCCGGACGGTAGGCCGGCGGTGATCTTGCGCCAGGTGGCGCCGGCGTCGGTCGATTTGTGGATGCCGGCTTCGGGGCCACCGTTGATCAAGGTCCAGACCCGGCGCCGCCGCTGGTAGGAGGTAGCGAACAGCACGTCCGGATCGCGCGGGTCGAAGACCAGGTCGGAGACGCCGGTGTGCTCGCTGATCTCGAGGGACTTGGTCCAGGTGGCGCCGCCGTCGTTGCTCTTGTAGAGGCCGCGGTCGCCGCCCTTGGACCACAGCGGGCCCTGGGCCGCGACGTAGATGACGTTCGAGTCGCGCGGATCGACCAGAATCTTGCCGATGTGCTCGGAGTTTTCGAGTCCCATGTGGGTCCAGCTGACGCCGCCGTCCAAGGACTTGTAGATGCCGTCTCCGTAGCCGACGCTGCGCTGCGAGTTGTTCTCACCGGTGCCGACCCAAACGACGTGCGGGTTGTTGGGGTCGAGCGTGATGCAGCCGATCGACGACGAGCCCTGATCGTCGAAGATCGGCTTCCAGGTGACGCCGCGATTGGTCGTCTTCCACACGCCGCCGGCGGCGCTGGCGACGTAGATGATCGAGTTGTCTTCCGGGTTCACCGCCAGGTCGATGATCCGTCCGGAGGTCAGTGCCGGGCCGATCGAGCGTAGCTGGAGGCCGGCAAAGGTCGAGGCCTCGAAGTGCTCCTCGGACTTGGCGTCCGCGGCCGGCTCGGACTTTCGCTGGGCTTCGGCACCGATCGGCAGCAGGGATAGGATCGCGAGAGCTAGGCAGCAGCGGACAAGGGCTAAGTAGCGCACGGGCGTTCTCCTGGACAGATCTGGACGGAAATAGACGGGAGCCAAACGGCTCGGAGTGTTGGTGCAACCCACGGATTGTACGCGTCTCGGGCGTCGCAAGCGAGCCGGGCGAGTCATGGCTCGGCCAGCAGGCGCTCGTAGAGCTGCTCGTGCTGGGCGACCATGCGCCCCAGGGTGAGATGGCGCTCGACGTGCTGGCGTCCGGCATCCGCCAGACGCTGCCGCAGCTCGCCATTTCTCGCCAGCCGCACAAGGGCTTCAGCGAGGCTGTCGGGGTCGGCCGGAGGCACCAGCAGGCCGGATCGACCGTCCTCGAGCAGCTCCGGGACGCCACCGACCCGGGTTGCCACCACCGCCACGCCGCTGGACAAGGCTTCGAGCACGACGTTGGGGGAGCCTTCCTGCAGCGAGGACAGCACGAACAGATCGAACGCTGGATAAATACGCTCGAGGCCGTTGCGGCGGCCCAGGAAATGGACCCGGTCGCTGATGTCCAGCTGGCTCGCGCGAGCGGTGAGGTCTTGGCGCAGCGGACCGTCGCCAGCCAGCGCGAGCTCGAGGTCGCAGCCTTCGGCTCGGGCTCGGGCGCAGGCGGCCAGCAGATGGTCGAAGCCTTTGGCATCGCTCAGGCGTCCGACCGCGCCGACGAGCAGGCCGCTGGGCGCGAGCTCCAGGGCCTGCTGGGCTGCAGTGCGGTCACGGGGCCGGAAGCGCCGGTGGTCGACCGCGTTGCCGATCACCGTCACGCGCTGCGGATCGACGCCCTCGCCGTCGATCATCGCGCCGCGCACCGCGGCCGATACCGCCACCGTGTGGTCGACCAGTCGGCGGGTCCAGCGCACGCCGAGGGCGGCGCGTCGCCCGGTCATCGCGCTCAGGCTGCGCTGGCCGGCGATCACCCGCACGGATCGCCGAGCCAGGCGTCCGCTGAGGGCCGACATCATGTTGGCGCGGTAGAGCAGAGCCTGCACCAGGTCGATCTCCTGGCGGTCGATCAGTCGCGTGAGCCTCTGTACGCCACGCACCATCTCGATCGGCCGCGCCCGGGCGGCCATCTCGAGGGAGATGACCTGCACTCCGGTCGCGGCGATGCGCTGGCCTTCGGCGCCGGTCGGGCACAGGCTGCAGACCAGCGGCTCGAAGCGCTGGCGATCGAGCCCGGCGACGAGGTTGGCGAGGTAGCGCTCGGTGCCACCGACGTCGCTGGTGGTGATGACGAACAGCACGCGCCGCGGGTTTGGGCGCGGCGGTGTGCCGCTACGGGGACTCTCGGCGCTCATGCCGGTGACGGATCGCCGGATGGGTTTTGACGCGGGCTGACGTCGGAGATCACCAGCCGGCGCTTGCCGGCACCCGAGAGCGGGATGTCGTCGACCCAATCGAACTCGGGCTGGATCTGCCCCCGGGTGCCCGCGCCCACCTCGCGCGTCACCACCGCCTCGACTTCGCTTTTGCGGCAGCCCGGGTGCGGCACTAGGCGAACCGTCATCTGATCGACGGCAGGCTGGTAGATCTGGTAGCGATAGATGCTCTGCAGGCCCTTGAACAGGACGACGAAGAAGTGGGGCACGAGGTAGGTGCCGTCGGAGACCGCGACGAGATCGGGCACGCGGCCTTCGAGGCGCTCGAGCATCGGTAGCGTGCGGCCGCAGGTGCAACGCGCGTCCGGCGGTGCCGGAACCGCCAGGTCGCCGAGCTCGTAGCGCACCAGCGGCATGGTGGCGTTGTGGAATTGCGTCACCACGATGCGACCGGTGGTGCCGGGGGCCACCGGGCCATGGTCGTCGAGCAGCTCCATGACCGCGTTCTCCGGCAGCAGGTGGTAGCGGCTGCCGCTCTCGGGGCATTGGCTGGCGAGGTGGACGCCTTCGCCGCCCGCCCCGTAGTAGTCGAGCACCCGGACTCCAAAGGCTTGTTCGATGGTCTCGCGGTAGAGCGGAAACAGCGTATCGCCGGTGGCGGTGACGCCGATCACGCTCGGTGCCTCGAGACCGTTCTGAACCATGTGCTGGGCGAGCACGAAGAGCGACGACGAGAAGCCGTTGAGATGCTGGATGCGGCGGCGATTGAGGGTGGCGACGATGCGCTCGGCGTCGAGGTTGTCGGCATTGAAAGTCAGGTAGGCGCAGCGGAACAGGCGATCCTGGAGCTTCTTCTTCCAGGCCAAGCGAGGATTCAGATTGACCGTCAGGTAGGGATCGCCCGGGTGGTAGCCGGCCCAGCGCCAGATGCGGAAGCGCTGAGCCCAGAACCAGCTGTCTTGATCGAGCGAGCGATGAAAGGTCATCGGTTTGCCGGTCGAGCCGCTGGTGACGCAGGTGATGATCTTGGCATTGGTGCCGGTCGGCAGCGGAAACGCGTCTCCAGTCTCGGACAGATCGCGCTTGGTGACCACCGGCAGGCCGTCGAGGGCGGGTATCTCGGAGGGCAGCCCCGGGCGCTCTTCCCAAAGCTGGCGATAGAACGTCGAGCGCTGCCGGGTGTCGGCTACCACCCGTTCTGCATGCTGGTGCTGGCGCTGCAGCATGACGGCGGGATCGTCGGATTCGACGGCCAGCAGATGCTCGAGGGTGCGGTGGATGTGGGTGCCGTTGAGGCGGTTGAGCAGCGGGAACGTAGTGCGCTCGAAGATCCGAGTGTAGAGATCGGGCATAGCCTATTGTGCTCTGAATCGGGCCCGCATGTCTTCGTCGAACAGTCCGCCGAGGCGAGCGTCCAGAAGGGTGAGCGGATCGCTGCCAATCCCCAGCCGCCTCAGGGTCAGCGGCGCGCATCCCGGAGCGTTGGAGCCGCGCCGGGTGGTGCAGGCCGCTGCGAATCCGCAGCGATCGAGGATCTCGACGGTATGCTGGTCGTAGTCCCGGGCCGAGCCGTTGGGGTAGGCGAAGGAGGTCGGCTCGATGCCGGTGGCGTCGGCGATGCGCTGGCGCGAGCGAACGATCTCATCTTCCTGGGCGTCGGGCTCGAGGGTCGAGAGGATCGGATGGGTGACGGTATGGGCTCCGAATTCGATGCCGCCGGCCTGCATCTCGCCAACCTGCTGCCAGCTCATGGGGCGCGCTGCTGGAGCCCGCTCGAGCTCGAGCTCGATCAAAGCCTCGAGCGCGGCGCGGCGCCGCGCCGGCGGTTGGTACTTGAGAGAGCGCATCAGGCGGTTGATCCCGGCAGGGTCTAGGTCGCTGGCCGCGAGGGGCCAGGTACCGAGCGCCGAGCGTAGGATCGTCTGACGTGCGTGATCGACCTCCGGACATCCCTGGCGCAGCGCGGCCAGGGAGCGTCGAGCCGTGTCGAACCACAGCGGGTTGCCGTCGAGGAAACCGCTGGTGAGGAAGATCGTCGCCGGGAGGTTCTCATCACGCAGTACCGGCCACGCCGCCTCATAGTTGCCGGCGTAGCCGTCGTCGAAGGTGATGACGATGAGGTCCTGGCCGAGCTCGCCGGCTCGCAGGTGCTCGACGGCGTCGGCCAGGGTCACTGTGCGGTAGCGCCGGCCGAGGTGACGCAAGTGGTTTTGGAAGCGCTGCGCCGAGACCGTGCCCTCGAATTCTCGCTCGGGATCGACGTCGTGATACTCGAGAATGTAGAGCCGGAAGTCGCCTCTGCGGTGCCGTCGTCTGCGGGCCATGCGGAGCCAGCCGCTCGCCGCAGCGGCGGTGGCGACGAGACGAGCAGCCAACCGTCGCAGGCTCATCCGGTGGCGGGTTCTGAGGCGCGCCGATCGACCCGCGGCACCAGTACCTCGGCCGCGCGTTCGGCGTCGTCGATCGA
>JBCCEE010000212.1:0-13479 GCA_039030415.1 Acidobacteriota bacterium
GCCCCGAGCCCGACCACGGCTTCGATCAGATCGTCCTCCAATAAACCCTTCCGGATCTTCGCCTCTGCCCCACCCCCGAAACAGCACCCCATGCGGGCAGACCACCGCCATGCGGCCCGAGGACGTGAGCGATGCCACCATATGCTGCACAAAGGCCAAGTCGCCATAGGACTTCGGCGGACAGCCGTAAGTATCCCGACCAAAGGGATCTCCCTTGGACCACACCTTGTACCCCCACGCCTTCAAGCTGAACGGCGGATTCGCCAGCACGAGATCGAATCGCCTGATGACCTTCTCACCCGACAGATGCTTCGGGTCGAGCAGCGTGTCGCCGCGCTCCACAAAGGCGTCATCAATGTCGTGCAGGAAGAGCGACATCTTACAGATCGCCCAGGTGTTGAGATTCTTCTCCTGGCCGTAAAGGGTGAGTGCGCTCGGGTTCAGCCCGTTGCGCTCCATGTAATGCGCCGCCTCGAGCAACATGCCCCCGGAGCCGCAGGCCGGGTCGTAGACCGTCTGGCCCTCCTCGGGCCGAAGGATCTCGACCATCAGCTTCACCACCTGCTTGGGCGTGTAGAACTCGCCACCCTTCTTGCCGGCATCATCCGCAAACTTGGCGATCAGGTATTCATAGGCATCGCCCAGCACCGTCGAGTCCACGTCTGCCTTCCGCATCCGGTATTTCTCGAAGTGCTGAAGCAGACTCTCGAGCAGGTGGTCCGGGAATCGCTCTTTGTTGGCAAAGTCCACATCCTGGAACACACCCTTCAAGCGCGGGTTGGCGTCCTCAATGGCCCGGAAGGAGGTATTGAGCACCGTGCCAATATCCACCGACGTCTTGCGTACGTCCTGCCAGAAGCAATCCTCAGGGATGTGGAAGCGATGCTCCTCGGGATCGGCGGCGAGGTCTTCGTCCTCATACTCGGCCAGCCGGTCCTCGTATTCCTCCTCCCACACGTCCGAGAGCCGTTTATAGAACAGCAGGCCGAAGATGTAATGCTTGAAGTCACCGGAGTCGATCGAACCCCGCAGCAAGTCGGCGGCACCCCACAGGTGGCGTTCGAGCTCGGCAAGCGTCAGTCGGCTCAGGGTCGGACTCTCTCCAGGGATCGACGGGGTAGACGGTGTTTCAGGGGAGGGCTCGGTTGTGGTCTGGGGCTCGACCGCGAAAGTGATCTCGGCCGCAGGGGTGGTCTCCGCCTCGAAAGTCGCTGGCGCAGGTGAGCTCCCTCCAAAGGCGACTTCGAGCAGCCGAAGCTCATCGTCGCTGGGGTGGTGTTGGCCCCGCTCCCACTGCGAAACGCGCACCTGCGAGACGCCCGCCATCGTCCCGACCTGGCTTTGATTCCAGCCCCGAGCCTTCCGCGTATCGCGGATCCAACGCCCCACCCGATCGTTATTCATGTCGCAATCGTAGGCCACCCGGGCTGTTACGGCAATCGATCGGGGCCGGCAAAGGGTGGCCTCAACAGGTCACCAGCCAGGTCGACCAGGAATCAATGGCGTCGACGGCAGCGTACTCACCGGCGTCCATGGTGAGAACAGTGAACCAGGTCGAGATCTCTAGGGTGGACGAGCTCACCGTCTGGGTCGACTCGCCGATCCGTGCTTCCGACAAGACTCGAGGCTTCTGGTGCCTGCGTCACTGACTCAGCACGATCCTGCTGACGAGTCCTTCCTTTAAGTAACTGATTTCATGATAGCTTGACGACTGTCTTCTAGAAAAGAGCCTAGCTTGGGGTGATCGTGCTGGCAGCACGACTCCACGGGCGAGAGGCCCCAAGGATTCTTGGCTGGTCCGAAGGCATGGACTACTCATCGATGTTTTAGGGGAGGACGCCCATTGCAGGCAATTACGAGTACCTTCAGTTCTGATGAGCCCTTTCTCAGCGATCTACTGGCCGAAATCGAAAGTGGGAAGATCCAGCTCCCAGACTTTCAACGTGGGTGGGTCTGGGACGACAACCACATTCGTTCACTGATCGCCAGTGTGACGCTCTCCTACCCCATCGGCGCTCTGATGAGTCTGGAGACGGGCGGGGAGGGGGCGCGGTTCCGGCCACGGGCCATCGAAGGCGTGGAATTGGAGGATGGCGTTGAACCGGACAAGCTCATTCTCGATGGCCAGCAGCGGCTCACCTCGCTGTATTTGTCACTCCGCGGCAAAAAGCCCGTGCCAACCCAGAACGCCAAGGGAAAGGAAATCGATCGCCTCTATTATCTCGACATGGTGCGATGCCTCGACCCAGAGGAGGAACGGATCGACGCCGTGGTATCGGTGCCCGCGAAGCGACAACTCACAAGCGACTTTGGGCGTGTGGTCGAGCTCGATCTCTCGACCCGCGCCGACGAGTTCGAATCCGGACATTTCCCGCTTCAGATGGTTTTCGATTCGGTCGGCGTCGCAGATTGGGAAGATGGCTATCGTGAACACTTCACCCACGATCCCGAAAAGTCTCGATTCCTGAGTGCGTTTAGCCGGCAGATCTGGCAGCCCTTGCAGAAGTACAAAGTTCCGGTGATCGAGCTCAAGAAGGAGACTCCGAAGGAAGCCGTCTGCCAAGTCTTCGAAAAGGTGAATACGGGTGGAGTTTCACTCACCGTCTTCGAGCTCATGACCGCCACCTTTGCGGCCGACGACTTTCAGCTGCGGGAAGACTGGGAGTCCCGCAAAGAACGTCTCGAAGCGCACAGCGTGCTTGCACGCTTCGCAGGGTCCGAGTTTCTCCAGACGGTCACGCTGCTCGCGAGCTATCGCAGGCACCACGCTACGGGCTCGGCGGTCAGCGTCAAACGCAAGGATGTCCTCAGGCTGACTCTCACCGAGTACAAGGAGAATGCCGATGCCGTCGAGGACGGGCTCCGCCAGGCCACTCGATTCCTCAACCGGGAACGAGTGTTTGACCTCAAGAATCTCCCCTACGGTACTCAGCTGGTCCCTCTGGCAGCCACCTGCGCATTCATCGGCGAAAAATTTGAACAAGATGTCGTGCGGCAGAAACTCGCTCGTTGGTACTGGAGTGGGATCTTCGGTGAGCTCTATGGCGGCGCCAACGAGACGCGATTCGCTTTGGATATCCAAGACCTCTGCGCGTGGATTCTCGAAGACGAGCGTCTGCCCCGCACGATCCGAGACTCGACGTTTACCCCAAGTCGGCTTCTCACGCTCCAGACTCGAAATAGCGCAGCCTACAAAGGTCTGTATGCCCTCATGGTGCAGCGCGGGGGCCTGGATTTCGTCAACGGAGACCCTATCGCTCACACCACAGGCTTCGAGCTACCTGTCGATATTCACCACATCTTTCCGAGAGCTTGGTCACTGACGCATGAGATCCCTCGAAGTCAATGGAATTCGGTTGTCAACAAGGCGCCATTGACCTCGCGCACGAACCGCATACTCTCCGGGAATGCGCCGAGCCAGTACCTACAGCGGATCGTCGATCGGGGCGCGGTCGACTCAGATCGCCTCGACCAAATTCTCGAGACGCACCTGATCGATCCTGTGCTGCTTCGTGAAGACCGATTCGAAGACTTCTTGCGAGCCCGGGCTTCGGCGCTTCTCAATGAGATTGAGCGTGTGACCGGTAGGACCGTGCAGGGCCGAGACTCAGAGGAAACGATCCAGGCCTACGGTATGCCTCTTATCGGGCCGGAATCTGACTCGGCGATCGAGGCTTCGGGAGAGGAGTCGGCAGGCGCGACCTCGTGAGCCGTGTCTGAACACTTGGTCTAGAGTCGGGCAAGCATGACTACCGGCAGCGGCAGCGGCTGGGTGACGACGAACCTCGCCTTCCGGCCCCAAAAGGTCGTCTAATTCACGACGAACCTCGCCTTCCGGCCCACAAACCCCGCCCCATTCACGACGAAACAGACGATCCGGGACACAAAGTACGCCCCGTACACGACACAACTCGCGGCCCGGGGCTGCCAGAACGTAATGGACGCGCCGCCTATGGCATTCCGAGACAAAATCCACGCGTTCCAACGCTTTGCAATGGCTTCCGTAGCACTCTGAACGCGTTCGCACGCTCTGCAAAGGCGTCCCGAGAGCACCAAATCGCGTTCGATGTCGCTGCAATGACGACCTTTGTGCCCCCTGGAGGCCCTGGAGCCCCGGCGAGGTGGCCGGCGCGCGACGCTGAGCTGCCGAAGGCTGGCATCGCAAAGCCCCTGAAATAAAGGACTTGCTGGCCGAAGGATTATCTGGCGGTCATCTCCTCAGGGCCGCGCGCGCAAGCCGCCGTGACGGTCGGCAGGGGTGCGCGCGCGCGAACTGACCGACCTTCTGGAGAGAGGTATCACTGGCTCAGCGTCTGATTCTCATGATTAATACTTCGATTACAAAGAAATTTTTTAAAGTCCGATTTTCGGACGCTGAGTCGCTATTCGAGCGTAAGTCAATTTTTGGAGACGCTCTATAACCATTTTTCGGTCTTCAATCGACCGAAAAACCACAGATCGCCATGATTTTCGGACAGAATGCATGCCTCCTCGAGTTGCATTTTTCAGAATCGAGGTTCTACACTCCTGGCATGCTGATTCGCGACTACAACCGGGACATCGTCAACTGGATCATCGAACGAGACCAGCTGACGATTCAAGAAGTCTGTGAGGCCATCGGCCGAAAACGGCAAGTGGTCGATCGCTGGCGAAAGGGGCAATCGCCCACGTCCGAGCATGTCGAGGCGCTGCTGACCGCCAGGAACTGCTCGCCGGTAGACCTCGCGGAATACACCAGCCAGTGGATGACGGAGAACCTGGGCGTGCAGGTTTATGTGGACCCTGAGATGCAGGCCCGCTACCTACCGACGGTGCCCCTGGCTCGCGCCTCCCAGCGCTACAAAGACAACTTGAGCGTGCTCGATCGCGAGCAGCGAGACTTGATCGAAGAGAAGCTGCAGCAGGCCCGATTGTTTGAAGCTGCAGCGGAACAGATGGTGAGCTCGGCGGCTCGCGATGTCCACCGCGAGATCGATCGCGCGGTCGCCGCGAAGCAGGCCATGCAAGCCACCTGAGGGCTCGAGCGGCCCCAGACGGGCTAGTCCGGTGGCCTCCAGCTAGTTTCCGAGAAATACCCCGCGGCGCGGGTTGCAGCGCCGGACGTGTCGGGCTCAGGAGCCCAGCACGGGAAAGCTGTATCTACCCGATGCCACGTTTCAAGTAACGGAGCGAGAGATTCATGCCTGAGCGAGATTTGTCCCACTGCCTTCGAAAGTCCGCAGCCCCGGTTCGGCTGCTGACGGCCCCCGCGCTGGCCGCCGAGCCAGCACGACCGGCCGGAACCGGGATCCCTCCGGCCTTCTTCCGCGAGGCGCTTCGGCCCCGCGCACCCCGTGCGCCTCGCCCCAAACGCAGCGCCCAACGGCCAACCCGTGGCGCCCACCCGAATCCCAGGAGAACCCAGCATGAAACCCGAGAGAACTCAGGACAACATTTTCCCCGACCCCCACCACCAGCCGGAACAGCCCGAGCCCCGTAGCCTCGCCGCCGGCTGGAGGGCCATGGCCGCACCGATCGCGATCACGCGTCGCTATCCCTACCCCAACTTCTCGGCCTCGGTGGGGTTTCTGCAGCGCATCGCCAGCGTGCTCGACGAGCGCCAGGACCGCCACTGCCGCGTGGCCGCCATCACCCTCGACCACTACGGGGTCACCATCGCGCTCGGCAGCTCCGCCGACACCGGCGTGAGCGAGGCCGAAATGGAGCTCGCGGCGGCTCTCAACCAAGCGGCCTAGCGCCAACGATCACGAGAAAGGAACGTACGATGCCCCGAAAAACCATCACGCGATTGCGCAAATCCTGCGGCCAGCTGGCGGGACACTCCCGCACCCAGGCCGGACGCGTCGCCCAGGCGGCCGGCGTCCTCTTCGGTCCGATGGCCGACCCGCCGATCGGCGAGACTCCGCCCGTTGACGAGACCCCGCCCGTCGACGAGACCCCGCCGAACGCCAGCCCTTCGACCCCCGACGGCGCGACGCCGGCGATCGACCTCGAGCAGCTCCAGCAGATCCTGGGGCAGCAGCTCGAGACGCTGCGCAGCCGCCTCACGGCTCAGGACAAACGCCACAGTCACGAGCTGCAGAACGCCAGGAATCTGCGGGAGCAGCGCAACCGCGCCACCAAGCAGCTGCGCGAACGCCTGTTCCAGCTTCGCGACAGCCTGGATGGCCTGTTCGGCGCCGGCGGCGGCGGCAAGATCTTCGAAGACAAGCCGCTCATTCCGGAGGATCCCGACGAGGTCTTGCAGCTGGCCGCCAGCGTCCACGCCAACCTCACCAACCCCGAGTTCGTGATGCCGCAGGCCCTGCTGAACGGCTTCACGCTGAATCGCGAGGCCGCGGCGGCCGACCTCGAGCTGCCCTATCTCGAGCTCGAAGAAGCCCTCGCCGGACTCGAAGACATCGAGAGCAAATTCAAGCAAACCCAGTCGATCAAAGACCTGCGGGTCGACGAGGTGGCGATCTTCGTCGGCAAGGTGGCGCGCTTCTACGAGGCGCTCTACGCCCTGGTCGGCATGGACGGCATGGCCCAGCGCGTGCGGCGGTCCAGCCACGTCCGCCGGCCGGCCGTGCCGGACGATACCGATGAGCCGACGACGGACGAGCCGACGACGGATGAGCCGTCGACCGATGAGCCGTCGACGCCGGTGAACGACGAATTGCCGCTAGCGGCCTAGAGAGCTGCTGATCCGGAGCCCCTCGCCCCATGAAGCCCTTGCCCTATGAAGCCTTGCGCCAGAGCACCGAGGACCGTCACGCCGGGCCGTGGCGAGGGAATGAATTCCCTCGCTCCGTGATGACGTCCCTGGCGGGACGCGGAGCGGACGCGCCGAGCGTCCCGAGCGGCCCGCCAGAGCCAGGGCAGGGGGCGAGGGGCTCCCTTCGACGACTAGGAAGACCGACAAGGAAGACCGTGATGAGTCAACCCACCCCGTTCGAGTTTTTCCACGCCCTCTACCCCGAGCCGGTGCAGCCCGGCCAGCTCGCCGTACACACGCGGACGCGGCGCGGTGGCAAACTGCAGATCAGCTGGTGCTGCTCGCTGCACGAGGCGGCGCGGCTGATCCGCAGGGTGCGCAACACCCGCACGATCGGCTTCGGCGTGGCGCTGCACGACCCGCTACGCGCCCTCGCCATCGCCCGCTGTCGACGCCGGCACGCCGCCCGCGGCTCGGTCCGCGGCACCGCCGACACCGCTACCGCGCTGTCGGCGCTGTGGGCCAAGATCGCCATCTCGAGCCGGCTGGAGCGGCCGGCAGCCATGGCACCGGCCGGGATGCCCGAGCTGCCGGAGATCGCTGGCGTGCCCAACCGCGCCACCGCCGTGGGCCTGCTCGGCGCGGTGCCGGAGGCGCCTTCGATCGTGCTCTCGAACCGCCAGCGTCTGTTGGCCTTGTGGCGGCTCGACGAGCTGTGGACGCTGGACACCCCCGGCGAGCGAGCCCGGGCCGCCGACCTGCTGCGTCGCCTGCAGTGGGCGATCCAGCAGCGCGCCCAAGACTCGGGCTGGCAGGTTCCGGCCAGCGCCGACCTGGCCCAGGTGCTGCCCGTGCCCCAAACGCTCAGCGACGCGCCCGAAGCCGGCCGGCTGAGCATCGAGCGCTTTCCGCTGAGCGATGGCGAGGGTCGCGTCTCCCGGCGGGCTTTCGAGGCTCTGCCGCAGCCGCCCGAGGCACCGAGCCTGCACGTCGCCCTCACCACCAGCGCGCCGACGCCCGACCTCGAGCCGCCGGTGGCGCTGGCGCCGGTGTGGCACGGCTGCGGCTTCCTGCGCGAAGCCCACGCCCAGAGCGCCAGTCTGCCGCACGCCCAATACCTCGACGCGGTGTCGATCCTCGCGCGCTGTGCCGCCCCGGGCTTCAGCGGCCGGGAGCTGGCCCACCACCTGGGTCGCCCCCACCCCGGCTACACGGCGGCCGCGACCGACGACCACACGGCTCGCACGCTGCGCGACCCGCGGGGCCCGAGCACCTGCCGCCAGATCCTCGCGCACTGTCGCAGCGCCGCCGAGGAAGCCGCCGCCGAGTGTTTCGAGAGCGCCGAGGAAGCCGGTGACGCGTCGGCCGCCAGCACCCCTCGCCCCGAGATCGCCGGCGTCTCTCCCGAGCCCTGCCAGCGCTGCCCGCATCGAGGTCGCCTGGGAAGCCCGCTCGACCTCGGCGCGCCGAGCCTGCCGCCGGCCAGCCCCGCCGTCGCCGCCCTGCCGTCGAGCTCATCGGCAGCCGGGGCCGGCCGCCCTGAGCCCGCGCCCCGACGGAAGGAAGAGATCGTGATCACCGCCGACCTCTGCGACGTCAACGATCGTGCTCTAGCAGCTCTCGCTGCCGGGCACGCGGGGTTGTTCGAGCACGGCGGCCAGATGGTGACAGTGCACCCACCGCGCGGCTCGAGCGGGGCGGCGGGTGCGCCGCCGTGGCCCGTCATCAACCCTGTCACCGAAGCCCGCCTGCACGAGCTGCTGTCCCAGCACTGCACTTTCCTGCGCAAACTCGCGCCCCGTTCCGCCGCCACGCTGGACCACCCGCGCCCTGCTCAGCCGCGGCAGCTGGCCCGAGCTGCCGCGGCTGGCTGAAGCGCGCCTGGCTGAAGCGACCGGCGACGTCTCGAGCCCCAACCCTCACCCCGAACCCCAAGGAGCCCCCGCATGATCATCGACAGCCTATGGACCGCCAGCGGCCCGTGTAAGCGCGACGTCCGCATTCTCGAACGGCTGGAAGACCGCCGCACCCTGATCGAAGCCTTTCAGCCGCCGGAATCTGAGGACGGCGCGGCTGGGCTGCGCCGCCACCTGCTCGAAACCCTCAACGCCATGGAAGACGCCCTCTGCCTCTACGGCCCGAACGCACGCGCCCTGACCCTCGGCTGGCAGACCCTCGACCTGCTGGAGCCGAGGTTGTTCGAGTCGGCGCGTTGCGAGTCACCGCCTGACGATGAGCCGCCTGGCGATGAGCCGCCGCGCGATGAGTCTCCACGAGATGAGCCGATCCCCCTACGGACCTCGATCGAACCGTCCCGACCTCTGCGTCGCGCCGCCTGAATCGTGCATTCGTCGAGGTGCCACCCGATTCGTGAGACCGATTCGGCGAGGTGCCACCCGATTCGTGGAGGTGCTGCCACCCGATTCGTGGAGGTGCCACCCGATTCGGCGAGGTGCCACCCGATTCGTGAGACCCACGAGACCGATTCGGCGAGGTGCCGCCCGATTCGTGAGACCGATTCGTGAGGTGCCACCCGATTCGGGTGGCACCGCCCAAGCGTCAGCCAAACACGCCGCCAACACCACCAACACCACCACCCAGGAGCCCCAAGCCATGCAACGTCCTGAAACCCGCGCCGTCGACCCTGCCGCCCTCGCCGCCCTCGAAACCCTGCGCGCTCCGATCCGCGCCATGCCCCACGAGACAAAGGCCAAGACCCGCTTTCGCACCGGCATGCTCGCCCTCGCCTACCAGCTCGAAGGCCTCATCTTGGACGACGACGAAGACACCCTGGACGCCGCCATCCTGTGGACCGCGCTGCACTCCTTCCCCACCCTCGCCACCCACGGTCCGAGCCCGGATCAGCTGGTCTCCCTGGTGGTCAGCGGCCGGCTGACCGACGAAGAGACCGTCGCCACCCTGCGCCTGCTGGCCAAGGTCCGCCGCCTGCTCGAGCTCCACGAGCCCGCCGGCTTCACCGCCGCCATGTGGCGCTCTACCCTGCTCGCCATCTATTCCATGATCGAGCTCTTCGTCGTGCTCGACGACCAGCGCGGCATCGACCTCTGCTTCCGCCTGCTCGACACCGCGGACGAGATCGCCGAGACCGTCGCCCGCGCCAGCTCATCGCACAACGACGCCTGCCTGGAGCAGGCCGCCTGACATGGCCATCCCCGCCGCCCATCCCACGCCGCCCGCCAGCCGCCTCCAGCAGCTGGCGGCGGCCCGCCGCACCGTCGAGGCGTTCAAGTCCCGCACCCGGCCGCAGAAAGAGCTCCGCACCCTGCTGCGGGTGATGATCCCCGAGATCCAAGCCGACTTCGCCCGCCCCGCCAAGCGCGGCGCCTTGGAGAAATGGTGGCTCGCCGTCGACACCTACGTCGAGCTGCTGCACTCACCGCTCCTCGCCCAAACCGGCGGCGCCAAGCTGCTGAACGAGATGCTCGCTTTGACCTGGCGGGAGCTAGAGCAGCCCCACCTGGTGCGTCGGGTGCTGAAACGAGCGGAGCGTCTGCGGCGGGGGCGAAAGCTTGGGAAGAAGGGGCGGAGGGGGCGGAGCAAGACAGGGCGAGGGCTCCATTGAGGGGGATCTTCAGGCTCGACACAAGGCCAATCGGACCTCCACAACCGTAGACAATTTAGAGAATCAATTCGTACTTTATGGTTGTGAACGTTCTTCTCGGATATCCGAGGACCACCGCCGGCCATGCCCAGCCTCGATACAAGCGTTGATGGGCGAGTCGCGGTAGGTTTTTCGGTGTCGGCGCCTGGATCCACAATGCCCATCCAGTAGCAGGTGCGCCCAATAGCTGGACGAGTACAGTGGGTGAGTTTTGCTTCGATCCATTGTTCATTTTAGGCAACGGATTCGAGAGTGGCACGTTGTCTGGCTGGTGCCTTTGAATCCATTCGGAGAACACGCAATGATCACTCAGTGGCGAATCCTCGTTATGCTCTCGGCTTTCTCTCTGATTGCAGCAAGCGAATACCGGACCCCTGATACCACTACACCTGTAATCCATAGAAAGGGAACCCAGCTCGTAGCGAATATTGGGATCTGGCTCGGGCGAGGCAACACCACGGGGCCTCTTATGCTACCTGTCCCTACTCCTCAGAATTGGTACGGGTACGGTATTAAAGTGCAGGGTGATTTAATGCCATCCCCGGAGCTGCTCCAACTCGAGAAAGCACGCTTCTTGAGAAAACCCTTGCAGCGATCCGATCGCTTGATCTTTGATCCCAAAACCAAAGAAGTACGATATACCGCAGGAGATCGAGTCCTCCGACACTCTCTCAATCGACCAGGGGTCTTCCTCGCTGAAACGATGGCCGATGGTTTTACTTATAGCTTTGCGACCCCTGGGCCTCAAAGCCGAGACGTACTCATGGTGCCAGTGCGGGGAGAAGGCTGGACCACAGGACCTCCCAGCTTGATCGTTGTGTTCCAGGTTGCGCGCGACGAGCCTGAGCAGTGGCTACGCACCATCATTCCATTGAGTGGACTCATTATCGATCTCGAACGTGTTCATGATGAAGCGTATGGCGTCTATCGCGAAGGATCACAATACGCCCTCTTCCTGCCAGGTAACAATCGCACTCCGATACCTGGATTCAGCCCTGAGGACCGAGCCTGGGAGTTGAATCTTCCCGAGTCTCTCGATGAGCACTTTGTCGTCAATCTCTTCCCACTACCCCTTCAAAGGCAGTAGCGTGACTTGCTGCGCGCTTCCTGCAGCTCCCTCATTAGGAAGCGCTTCAGACTCTTGGGTCTGCATGCCTTCTAGAACGCAGGACAGATAGCGTGGAGCCGTCTGATCGCAGGCAACCGATCTGGCTGAACCCCTGAGGGTGCGTGAACCTTAGCAAGTCCCGCTGCGAGTACCGCTACTCAGAACAGCTTATCGCTATACAGTTCGCGCAGCTCGGGAGCCGATTGCTCGAACGCTAGGTCGTTACAGACGGGCTGACGTCGGTCTGCGAGAAGTCGCCGCCCTTGAACAGCAGCGGTTCCGCCAGGGCGCTCGCAAGGGCGTAGGAGAAACAATCGCCGTAGTTCAGACCTGCAGGGTGGCGCCCCTTGCCGAAGCGGCTGAAGGCGCGGCGCGCTAGCTTCCCCTGTGTGGCATCCACAACCACGAGCTCGATTCCGGCACGATCAAGAAAGTCATCGAGATCGCGCATTCCCTCAGCGCCGTAACGAGACTCGACAACCATCGAAACCTCGACGAAGGTCGCTACGGACATCGCTCTCGAGGCGGCCGCCTCGATCGCCTCATTGAACACACGCCGCTCGGGCTCGTCTTGGAGGATCGCCAGTAGCGCCGACGTGTCGATGACCATCAGCCGGGTAATCCGTGCTCGTTGTAGCCCAGAATCTCATCTTCCGAACGCGGATCGATCACCGGCAGCCGAGCGCAATGCAGGGCTATCTCGTCGAGCTCGTCCGCAAGCCGACGATGGGTCCGGTCGCGACGCAGACGCTCCAACCGGTCACGAAGCGCGCGCTTGACGGCTTCGGTCTTGGTCTCACCACAGAGCCTGGCCAGATCCTCGGCCAGCCGTTCCGTTTCTGGATTCCTGATATTGAGCGCCATATTTTCCTCATGTGTAGATCAATATGCGCAGTGTAACATTCTAATGCGAGATGACAGGAGCCACCGCTTTCCTCGAGCTCTACCCGAGGCGGGTCGCTCGTAGTTTGGCGGCCGGCGCCTAGGCAAGCGCGCTGAGGTGAACACCTAGTGCAGAGGAGCCTCTGGGCTAGGAGGTTCAGGCGGCATCGGTACGACAAACGAGAGACCGCAAAAAGGTAACGCAGGCGTGAGGTTGCGCCAAGCTCATGAAGCTCGACAGCGATTGGCCGACGAGCTGATGCGAGCCATCGCGTCAGGCAGCGAGCCCGAAGGCGATAGCGGCGTCTCCTGAAAAAAGCCGGAGTCGAGAGTCCGACTCAGGGGTGACCGAGAATCGATCTCCCCTGAGTCGGTGGTACCCCGAGGGAGAAGGCGACGAGTGCTGACTCAGCCGAGCCGGGCCGTGCCCTTGCCGGTGATAGCGAAGGCTCCCGTGATAAAAGCGACACCGATCATGTCGCCTACGAAGCACCCGGGTTTCATGATGGCGAAGTTCACCGGTCCGATTCCCGTCGCGGCGCCGCCGAGGGAGAAGGCGACGTCTCCGACCATCTGATCAGGATCCGGGCCCAGAATGCCGGCGACGTGAAAGACGCCATCGGACGCGAGATGCACCCCCAGATGGCCCGTGCCTTCGATGATCACTCTTCGATTCTTGGGATAGAGAATCGTTGCCTCGACTTTGACCTCGTGGAGGCTCACGGCCGTGACGTGGATCGTCGCTGAGCAGAAGAAGGGTCCGTGGACCTCGGGACAAGCCGATAGGGCCTGGGGATGCGCTCCGTACTGGGCCATTCTCGAGTCGTGATGCTCGAGCGTGGCGGCTCGCAGGCCTTCGGCAACGGCTTGGGCGACATCGGGATCGATCGTGGGCTGGCTCATGGTCGTCTCCTTGTGAAATGTGGGGGTCCGCTGAATTGCGGGGGATCGCGGGCCGTTGATCTCGATGCGACGCTCGGCCCACAGGACACGCCATAGAGCAAGCGTGATGCCAGGAAGAAACTCACGCAGAATCAAATATTTAAAGCCCATGGCGAGCCGAAGCGTGGCAAGTGGATTGTCAAGCCCTTGGCAATGACATGTCGGCCGACATGCAGGAAGCCATGCAGAAACCTCAGGTCTTTGTGGGTTGCTTCATGGGTTTCTGCA
>JBCCEE010000213.1:0-13468 GCA_039030415.1 Acidobacteriota bacterium
AGGAATCGCTTGCCGTTGACCTCGATATCGGTGCGCACCAGGCCGACGATCGTAGCGTCGCTGGAAAAGTCGACGCTGCCACCTTCGCCTTGCCCGCGTCAAACACTCGGCACGGCGGGTCAAATGGTTCTGGAGGGACGCGTGGAACTCTCTGGGGAGTCTAGTCCGAGTCTGTACGGCAGCTCGGAGATCTCACAACCCGACCCCGGAGGATTCCATGACGTTACATCCATCACGGCGATCACGCTGGCTGATGATCGGTTGTCTGGCGCTGACCAGTTTCTCCCACGCCTACGGCGATAGCTCGACCGGCCACGGCGACTCCTCGAACGCCGAATGGAGCTCGCCGACGTTCCAAACGCTCGAGGGCGCCAGGGCCCTCGGCCGCTGGCAAGGCGAAGGTGGCAGCGTCGACTTTTCCAGCGACGCTACGATCGTCGGCCTGGTGCGCACCGATATCGAGGTCAACGGCAAGCGATTCCTGGCCGACGTAGACTACAACGCCGGCGTGCTGCAGCTCGATGGTGGCGATCAGGTGCTGAATGAGGCCGACATGATGGCGGTGCTGGGCGCCTACCGAGCGCTCGAGACGGTCGAAGTGCCGGAGGGTAATAGCCTGGCGTTGCTCTTCGTCTACAGGTCGCTGGGCTTTTTGGCGGAGTCGCCGCGCGATTTCGTCCACAGCCCGATCATCACTGAGCTGCCTCGCCTGGTGCAGGACGATGACGGGACGTTCGCCTGGGTCGGCATCGACCACGGCGGCGGCACCGAGCCTCCGCAGCCTCCGGACGACGGGGACGATGGCTGCTTCGACTCGCCAGCCTGTATCGGAGGCGGACTTTCCGACAGCAACCCGGCGATCATTCGCTGCGTCGAGCACGGGTTCTACTACTGCTCCGAATGGGACTACTACCCCAACGGCTTGATCTCCGGCGAGCGGGATATGACGTCGAGCGCTCCCGCGGTGCCCCCGACGTGGTCGCAGGCGGAAGCTGGCGGCATCCCGACCTGGGGAGCCCCTGTCGACGGCGGCATCACCTGCAGCGGTCGGTGCGGTCCCGGCTGCGCGGCGCCCGGCTCGTCGGTGGGCGGTGGCGGCGCCTGGGGATTGGGCTGCTTGATCCACGATCACTGCGCCTGGGTAGCGGGCGGCGGCAGTCCGAGCGGCTGGGACAAGGGGCCGTTCTCGTTCGATTGCGGCGCGGAGCTGCGCGCCGCGGCCGACGATCACTACACCCCGCCTGGCCTGTGCCCCGGCGCGACGACGGTGGGCGGCGCGTTCGTCTCGTGGCTGCCTTGGCCCGCCATCCGGGTCGTCTCCGCGGGGCGGACTCCGGATTCCGGGGCGCTCGGTCTGCTGCGGCGCGAATGCTCCGCCTTTGTCTGCGCCGGCATTACCCCCGGGGTCGACCCCTTCACCTGCGAGCAGGCCTACAGCAGCATTCTCGATACCTGTGAGGATTGCAACAAGGACTTCTTCTTCGACGCGATCCGCGCCGGCACGGTCACTCCCGTCGCCAGCTTTCACACCTGCGCGCAGCTGCAGTGTCCCAACCTACTGCCGGGTGACCTCAACGGCTATCAGCAGTGTGTGCGTCGGGATTGGCGTCTCGAAGACCGTTCCGCGATTCGCGCCTGCATGCTCGGCGATACCACCGTATGCTCGGCGAGCGACTGCTCAGACAACTTCTGCGCCGCCGAATTCGACGCCTTCCAGCAGGCGGGACCGGACACCGAAGAGGAGTCGCTATGGCGCTACTGCCTGTCGATGTGCCAGAGCAGCGGCTTCTGCGGTGACGATGCGCCGCAGTGCAGCTACCGCTCCTGCATGGAGACCGTCTGCGCCGATGAAGGCATGCCTCCCGGCCTGGAGTGTCTGACCAGCGAAGAGGGTGGGGTAGGAAACATTCTCGTTTCCTACCTGCACCGCCAGTGCATCGTGAACGCTGGTTGCTAGAGCAGAGACGACCCTGAAGACCCACCGACAAGCTTGTCGGTCTGTCGAGGCTGGTCTTCAGGGTCATCGGTGACGGCCGGCTTACGAAGTGACGCCAGCCGCTAGTTGGAGCAGATCGAGACGTCGTCGATGCCGCACTCGATCAGATCGCCGGGGCCGGAGCCGTCGGAGCACTGGACCCTCAGCTGGACGTTGGAGCCGCCGGGGATCTGTGCTGTTGCGGTGTTCCAGGCGGCGTTCTGGGTCGCGTCGCCGTTCGACGCCAAGGTGTTCCAGCTCGAGCCACCGTTGGTGGAGTACTCGAGGCGGAAGAAGTCACCGCTGGCGTCGTCCCCAGCGTCGCGCTGACCGTGGAAGTAGGCCACGGACAGGGTCGACGCCGAGGAGACCGCCCACGTCGGCGAGGCCAGGATGCAGTTGCCGCCATCGACGTCGTTGACGCCGGCTGACGTATTGCTGGCGGTGAAGATCGAGGTCGTTCCCGAATTCGAGCCGTCGACCTGGGTGGTGACGCCGCTGTTGGTCTGCAGCGTCGGGTTGCCCTCGATGTAGGCGCCGGTCGTGCAGGTGGACGCGCCGTCGTTGGACCAGCCGGCGGTGCCGCTTTCGAAGTCGTCGTCGACCACGCAAGCCGGCGGGGTTGCCGGGCAGATCTGCACGTTGTCGATGCCGGCCTCGACGATGTCGCCCGGGCCCGCAGCGTCGGACGCCCGCACCCGGATCTGGAGAGTGCCGGGGTTGTTGACGGTGGTGGAGACGTTGGTCCAGGCCGGGTTATTGGTGACGTCGCCGATCGCTACCAGGGTGTCGACCACGCTGCCGTTGTTCAGGACTTCGATGGTGAAGCCGTCGGAGGCGTCGTCCCCGGCGTCGCGTTGGCCGTGGTAGTAGTCGAGGGAGACCGAGACCGCGGCTTCGCCCGACGCGTTGATCGACGGTGAAAGCGCCTCGCAGGTGCCGCCGTCGACGTCGTCGGAGCCGATACCGCCAGGGTTGTTCTGGGTGAAGAAGGCCTGCCCTGGGTTGCCGCTGCCGAGCTGCCAGGCGGTGGCGTCCGGAGTGCCGACGATGAAGTCCCCGGTGGAGCAGCTGCCGGTGTTGCCGGTCCAACCGCCCGAGCCGGAGGAGAAGTCGACGTCGTGCAGGCAGCCGCCGGCCGGCAGCACGGTGACGGTCACCGAATCTTGCGCGGTACCGCAGGCGGTGGTGGCGGTGACGGTGTAGGTGGTCGTGGCGGTCGGTGAGACGGTGATCTGCGCGCTGGTGGAGCCGCCGGGCGACCAGCTGTAGGTGTGGCCGGACTGCGCCGGCGTGCCGATCTGCACCGAGCCACCCTGGCTGATGCTCTGATCGGGACCGGCGTCCGCGTTGGCCTGCGGCGAGCAGCCGGTCTGGCCGCCGGAAGCGACCAGCGCATAGTCGGCGTCCAGCGCGGAGGTCTCGACATGGCCGTCCTGCACCACTTCGTCGGCTCGCACCTCGATCGTCCAGGTGCCGGCCTGCGGATTCTGGATGAACACGTTCTCGACCGTGTCGATAGTGTTGGGGCTACCGCCTGAGGTCGACCAGTTGCCGGTCAGCAGACCGTTGTTGCCCCAGTAGACCGTGCCACCCGGGCTGACGACCCGCAGGGTCAAGTCGTTGATGCGGTCGATGGCCGCCGCCGGCGAGCCCGGAGGATCGGCGTACACCAGGGTCACTTTGAGCGGCTCGCTGCCGTTGGAGTCCAGGCTGTAGCTGTGGGTCTGGAGCGGAGTGATAATCGCCGACTCGTCGATCAGGATCGGCAGCCCCCAGCCGTTGGCCTCGGCGGTGTCGTAGAGATTCTGGATATCGGCCATGCCCCAGCCCTGGTGAACCCGGGTCTTGTCGTCGCTGGTGCCGGAGAAGGCATACTGGAAGGCCGAGTGGATCATCAGCGCCTTGACGGTGCTGGCGTGCGGTCGAGAGTTGAACACGTCGCGACCGAGGCCGGGACCGCCAGCGAAGACGCCATCGGCCCACATCTGGAAGACCAGGCCGGAATAGGCCGCGGTGATCGGGGTCGCGCCGCTGGTGCCGCCGAACTCCTGGTAGTTGCTGTTGCCGGTGTGCGACGCGGTGCGGGTGAGGTCATAGAAGTGCCACAGGTCGGGCTTGATGCGACCATCGTCCGCCGGACCGATGCTGGCGTTGCCGCCGGCCCAAGAGTCGTCGCTGCGGGAAAGGGTGTTGAAGTGGTCGAGGGCGCCGACGCTCACGATGTTCTTGGCCCACGCCTCGGGCCGCGAGTTGCGGTTGCCGGCGTTGCTCTGCGACTGGAAGACCAGGATGTCGTGATCGAAGATGCGGCGATCGGTGTCGGCGGAGATCGTCGTGGAGGTGGTGGTGCGGGTGCTGCCGAAGCTGTTGGTCTGGAACACGGCGCGGTAGGGGCCGGCGGGATCGACCAGCTCGGCGAGGTGCTGGTAGCGGTCGGAGAACGAGAATACGCTGGCGAAGATCGGCTGCTCGGCGTTGGGCAGGATGCCGCCGGCCTCGGCGTTGTTGGCGCGGCTGCCGAAGCAGATGCTCGACACCGGGGTGCCGTGATCGTCGTCGCTGTTGTTGGCCGGGTGGAAGATCGGCGGGTTGGCCTGGAAGTCCTGATGGCTGGTGAGAATGCCATCGTCGCGGATCTCGAAGCGCACACCCTGGCCGGTGTAGCCCTCGACGGTCTCCAGGTAGGTGGAGCCGGAGATATCGCGGGCGACGTCCATGTCGGCCTCCTGCGGTCCCCAGCGGTCGATGAAGGACACCTCGGGACGACCGGCGACGAGCAGCAGCTGAGACCGATCCAGAGTCGCCTCGACCAGGCCGCTCTCGCTCGCGAGGTGAACCTCTGCGCCGGTGGCGGCAACGAAATGCGCCAGCTCGTCGCGCATCGTGACGTCGCGATCCAGCAGCAGAATCGAGTAGCGCACGGGCGATGCGTCCGGCCTGATCCGGGTCAGCTCGGCGGGCATCTTGTAGGCCGGGTGATAGGGGCCGACCCAGCGCACGAACGGCAGCTGCTCGACCTGGCGGCGCACTTCCGGCGTCATGTTGACGATCAGCGCCTGGTCGGGCATCGGCGTGTAGATTCTGCCACCGAGGCGGCGGATCGCGTTCTGAAAGTCGCCGAAGGCCTGGGTGTGAAACTGCACCAGGTAGCTCGCCACCTCGTCTCCCGCGGGCTCGACGAGTGCCGTCAGCTCGGGCGCGGTCTCCGGCATGGCCGACGCGTTCAGAGGATCGAAAGTGCCTTGATTCAGGCGGATCTGCAGGCGCTGCTGCAGCTTCCGCGTCTGGGTTCCTTGGCGAACCGTGTAGGAGCCGTCGCCCAGCAGCTCGATGGTGGCGCCGGAGTCCGGCATCTGCAGCGTCTTGGTGGGCTCCTGGGCCTCACTGCTCGCCGTGAGCGACAGAGTGATGCAAACGGCAGCGAGCAAGCCAGCGCGAGCTTGGCGCCGTTGGCGGGCCTCTTCGACGTGCAGTTTCGATTCGGGTCTGAGTGCGCGGAACGGTCTCTGAGTCATCGAGTCTCCCCTCTCTCTTGGGTTGGTAGGAACGGTTCTTCGGACACACCTCAGAAGCCCTGCACCAAGGTGCCACGGGCGGTTCAGACTGGGTTCGGGAACGCGTGGTCGACCGGAGCGGTCGAAGGCTCACGCGTCACGATGGCTGTGTGACTGTACGAAGATTCCTACAAGCAAGAAGCACGCCATGGGGCGTGGCTGTGGTGTGGGCGGGCCGGGATCTCGTTATCGGTGCCTTTCCCTGTTCTGCGAGAGCGGCTTTGCACAAAATGCAAAGCCTCGAGAGCCCAAATGAGATTCGATTCTCAGAGCTGATCAGCGCGGTTCTCAGGTTTGAATCTAGAGGGATGCTTCATCATGGAGCCTCCAGCGGGTAGACTGAGATGGCTGCCTGGCTCTCCTTGGGGAAGCTGGCTCAGAACGGAATCTGCTGTGACTCGAGCGTAGGGGGACGTAGGTATGAATGGGATCTATGAAGACTTGGCTCTGTTGGCTGAGTCTTTCCCGCCAGGAAGGCTCCTACTCGTTCTGCTGTACATGGTTCTATTTAGCGCCAGTTTTTGGTTCTTGGGGAAAACTCTCGTAAGAGCCTTTGAAATCAAGCGGCGGGAAGCAGAAGGCGTGAAAGCCCTACCAGAGCTCATCGAGTCCTTGCGCAGCCTGGCCGACGATCTCGAGCGGGATGGCAGCCCGAGCGGGGCGGCTTCGAGCAGCCAGTTGCGTAGCTCGATCAGCGGCGCCACCAAGACGCTGCGCGAGCTCGTCGCCAAGTTCGACTGAGCTGCTATAGCGTGTTGCTGGGCGACGGCGTGAGGCGTCGCGGAGAGGCGGCTCGAGCCGCAACACGGTGAGCCTGAAACGTTTGGGCGAAGGAGCCGGCGCGGGCGAGCCCCAGCATCTTCCGCTGGGCCAGGCGATCGAGACTGCGCCTACGCCGCTCGTCTTCAGCTCCAGCCGCTGAGATCGCCTGACTCGAAATCATCCTCGAAGATCAAACTGGGCAGATTCGGGTCCGTCCCAGCGAGAAACTCTTCGAGGTTGGTCGCTCCATCCATATCCGGGTCAGCGTCAGCGTCGGCAGGGTCGAGAGGATCCAGGCCATTCAGTACCTCCCACCAGTCTGGCATGCCGTCGTTGTCGTCATCGAAGTCGAGAACATCGGCAATCGTATCGTCGTCGTTGTCCTCGAACGGATGGACCAGCACCGTAGGGCTTCGAACGCGCGCTGGCAGCGAGCCCTCGATCAGCTCGATCTCGAACGGAATCAGCTCACCGTCGTCGGTACCGGAAAGAACCGATTCGTTGAAGCTGACCGAGAGATCAGCCCCTGGCCCTAGAGAGCCCAGATTCCAGACCAGGTATTCGCCTTCACTGCAGGAGCCACTGCACCCACCGCCCCCCGTGACGGTAGGCGTGCTGCTGACATCTTCGGGCCACAAGATTCTCAGCGTCAAGATCCCGGTGGAGCTGCTGCCCGGGTTGCCGACGTTGAGGTCCATCGCCACCAGGTCGCCGGGATCTACCGGGTTGAAGTCGACGGCGACCAACAAGGTCAGTGGCTCGTCATCCACACGAGTCGTCGCCATGGCACGGCTTTCGCGCATTTGGAAAGCGACATCTCCTGCCACTCGTGCCGAGTCGACCTCCAGCAGCGTGCTGGCGCTCAGCGCGTCGACCTCGACCGTCACTTGTTGTCGCCCTCCGCCATGTGCCGCAATCGTGCCGAGATTCCAGATCACGGTTCCGCTGACCAAGGTGCCACCGCCCGTGGCGGAGAGGAAGCTCGTGCCGGCGGGCAGCGGCAAGCTCAAGCTCGCGTTCTCGACACTGGCGTTTCCCCGATTGCCGTAGAAAAGCTCGTAGACCAAGGTGGCGCCGGGTGGCACGGGATCGGAGAGGGGATCAACGGCTAGGTTCAGCGGCGAGTCGGCCTGCACTCGCAGGGAGTGGCTGCGATTTCGCGCTGGCCGCGCGCCCTCGAGCAATTCGAATTCGAAGGGGATGATCTCTCCCGAATTGGTGCCGGAAAGCAGATTCTCGTTGAAGCCGACCGTCAGGCTGGCGCCGGCGCCCAAGACCCCCAGGGTCCACTGGAGGTATTCGCCTTCGCTGCACGAACCCGAGCAGCCGCCACCGCCGGTGGTGAACGGCGTGCTGGCGATTCCCTCAGGCCACAGCAGTCTCAGGGTCAGGCTCCCGCTGGCGCTGTCGCGCGGGTTGCTGACGCTGACTTGAGCGTCCACCAGCGAGCCTGGTCTTGCCGGATCCGGATTGATCTCCAGCGCCAGCTGCAAGGCTTCATCGTCGATTCGGCTGACGGCGGTGGCACGACTCTCGCGGGGTTGAAAGACGATGTCACCGCTCAGCACCGCCGCGTCGACCTCCAGCAGCGTGTCGGTCGGCAGCGTGCCAACCCCAACGGCAACTCGCTGGCGGCCGCCGTCCTGGGCCGCGAGAGTGCCGAGATCCCAGCTGACCTGGCCGCCTGAGAAAACTCCACCTTCCGTAGCGGACAGGAACTGTGTTCCTGGCGGCAAGGGGAACGTCAGTACAACGTTTTCGGCGCTGGCTGTGCCATCGTTGCCGTAGACGACTTCGTACACCAAGGTGTCGCCGGGTGGCACCGGATCGGAGAGGGGATCAACGGCCAGGCTCAGCGGCGAGTCGGCCTGGACGCGCAGGGAGTGGCTGCGAGCTCGCGCCGGCCGTGCGCCCTCGAGCAATTCGAATTCGAAGGGGATGATCTCTCCCGAATCGGTACCGGAAAGCAGATTCTCGTTGAAGCCGACCGTCAGGCTGGCGCCGGCGCCTAAGACCCCCAGGGTCCACTGGAGGTATTCGCCTTCGCTACATGAACCCGAGCAGCCACCACCGCCGGTGGTGAACGGCGTGCTGCCGATGCCTTCTGGCCAAAACAGGCGGAGGGTGAGGCTCCCGGTGGCGCTGGCGCTCGGGTTGCTGACGCTGACCTGAGCGTCGACCAGCGAGCCGGGCCTCGCCGGATCCGGATTGATCTCGAGCGCCAGTTCCAAGGCTTCCGGGCCGACTCGGCTGACGGCGGTGGCGCGACTCTCACGGGGTTGAAAGACGATGTCACCGCTCAGCACCGCCGAGTCGACCTCCAGCAGCGTGCCGGCAGGCAGTGCTCCAACTCCTACGGTCACTCGCTGGCGCCCGCCGTCTTGGGCCGCGAGAGAGCCGAGATCCCAGCTGACCTGACCGCCTGAGAAAACCCCACCGCCCGTAGCGGACAAGAAGACAGTGCCGGCTGGCACTGGGAACGCGAGCTCTACATTTTCGGCACTATCGACGCCATCGTTGCCGTAAACGATCTCGTACACCAGGTCATCACCCGCTGCCACCGGATCGGACAACGGGTCGACCAAGAGACTCAGCGGCGATTCCGCTCGGATCTCGATCGTCGGTGTGATCGACGACTCGACGGTGCCATCTTCGAGCAGATCGATTTCGAATGGGATGATCGTCCCATCACAGGTCCCGGAGAGTACATTCTCGTTGAAACCGACAGTTTGGGTTTGTCCGGGCCCCAGAGAGCCCAGGTTCCAAATCAAGAATTCTCCCACGCTGCAGGACCCGCTGCAGCCTCCACCACCTGTCGTGAACGGCGTACTGCCGACGCCGGCCGGCCACTCCAGTCGCAGGGTGAGGTTGCCGGTAGCGCTCGTCGTGGTCACGGTGATCTGGGCATCGAGCAATCCACCGGGTTCCGCCGGATTCGGATTGATTTCGGCTGCGAGGGTGAGCACGGCTCGAGCTGGGCTCGTGGCCATTACCAGAGTGGTCAAGGAGAAAACAACAGAACAGATCAAGACTCGAAGGGGGCGACGGTTCACGTTTTATACCTCTCATCCCAAATTGAAGACTTCAGACTCGGTCGATCGAGATGCAGCCACCGCTGCGCCTGGGAACCTGATAGCACCGAAGTTATGACAAGACCCTGGTCGTAAATCGATGTCTTTTTCGTTAAGACACTGCCACCGTCGGTTTGGTTTATAGATCGAGGAGAGATGCCGCCTTGGTCTTTCGCAAAACGTCCCCAAACCCTGAGACGGCAACGAGCGTCTAAACCTCCGAACCGGTTCACCTTTCGATCCCAACGGAGATCCTGATGCGTCTGAAAACTAGCACCTCGTGTGTCTTTCTGATCCTGGCCAGCGGCGCCTGGTGGTTGTCGTCTCCCGCTCATGCCAACAACGGCGCAATCGCTATCGCCTACCCGATCGACGGCGTGTTGATCGACGGCAAGTTGGATGATTGGGGCGACGGGCATACGGCGTGGCCGATCGCGGAGGTTGCGGCGGAGGACGCCCCTGAAGCGGCGGACTTCAGCGCCGTCTTTCGGGTGGCCTACAGCCTGCCAGAGCGGGCGCTCTATGTGATGGTCGAGGTTACGGACGACTTCGACGTCCAGCATGCCGCGGACGAGCCAGAGTGGGATCAGCAGGACAGCCACCTGCTCTATGTCGACGCGCAGCATGTGCCGCGGGGGTCCGGCGGCGTGCTCTACATGGCGGGCAAGGGGCTGCGCGAGCTCATTTCACCGCCGGCGGCGTGGGATCCCGCCAACGCCAGGGCCAGCTGGGATGACGCGAAGGTAGCGATCGCTAGGCATGGCCAGAAGACGGTGTACGAGTGGCGTGTCGAGCTCGGTGAAGACCTCGAACCGGGCCGTTCGATCGGCTTGGATCACCTGGTGAACGATCGTGACCCGGAGGACGAGGACAACACCGCAGTGCTGTGGGGGGAAGGTTTCGGCAAGAGCACTCGCACCTGGCGCCTCGGCGACGTGCTGCTGCTGGAGCGAGATACCGCTCTGGGGCGCCTCGAGGGTTCAGTCGCCTGGCAGCAGGAGGGTGAGGAGGCGCGGCTGGACCACGTCCGAATTACCAGGATCGAGCAGCCGCAGCTTTGGGTCCAGGCTGAAGTCGACGACGAGGGGCGTTACGCGGTGGAGCTGCCGGGCGGTGAGTACCGAGTGTCGTCACCGTATCGGCTGACTCATCCCTTCGGTGGCGACGAGCCGCCGCGTCGGATCGACGATGCTGCTGGCGTCAGCGTCACGCTGAGCGCAGAAGGCGTGGCGCAAGCGGAGCCGCTGGTACTGCGCACCTTCGAGCGACCGGATTATCTCTTCGGCGAGCAGGGCGCCTTCGCAGGCTTCGATGCCAGCCGAATACCGGAGATCGACGCCTTCGTCGAGGCCTTCCGCCGCTACTATGAGGTTCCGGGTATCTCGGTCGCGTTGGTCCATGGCGGCAAGGTCGTCTACCACCGGACGTTGGGAGTCAAAAACCAGCTGACGCGACAGCCGGTGGCTGCCGACACGATGTTCGAAGCCGCTTCGATCACCAAGCCGACGTTCGGTTTCGCCGTCATGCGCCTGGCGGAGCGAGGGGCGATCGATCTGGACGCTCCTCTCCACCAGAGCCTGGCGTTTCCCAACATCGAAGGCGACGAGCGCTACCGGAAGATGACGGCTCGGCATGTGCTCTCGCATCGCTCCGGGTTGCCGAACTGGGCGTGGGGAGGGCCGGGCGGCTGGCGGCGCGGCGACGAGCTGGAGCTGAGGTTCGAGCCGGGGTCCGCGTACGGCTACTCGGGGGAAGGTTTCAACTACTTGGGCCGTGTGGTCGAGGAGATCACCGGCAAGACGCTCGAACAGGTGCTGCGCGAGGAGGCCCTGGAGCCGATGGGCCTCACCAACACGTTCTTCGCTCTCGACGAGAAGCAGGAAGAGACGGCCTCGATCGGCCACTGGCATACCTTCCCCTCCTGGAAGCGGCGAGCCACTGAGATCAGCGTCGCTTCGAGCATGCACACCGAGGCGCGGGACTACGCCAACTTCGCGATCGGCCTGATCCAGGGCGCCGGCCTGAAACCCGAATCCTACGCCGAGATGTTCCGTCCTCACACCACGCTCACCAAAGAGGAGCGGGATACGGAAGAGGAGCAGCACGTCGGGTTGGGTTTCTTCTTGCGCGACACTCCCTTCGGCCCGCTGGTCGAGCACGGCGGCAACAACGGCGACTTCCGCTGCAAGTTTGGCGCGGTGCCCGAAGCCGGTCTGGCCTATGCCATCTTCACCAACAACAACGTGGGTGGCTACCTGGCAGACGCGGTGGAGCAGTATCTGCTCTTCGGACGGCGGGAAGCACAGGCGGAGTAGGAGACCTCCCGATCTCGTCGGATCATCGATTACACGTTCCTAACGGTGCAGAGACCCGGTTTTTTCGTCAATCGCGGTCTCTGCACGCTGCAGAGACCACGTTTTTGCCTCAATCGGGGTTCTGCACGGTGCAGGGACCAGGGTTGAGCGTCAATCGCGGTCTCTGCACGTTACAGCGACCACGTTTTTGCCTCAATCCGGGTCTCTGAAGGCTGCAGAGACCCCAATCCGCGATCCCGAGTGATTTGCGCCAGCTTTATGGGCTAAAGCTACTGCTGGAGCCCGTGCTGCGCGGCGTGTCGCGACGCCTGCGTCAGCCTGACTTCGCCCTGTAGGCGCCACTCGACTGGGGATCGCTTCATCGGATCTTGGGAGCCTGTTGCCTGAAGCCCATGCTCGAAACGTTGGGGCTAAATCCAGCACAGCTCCTGGCTTCAGCGAAAAAGTTGAGACTAGCGAGGAGATCGGGCGACTGCTTTACGTCTCTATGGGGGTAAGAGCTGCCACAACAAGACCGCGATCCTGGATTCGTGGGAGCGCCAACCCGAGGAGACAACTATGGACCGAGGTGATCCCAAGCGGATTCACAAGCCACAAGACCGCAGCCATCGGCTGCTGTTCAGCCACGCACGCACCATCCAAGACCTTCTACAGGGTTTCGTTCGCGAGCCCTGGGTCGCGGAGCTCGACTTCTCAACGCTTCGTCGGCTGCCGTCGGACTATATTTCCGGCCAGCTGGCTGGCGAGTTCGAGGAGCGAACCTCCGATGTCGTTTGGCGAGTGCAGTGGCGCGACAAACCGCTCTACATTGTCCTCCTGCTAGAGCTCCAGTCGACCTGTGAGCAAGACATGGCGTTGCGGATGCTGGTCTACGTCGTGCTCTTCTACCAACGTCAGCTGAAGGAGAAGCCTCTACGGCGTGGCGAGAAACTGCCGCCCGTGCTGCCGATGGTTTTCTACAACGGCGATGCAGAATGGTGGGCTCCGCTCGAAGTTAGCGCCTTGATCGAACGGATGCCAGAGAACTTGGAGCCGTATCTACCTGCGATGCGCTATTGGTTGATCGACGAGAAACGGCTGCACCTGGCCGAGCTGGAAGAGCTGGCTGACAACATGGTGGCTGGCATAGCGCGCGTCGAGCAAAACCACGGCACGGCATACCTCTCAGAAATGGTGGCGGAGCTAGCGCGCTGGCTCGACGGTCCAGAGCAGAAGGATCTGCGTCGCGACGTGGTAGCCTGGTTATCGAAGGTGATTCTGCCGGCTCAAGTACCTGGCGCCGCGGTGCCAGAGCTAGGGCGTTTGGCAGAGTTCCAGACGTATTTGGAGGCGAATATGCAGACTTGGTCCGAAAAGTGGAAGGCCGAGGGGCTCGAGGAAGGCTTGCGTCTGGGCCGCGAAGAGGGCGCGCAGAAGGGTAGGGTCGAAGGAGAAGCAGCAATCCTCGAACGGTTGCTTCGCCGGAAGTTTGGAGCGATGGACGACAGCATACGAGGACGTCTTCGGTCCGCTGATTCGACGCAGCTCCTCAGATGGGCTGAAAACGTGTTGGCTGCCGAGACGCTTGCCGACGTGTTTGCCGATTACCGCTGACTCGACGGTTCTGACCCACCCTACATGGGGCCAGGCGAGTCTCCGACAGATTCCGGTCGCTCTCTAAGGGCATGCTGCGGTGATGGCAGACCAGCCAAAAGCCGGCTGTCCTGTCACGGCAAGGCGATGACCCGGGCTTCGAGCCCTTGCCGCGCCAGGGCGCGTCGGACGTCTTCGGCGTCGCTGGATTTGCGA
>JBCCEE010000214.1:0-13463 GCA_039030415.1 Acidobacteriota bacterium
AAACTATTGAATGATATCAACTGGGTTCGACCAGATATCACAGTTGATACAATTGCTTTTTTACAATACAGCTCTGGTTCAACCGGTGCCCCCAAGGGTGTCATGGTCAGCCATGGCAACCTGGTTCACAACGAGGAGCTGATACAGCGTAGCTTCGGCATGACGCGCGAGTCGGTGGTGGTCGGCTGGTTGCCGCTTTACCACGACATGGGGCTGATCGGAAATCTGCTGCAGCCGCTCACCCTCGGCACGCGCTGCATCTTGATGTCGCCGGTGAGTTTTCTGCAGCAGCCCGTGCGCTGGCTGGAGGCCATCACCCGCTACCGCGCCACGACCAGCGGCGGTCCCAACTTCGCCTACGACCTGTGCGTCCGCAAGGTGACGGACGAACAGCGCGCCAACCTCGATCTCTCGACTTGGACGACCGCCTTCGTCGGCGCCGAGCCAGTGCGCCCCGATACCCTCGACCGCTTCGCCCGCACCTTCGCGGCCTGCGGCTTCGAGCGCCGATCGTTCTATCCCTGCTACGGTCTGGCCGAGGCGACCCTAATGGTCAGCGGCGGCGATCCGGCGGAACCGCCGGTCTTCGAGACGCTCGACGCCGACCAGCTCGAACAGCACCGGGTATCCCCGCTGGAGTCGGCGTCACCAGCCGACGCGGCAGCCCGCGAGCTAGTCAGCTGTGGACGCAATGATCACGGTCAGAGGGTCAGCGGTCAGGAGCTGCGGATCGTCGACCCCGAGACGGCTCGGCCCTGCCCGCCCGATCGTATCGGCGAGATCTGGGTCGCCGGCCCCTCGGTCGCCGCTGGCTATTGGCAGCGAGAAGAGGCGACGGCGCGCGACTTCCACGCTCGTCTAGCGGGCGAAGACCAGCCATCCCGCCGCTTCCTGCGCACCGGCGATCTCGGCTTCATGCGTGATGGCGAGCTATTCGTCACCGGCCGCCTCAAAGACCTGATCATCCTGCGCGGCCGCAACCACTATCCGCAAGATCTCGAGCTCACCGCCGAGCAGAGCCATCCCGACCTGCGCCAGGGGTGCTGCGCCGCCTTTGCGGCCGAGGTCGACGGCGAGGAGCGGGTGATCGTCGTTCAGGAGTTGACGCGCCGCCCCACCGCGGAGCCGGAGGCGATCGCCGACGCCATCCGTCAGGCGATCGCCGAGGAGCACTCCGTGCAGGCCTGGCAGGTGGTGCTGATTCGCACTGCCACCATCCCGAAGACATCGAGCGGCAAGATCCAACGCCGGGCCTGTCGCACCGCCTGGCAGCGGGATCAGCTCAAGGTCGTCGGCAGCAGCAATCTGGCGGGTGAAAGTACCGGCACACACGCCGCAGCGGAGGGGCCCACCGCGCTTGACGAAGACCTAGCCAAAAGGCGTCTCGAGCTGAACCGTTCGCTCACCCGGCATTTCGCGGAGGCCAGCGGCCTGACCATCGAGCGTGTCAATCCCGAGCTACCGCTCACCCGCCAGGGCCTCGACTCGCTCACCGCCATCGAGCTGCAGCACGCGGTAGCGACGGAAGTGGGCGTCGAGCCCGAGCTCTCCGATCTGCTCGAAGGCGCCAGCATCGAAGAGCTGGCGGCCCAGCTCGCCGGGGGCTCGAATGTTTGTGCGCCGACGCTTCGGCCGGCGGTCGAGGACCGGAGCGAGTATCCGCTATCCCACGGCCAGCGCGCGCTTTGGCTGCTGCATCGGCTAGCACCGTCGAGCTCAGCCTACCACCTGTGCGGCGCGGCCCGCATCTCCGGCGAGCTCGACGTCGCTGCCCTACGACGCGCACTAACCGCCCTGGTTGCCCGTCATCCGGCGCTGCGTACCGCCGTTCACGAGCTCGACGGCGAGCCGATGGCCCGCATCGATCCGCAGCCGATCTTCGACTGGATCGACGAATCCGTCGAAGACGAAGCGCTGCCATCTAAGCTACAGGCCCTGGCCGACCGTCCCTTCGAGCTCGACACAGGGCCACTGCTGCGAGTCGGGGTGCTGCGTCCACAGACGACGACGCCCGTGCTGGTCTGGGTCGTCCACCACCTGGTGGCCGACTTGACCTCGATCGCCCTGCTGCTCGGTGAGCTCGATGCGCTCTACCGCGACTCGGCGGCCGCACTACCCGCCATCGGGCCTTCTTACGGCGACTTCGTCGCCTGGCAAACCCAACGCTTCAGCGACGGCAGTGATTCCTCGCTGGCCTTCTGGCGAGAGGCACTCGCTGGCCTCCCGCCTGTGCTCGACCTGCCGACGGATCGCAGCCCCGGGCCGAGCTCGGACGAGCGCGGTGACAGCGTTCAGATAGCGCTGCCGAAGGAGACAGCCGCAGGGCTTTCAGCACTCGCCGCGAGTCAGGGCGCGACGCAGTTCGCCACCGTGCTGACGGCGTTTCAGGTCATGCTGGCGCGCTGGACCGGCCAGCGTGACCTTGCGGTCGGCTCGCCGGCCTCAGTCCGTACCGCTGGGCTCCAACGCCTGGTGGGCTACCTGGTCAACCCGATCGCGCTGCGATCAGGGCTCGACGAAGACCCCTCCTTTGTCGACGCTCTCGCCCAGTCCGAGCAGCGCGTGCGAGCAGCCCTCGACCACCGCGAGATCCCGTTCCCGCTACTCGTCGAACGGCTCGGTTTGGTTGCCAGCAGCGGTCAGACGCCGGTCTTCCAGGTGATGTTCGTTTGGCAGCAGGATCGCGGGCAGGACCGCAGTGGCTTGGCGGGCCTGGCCGCCGGTGCTGCGGTCGACGATGCCACCCGCTCCAGGCTCGAGCTGGGCGGACTGCATCTCACTCCGATCGCCCTGCAGCCGAGCGACGCGCAATTCCCTATCACGCTCTCGCTAGCCCCGCGGGCAGAAGGTCTCGCCGGCAGCTGGAGCTTCCGTCGGGACTGCTTCGACACCACGACCCTCCAGCGTCTCAGCCGATCCTTCGAAACCTTGGCGGCGACGCTTGTCGCCAATCCTCGAGCCCCGATCAGCGGGCTCGAGCTGCTATCCACGGCCGAGCGCCATCAGCTGCTGGTCGAACCGCTCGACGTACAGGACCGCCCCTGCGATCTCGAGGGTAACGACCGGCTCGATGCTCGCTTCGTCGCCCAAGCGGCATCGACTCCCGATGCGGTCGCCGTGATCTGGCAGGGCCAGCGCGTGAGTTACGGTCACCTCGCGGGCCACGTCGAGCTGCTGGCCGACACTCTCAGGAAGCAAGGCCTCGAGCCGTCGCAGCGCGTCGGCGTCTTGCTCGACCGTCGACCCGAGCTGCTGGTAGCCATCCTCGCCGTGCTGCGGGCCGGCGGCGCCTACGTGCCGCTCGATCCAGCCTATCCCCAGCAGCGTTTGATCTTCATGCTGGAGGACTCTGGTGCAGGAATCCTCGTGACGCGAGAGACGATCCTCGAGGGGCTGCCGGAGCTCGGTTGCGACGCGGTCCTGCTGATCGATTACCCACTCCCGGCTCTCGATGCCTCGAGCCCGCGCAGCAAGCGAGCCCTCAGCTCCCGACACCTCGCCTACCTGATCTACACCTCAGGCTCGACCGGTCGACCGAAGGGCGTCGCCATCAGCCACGGCAGCGCCGTCGCTCTGCTCGATTGGGCAAAAGACGCCTTCTCCACCGGAGAGCTTACCGGGACCCTCGCGGCCACGTCGATCTGCTTCGACCTGTCGGTGTTCGAGCTCTTCTTGCCTCTCACGACCGGCGGAGCGGTGATCCTGGCCGACAACATGCTGGAGCTGTCGTCGCTGCCCGATCGCGACGCGACGACCCTCATCAACACGGTGCCCTCAGCCCTCGCCGAGCTGACCGGGCTCGGCGAGCTGCCGGCTTCGGTACAAACCGTCAATCTGGCGGGTGAGCCCCTGCGGCGCTCTCTGGTCGAAGCAATCTTCGACGCATCCCGCGCGGAGCGGGTGCTCAATCTCTACGGCCCGTCCGAGGACACCACTTACTCCACGTGGGTCGCCATCCCGCACAACGCCGAGGCCACCGAGCCGACCATCGGCCGGGCCGTCGACGGCACCGCGGCCTATGTGCTGGATGGCCGGCTGAGCCCCAAACCGTTCGGCAGCATCGGCCAGCTGATGCTCGCCGGACGTGGCCTGGCTCGCGGCTATCTGGGGCGTCCACGACGCACCGCTGCGCTGTTCCTGCCCAACCCGTTCGCCGCCAGCGCCGGTGAGCGTCTCTATGCCACCGGTGACCGGGTTCGCCAGGCCCAGGATGGCGAGCTAGTTTTCCTGGGCCGCGCGGATCACCAGGTCAAACTGCGCGGCTTCCGTATCGAGCTCGGTGAGATCGAGGCGGCGCTGCTGTCTCGAGGCGGTGTCGAGCAAGCCGTCGTGGTGCTGCGGCCCGATGACACCACCGGCGATCACCGGCTGGTGGCTTATGTCACGAGCGAGAGATCTTCCGTGGAGACAGCGGAGCTGCGCACAGCGCTCGCCGAAGCGCTGCCGGCTCACATGGTGCCGGCGGCGATCGTAGGGCTCGACGACCTGCCGCTGTTGCCCAACGGCAAGGTCGACCGCAAGCGCCTACCGGCTCCGGACTTCTCCATCCGGCAGGCAGCCAGCGCGCCGCCACGCACCCCGACCGAAGATCTGCTGTGCAACCTCTTTCGCGAGGTGCTGGCCGTCGACTCGGTCGGCATTCACGACAGCTTTTTCGCCCTCGGAGGACACTCTCTGCTCGCCACCCGCTTGGCTTCGCGGGTTCAGGAGCGAGTCGGCATCGAGATCGAGCTCCGCGCGCTGTTCGAGCGGCCGACGGTCGCAGACCTGGCGCGCCGTATCGAGGTCGAACGGGCCGCCGGCCGCACCAGTGCGTTGGAGCCCCTGACAACGGTGCCCCGCGACCGTCCGCTGCCGCTCTCGGCCGCCCAGCGTCGGCTGTGGCTTCTCGAACAGCTGCAGCCCGGCCAGCCGACCTACCACCTCGCGGGTGCGCTACGCCTGGATGCCGATTCAGAGGCTTGTCTCGACTTCACAGCGCTCGCCAGCAGCCTGTCCGAGATCGAGCGCCGCCACGAGGCGCTGCGCACGACCGTTTCGGACGGACACGGCGAACCGCGACAGGTGATCCAGCCGGGGCGATCCCGTCTGCCTCGAATCGACCTGCAGGCCCTCGAGCCATCGGGCAAAGCGGCCGAAGCCCAACGCCTGCGCGTCTCAGAAGCTCGCCGCCCCTTCAACCTCGAGCGCGGCCCGCTGATGCGCACCACCCTGATCGAGCTTGGGGAAGTGGCGGGTGAAGGCACGGAGAGGTGCGTTCGCTGCGAGCTGATGGTGACCCTCCATCACCTGGTGGCCGACGGCGAGTCGCTCGCCGTCCTGCAGCGCGAGCTCAGCACGCTCTACAGCACCCTCTCGCGCGGCAGCGTCGCCGCGGACGGTCACGCCCCTGAGCTGCCTGCCCTGCCCGTCCAGTTCGCCGACTTCGCCGCCTGGCAGCTGCAGCAGCTCGCCGACGCCAGCGAATCCCAGCGGACAGCCTGGCAGCAGCGCCTGGCCGACGTACCCAGGCTCGAGCTGCCCTACGATCGCCGACCGCTGGAGCCAAGCCTAGGTGGCGACCAGATCGCAGTCGAGCTGGACGCCGAATCCGTCTACGGCTTGGCTCGATCCACTGGCTCGACCCCTTTTGCCGTGCTGCTCTCTACCTTCGGCACCCTGCTGGGCCGCTTGAGCGGCCAGCGCGACGTGGTGATCGGCAGTCCGTTCGCCAACCGCCGGCGTCGCGAGCTCGAAGACTTGATCGGCTTCTTTGTCAACACGCTGCCGCTTCGCCTCTCCCTGACCGACGAGGCGACCGCCGGCTGGCCCAGCTTTCGACGGCTCGTGCAGCAGGCCACAGCCACCCTGCTCGACACCGACGCCGAGCAAGACGTACCGCTCGAGTCGCTCGAAGCACAACAGCAGGAGCGCGACACAAACGCGACGCCGCTCTTCCAGGCCGTTTTCGGCCTCCAGCCGGCTCGGCCCACGCCGTCTCTCGAAGGTTTGAGCACCAGGCTACTCGAACAGCCAACCGGCACCGCGAAGTTCGAGCTCACCCTCCTGCTAACGGCAGAGCGCGAGGCGATTCGCGGAACCCTGGAGTACCGTCGCGACCTCTTCGACCGCTCCACCGTGCTGCGCTGGTCCAGGCACCTGCAGCGCCTGCTGCAGGCCGCCGCTGAGGCGCCGGAGCGCCTCGTGTCAGAGCTGCCTCTGCTAACCGTCAGCGAGCAACATCAGCTGACCCTTGAGTGGAATCCCCCGGCCTCCGACTTTCCACGCGATGCTTCTCTGCCCGCCCTCTTCGATCGGCAGGCGGCGCGCACTCCTGATGCGCTGGCGTTGATCTTCGGCCGCCTCACCGTGACCTACGGCGGGCTCCAGCAGCAGGCCAACCGCCTGGCGCACCTGCTCCAGGCCCGCGGGGTGCGGGCCGGCGGTCGCGTCGGCCTCGCCATCGAGCGGTCTGTCGATCTAGTGGTAGCGATGCTGGCGACGCTCAAGGCCGGAGCCGCCTACGTGCCGCTCGACGCGGCCTATCCGCCGGATCGGCTGCAATTCATGATGGCGGACTCCGGTATCCAGGTGATCCTCAGCTCCGGCCCCATCGAACCCCTAGCAGACGGGCTCACCACCCTCGAGCTGGACGCGGAGCGCGCTACCCTCGCACGGCAGCCCGCTACGCCGCCGGCGCTCGCCGCCACCGGCGCCAGCCTCGCCTACGTCATTTATACCTCGGGATCCACCGGCAGACCCAAAGGCGCGGCGGTCCCCCAGCGGGCAATAAGCCGTCTGATCCTGGAAACCAACTACCTGACCCTCGATGCGTTGGACCGCATGGGGCAAGCCGCCAATGCGTCCTTCGACGCCATCACCTTCGAGGTCTGGTGCCCGCTGCTTACGGGAGCCGCCATTGTCGGCATCCCGCCCCACGAGGTACTGGAGCCACTGGCACTCGCGAAGCGCCTGCAGCGTCAACGCGTGACCACACTCTTCCTCACCACTTCACTCTTCAACCAGACCGTGCGGCAAGCTCCAGAGGCGTTTATCGGCGTTCGCACTCTGCTGAGTGGCGGTGAGGCCAACGACCCGGCCGTGGTCCGCGAACTGCTCGCTGGCAGTCCACCCGAGAGGCTGCTGAACGGCTACGGCCCCACGGAAACGACGACGTTCGCCTGCTGGCACCACTTCACCGACGTGGCGCCCGACGCCACGCTGCTGCCGATCGGTCGCCCTCTCGGCCACACCCAGCTCTATGTCGTCGATGCGGGCCTACGCCTAGCGGCGCCTGGTAGCGCTGGCGAGCTAGCGATCGGTGGCGACGGCCTGGCCTGGGGCTACCTCGGCCGTCCCGCGCGCACCGCGGTCAGCTTCGTTCCCAATCCGCTGGGCCACAGCCTGGACGGCGCGGATACAGGCAGCCGCCTCTACCGCACCGGGGATCGCGTGCGCCAGCTCGCCGACGGTACGATCGAGTTCATCGGTCGCATCGACCATCAGGTCAAGATTCGCGGCTTCCGCATCGAGCCGGGCGAGGTCGAGGCGGCGCTCGCCGACCACCCCGAGGTATGCCAAGCCCTCGCCCTCGTGCGCCCGACCCCGAGCGGCGATCCAACCCTGGTCGCCTACGTCGTGCTCGAGGCGAACGGTACGGACGCCGACGCCGACGCTCGAATCGCCGAGATCCGCTCCAGCCTAGAGCGCAAGCTGCCGCGATACCTGCTGCCGTCGGCGCTGATCGAGCTCGATGCACTGCCCCTGACCCCCAACGGCAAGCTCGATCACGACGCCCTGCCCAGGACTGCCGAGACCGCCGAGCCGCCGAGCGCCGCACCTCGCAGCGCACTCGAGCGCACGCTGGCAGAGATCTGGCGGGACGTGCTAGGCGTCGATCGCATCGGCGTGCACGACAACTTCTTCGACGCCGGCGGACACTCCCTGCTGATGGCGCGGATGCTCACTCGGCTACGGGAGGAGGTATGCGCTGAGCTGACGCTGACCGACCTCTTTCAATATCCGACGATCGCCGCCCTGGCCAACTTCATCGAAGGCCAGGGCGGCGTCTCAGACGCCCCATCAGCGGCGACGAGCGTCGCACGCACGCGGCGCCCCGAGCGCGACGTCGCGATCCTGGCGATGACGGGTCGCTTCCCCGGCGCGCCTGACGTCGATGCGCTGTGGACGAATCTGCAGCAGGGCGTCGAATCGATCCGCACCTTCAGCGACGAAGAGCTGCTGGCGGCCGGCGTCGACGCCTCCGAGCTCGCCTCGCCCGACTACGTGCGGGCGTGGGGTGCCCTGGACGACGCCGACCGCTTCGATGCCGCCTTCTTCGACCTGTCACCGCGCGAGGCGACGGAGCTCGATCCGCAGCAGCGCCTGTTCCTGGAGTGCGCCACCCAGGCGCTGGAGCGAGCCGGCTATGGCAGCCCCCACAATCGGCCCCGGGTCGGCGTCTTCGCCGGCGCCAGCTTCAGTACCTACCTGCTGCGTCAGCTGTCGCAACGCCGCGGCCGCTCGCTGGTCGAATCGCTGCAGGCGCTGATCGCCAACGACAAAGATTTCCTGGCGAGCCGAGTGTCCTACAAGCTCGATCTCGAAGGCCCCAGCGTCGCCGTTCAGACCGCCTGTTCGACGTCGCTAGTCGCCGTCCACATGGCCTGCCAGAGCCTGTTCGAAGGCGACTGCGACCTCGCCCTCGCCGGCGGTGTGGCGGTGCGGGTGCCGCTGGCCAGCGGCTACCTCTACCAGGAGCAGGGCATCCTGTCGCCGGACGGTCACTGTCGCGCCTTCGACGCCTCTGCGCGCGGTACCGTGCCGGGCAATGGCGCCGGCGTGGTAGTGCTCAAGCCGCTGGCCGAAGCCCTGGCGGATGGCGATCCCATTCAAGCGGTGATCAAGGGCTCGGCGATCAACAACGACGGCTCGGACAAGGTCAGCTACACCGCCCCGAGCGTCACCGGCCAGGCGACAGTGATCCGCGAGGCCTGCGAGGCCGCGGGCGTCGAGCCCTCCACCATTAGCTATGTCGAGACCCACGGCACCGGAACGCCGATGGGTGATCCGATCGAGCTGGCGGCGCTGCGCCAGGCTTACGACGGCTGCGATCCCGGCGTCTGCGGTCTCGGCTCGGTGAAGACCAACCTCGGACATCTCGACGCGGCGGCAGGCGTCACCGGCCTGATCAAGACCGTGCTGGCGCTGCAGCATCGGCAGCTGCCCCCCAGCCTGCATTTCGAGGCCGCCAACCCCGAGCTCGGCCTCGAAGCCAGTCCGTTCTACATCAACCACCAGCTGAAGGACTGGCAGCCCGCCGCGAACGGCAACGGCTCGCGCCCCAGGCGCGCCGGCGTCAGCTCCTTCGGCATCGGCGGCACTAACGCTCACGTCATCCTCGAGGAGGCACCGGAGCAGCCACCCGCGCCGACACTGCAGGCGACATCCGAGGGCATCAGTGCTCCGGTCATAGCCCCGCCTGCAGCCCCGTCCCATCTGCTGCTGCTATCGGCGCGCAGCGCCCCGGCGCTCGAGCGGGCGGCGGCGGATCTCGCCAGCCATCTGCGCCACCAGCCAGGGCTGCGACTCGCCGATATCGCCCACACCCTACGGGTCGGCAGGCAGCCCTTCGAGCACCGTCGGTCCCTGGTGTGCTCGGAGCTCGACGAGGCTGTCAGCGGTCTCGAAGACGGCGCGGGAAGCGCTGGAGTCGTCGAGGCGTCGCCGGCAATCGCATTCCTCTTTCCAGGCCAGGGCGCCCAGGCGGTCGGTATGGGGCACGAGCTCACTCGCCACCTGCCGACCTTCCGCCACCACCTCGACGACGCGGCGCAGCGGCTGGAGCCGGAGCTTGGCTGTGACCTGCGGCAGATTCTCTATCCGAGTAATGGCGAGCGCAATTCGGCGCGTCGTCAGCTGCGGCGCACCGAGATCACCCAGCCCGCTCTGTTCACGGTCGAGTACGCCTTAGCCAAGGCCTGGAGCGAGCTCGTCGGCCCGCCGCGGGCGATGATCGGGCACTCCCTCGGCGAGCTCGTCGCCGCCACCCTGGCTGGGGTGTTCTCACTGCCGGACGCCCTCGCTCTGGTCGCCTACCGCGGCCGGCTGATGGCGGAGCTGCCGGCCGGAGCCATGCTCTCGGTAAGGCTGGGCGAAGACGAAGTGCGACCCTACCTGACCGGCGATATCGAGCTGGCGGCGATCAACGCCGCCTCGCAGACCGTCGTCTCAGGAGCTCCCGAAGCCATCCAACGGCTCGCCGAGCGGCTGGCGGCGAAGGGCATCAAGTGCCGGCGCCTCGAAACCTCCCACGCCTTCCATTCGGCGATGATGGAGCCGATCCTGGAGCCGTTCGGCGAGCGGCTCCAGAGCCTCGAGCTGAACGCGCCGCGCATTCCCTTCGTCTCCAACGTCAGCGGCGACTGGATCCGCCCTGAGGAGGCCACTTCACCCGACTACTGGCTGCGCCATGTGCGGCAGCCCGTGCGCTTCGCCGACGGACTGGATCGGCTACTCGCGGATCCAGCGGTCGTCGGCATCGAGGTCGGACCGGATCGCGTGCTCTCGACGCTGTTGCGGCAGCGCGCCCGCGGCCGAGTCGTAGTTCAGTCCCTACCGGCCCACGGCAACTCCGAATCGAGCCATTGGCTCGATGCCGTGGGCCGGTTGTGGAGCGTCGGCTGTGACATCGGCGACCCCACCCTGACCTCCGACGAGACGCCGCCGAGGCGGCGCGTCGCTCTACCGACCTATCCTTTCGAGCGCCGGCGTTTCTGGCTCGAAGAGGGTTCCGAACCTACCGCGCTATCCGGAGTCTCCGGCCATCGCCAACCGCTCGAAGACTGGTTCTACTTGCCGTCCTGGCGGCGCAGCGGACCACCCGGGACTGGCAGCGCTGGCGACCGGCGCTGGCTCGTGCTGGTCGACCGCCTCGGCTTCGGTGAGCGCCTCGCCGCGCGGCTGGCGGAGCGCTCGACCTCAGACGTGCCGCCGATTCTGGTGCGTGCGGGATCGCATTTCGAGCAGCGGGACGGTAGCCGCTTCATGCTGCGACCGCGATCGCGCGACGACTTCGAGCGCCTGTTTCAGACCCTGGCAGCCGAGAACCGCCTGCCCAACGCCGTCGTCCATTTGTGGACCCTGGACCCGACGGCTCCTGAGGCGCGGGGAGACCGTAGCTTCGATCGCCAGCAGGAGCTCGGTTTCGACAGCCTGCTCGCGTTGGCGCCAGCCCTGCCGGTCACGGCTGAGGCAACCCACCTGACGGTGGTCTCGAACGCCGTCCACAGCCTGCATGGCGAGGCCAACGATCCGGTACGCGCTACCCTGCTGGGGCCGAGCCGGGTCATCCCACAGGAGTTTCCGAGCATCCGCTGCCGCCATGTCGACGTCGAGCTGCCCAGCACTGGCCGAGATGCAGTGCGCCTGCCGAAAGCTGTGCTCAGGCAGCTCACCGCCGAGCTCACAGCGAGTCGCGACGAGCCAAGCTCGGTGGCGTACCGGCAGGGACGGCGATGGCGCGAAGCCTATGAGCCGATTAGGGTTGCAGGGGCCGATGGACCGCCATCCGTCTTGCGCGAGGGCGGCGTGTACCTCATCGTCGGTGGTCTTGGTGAGCTCGGCCTGCTGCTCGCCGAGTACCTGACGCGAGCCTGTAGGGCTCGCCTGGTGCTGGTGGGCCGCAGCGAGTTTCCAGCGCGCGACGCATGGCAAACCTGGCTCGAAACCCACTCCCCGGACCATACCGTCAGCCGTCGCATCGCTCGCTTGCAGGCTTGCGAAGCCGCTGGCGCTGAACTGCTGATCACCCGCGCCGACGTCGCCGACGACGCGGCGATGCGCCAGCTGCTGCGCCAGGTGGACGAGCGCTTCGAGCCGCCTCACGGCATCATCCATGCGGCGGGTCTGGTCGGTGAGCAAGGAGCTCGCGCCATCGCCGAAACCGACGAGGCGCTGCGAGACGCTCACTTCCAGGCCAAGATTCACGGTCTCCGAAGGCTCACCGAAGTGTTGCGGGACGCCGCTCCCGAACCGCTGGACTTCTGCCTCCTGTTCTCGTCCCTGGCCGCCGTGCTGGGCGGTCTCGGCCTGGCGGCGTATGCGGCAGCCAACGCCTTCCTGGGCGCCTTCGCCCGCCGGCAGCGCGCTCTCGGCGACTCCACCCAATGGCTATGCATCGACTGGGACGCCTGGCAGACGAGGTCCGAGGGAGATCCCGATCCTGGCCAGCATCCCGCGGCCATCACTCACGACGAGGCCGACGACGCCTTCGACCGCGTCTTCCGTCTGGTCGACGAGGAGCGCGTGGCGGTATCCACCACCGAGCTCGATCAACGCCTCGAGCGCTGGGTCGAACGGCCAGCGGCCAGCGAGCCGGAGCCGGAAGCCTCATCACAGCACCCCAGGCCGCAGCTCACTAGCCCCTTCAAGGCACCTCGCACGCAGCTCGAGCGGGAAGTCGCTGATCTGGTCGGGACGCTGATCGGCCTGTCCGAGGTCGGCATTCACGACGACTTCTTCGAGCTGGGCGGCGATTCGCTGCTGGCCGTCGAGCTGGCCTCCCGGCTGCGTGACCGCGGGTCCGGCGAAGTCCCCATGAAGCGCTTCTTTCGCCAGCCGACCGTCGCGACTCTGGCCAACGCGCTACGAGAAAGCTCCGGCGACGAGACCCTGCGAGCAGAGCCGCCGGAGATCGCGACGCACGGTGTCGCCAAGCACGATGTCGCAATGCAGACTGAAGGCGGGCCGCCAGCTGAGACCAGCATAGCGCAGATTCCACGCCGCCCCGTAGCCGGTACGGCTCCCCTATCGTTCTCGCAACAGAGGCTTTGGCTCCTCCACCAGCTCGATCCCAACAGCGCCGCCTACCACCTGCCGGTCGTCCTGCAGCTGCGCGGCGATCTCGATCTCGGCGCGCTGCAGACGGCATTGCTCGCCATCGTAGATCGGCATCAGGCGCTGCGCACAACGTTTCCGGCCACCGAGGGTCAGCCCGTGCAGCGGATCCACGACGCACTGCCGCCCGAGCTGTCGGTGGTCGATCTCCGGCATACGGCAAGCCCCTCGGACCAGCTCGACGAGCTGCTGTGTCGCCCGTTCGACCTGTGCTCCGGCCCGCTGCTGCGCGCCACCCTGCTGCAGCTGAGCGGCGAGGAAGTGGTGCTCGCCATCGTCATGCATCACATCGTCTCGGACGGCCGCTCAATGGAAGTCCTGGTCTCTGAGCTGGCGGCGGCCTATGCCGCGAGCCAGGGAGAGCGCGAGGCGATGACAAGACTGCCCGAGCTGCCGATCCAATACCCAGACTTCGCCCACTGGCAGAGGCGCAGCCTGAGTGGCGACGCGCTCGACCAGCAGATGAGCTTCTGGCGTCAGCAGCTGACCGACGCGCCGGCGCTCGAGCTGCCTACCGATCGGCCCCGCCCGGCTCAGCGCACCGCGCGCGGAGCCACCCTCACCGCCGCGCTCGATCCTGGAGTCAC
>JBCCEE010000215.1:0-13442 GCA_039030415.1 Acidobacteriota bacterium
CGAGCTGCCGCACGCCCGCGCCGTCGCCCAGCGCTTCGGCACCGAGCACCACGAGCTGGTGCTGCGCGGCTGCAGTTTAGAGCTGCTGCGCGACCTCAACTGGCACCACGACGAGCCGGCCGGGGATTCCGCCGCGGTGCCCACCTACTGCCTGTCGCACTTCGCCCGCCGGCACATCACCGTCGTGCTCACCGGCGAGGGCGGCGACGAGACCTTCGCCGGCTACCCCCACCACCGCCATGCCGTGCGCCTCGGCCAGCTCTCCCGCCTGCCCGGTTTCAGCCTGGCCGCCCGCGGCGTCAGCCGGCTCGAGGGCCTGCTCGGCGCCCGCGGCTCGGCGCGCTTCTGGAAGGCGGCCTGGATCGCCGGCCTGGCGCCGGCGGAGCGCCACCGCGCCTGGGTCGCCGCCTACACCGACACCGAGCTGGCCAAGCTGCTGGGCCCCGAGCTGCGCGCGGCCGTCCGCAACGGCAGCCTCACCGCCCCGTTCCGTGAGCTGCACCGCCGGGTTCAAGAGCGCACGCCACTCGATCAGCTGCTCTACGTCGACGCCAAGCTCAGTCTGGCCGATCAGCTGCTGATGAAGGTCGACAAGACCACCATGGCGGCGTCGCTCGAAGCGCGCTGCCCGCTGCTCGATCAGGATCTGCTCGAGTACGCCGCCGCCCTGCCGGATTCGCTCAAGTGGTCGGCCAAAGGCGGCGGCAAGCGGGTCCTGCGCCACGCCCTGCGCGGCCTGCTCGGTGACGCCATTCTCGATCGCCCCAAGCAGGGTTTCGACGTGCCGCTCGAGACCTGGCTGCTGCGCGACCTCGAAGCCACCGTCGAAGCCGGCCTGCTGGATGACGCGGCGCCGATCGGCCGCTATCTCGACCAGGAGACCGTGCGGGTGACCTGGGCGCGCTTCCGGCGCCGCCGCGACATGCGCTCTTGCCGGCAGATCTGGCGCCTGCTGAACCTCGCGGTGTGGCACGAGATCCACTGGCCCAGCGGGCGGCTCGGCGACTTCGGCGAGCCCGGCGGGGCCGACGCCAGCGCCACCTTCCGTGACCTGTTTGTCGAGAAGACGGCTGTCCCAAAGACGGCATGAGCCTGCAACCCGGAGTCGATGATGCGTGAGCGTATCCTGAAAGCCAACCCCGACAGCGAATTCTGGACCCCGGAGCGGGCCTACATCACCGAGCTGTCGAACTCTGAAGCCGATCGCGAGCTGTCCGTGGCCCGCGCCCGCGTCGAGCCCGGAGTCACCACCCAGCTGCACCGCCTGAACGGCATTCACGAACGCTACGTGATCCTGCAGGGCGAGGGCGAGATGGAGGTCGGCGACCTGCCCGCCGAGCGGGTGACGGTCGGCGACGTCGCGCTGGTGCCGGCCGGGGTCTCCCAGCGCATCACCAACGTCGGCAACGAGGATCTGCTGATCCTCTGCGTCTGCACGCCGCCCTTCTTCGCCGACACCTACGAGTCGCTCGAACCGCCCGCCGAAGCGTCGCCGGAAGCTGATGCCGCGAGCGATGCCGAGCCCGCACCCCTATCTAAAGTGGCGGAGCCCGAGGTCGAGGCGTCGGTCGCGCCAAAGCAAGCGGCTGAGCCCGTGCCCGAGGCGGAAGCCGGTCCAGACGAAGTCACCGAGGAGCCGTCCGAGGCTCAGCCGGAGCCAGACCCGACTGCCGAGCAGCCCGCTGAGCCCGAGTCCGCATCCCCCCCGAGCGCTGAGCAAGAGGCTGCGCCCGAGTCGCAACTCGCTAAGATCTCAAAGCACCCCTCTGAGACCAAGGCACAGCCCCACGAAATCTCACAGGAACCGGTTGAGCATCAGTCACGGCCCGACGAAAGCTCGCCGCGGCGCTCCAAGACCCAGGCCAAGTCGACCCAACGCGCTGAGACGCGCCCAGAGTCCCAGGCCGAGCCGGACGTCAGCGCTGAGGAGCCCTCAGAGTCCAAGGCGAAGCCAGACGCCGACGCAAAGAAGGCCTCAGCCGACAACGCAAAGCCAGACGCAGGCGCAAACAAGGCCTCAGCCGACAACGCCAAGCCAGACGATGACGCAAAGAAGGCCTCAGCCGACAAGGAAGAGCCTGCACCCAAGGCTGAGTCGACGCCCGCCAAGCCGGGCACCAAGCAGCAGGCGACGAAGACGGGCACCCGCAAGGCGAAGCGCGCCAAGAAGACCTCACGCAAGCGCAAGACGGGCCGCCGTAAAGCCCGCAAGTAAGACACCCAGCTCGTTCCCATCCCAGAACCGCGTTCGTGCGCTCCTCTTCTGACTTCCCCCTTTGAAAAAGGGGGACCGAGGGGGATTTCTGGAGGCTCGTTGGACATCGAAGAGAATCCCCCCTATCCCCCCTTTGCCCAAGGGGGGACCGGAGCTAGTAGGACACCTAGCTCGAAGCGCTCTCCAGCCAATCCCTCGGGCGCAAGAAGTCCGTGTAGAGCCGCGCTTCAGCCGAGCCGGGCGCAGGCGACCAGTCGTAATCCCAGCGCACCAGCGGCGGCAGCGACGCCAGGATCGACTCCACCCGCCCGCTGGCCTGCAGGCCGAAGCGGGTGCCGCGATCGTAGAGCAGATTGAACTCCACGTAGCGGCCGCGACGGTAGAGCTGAAAATTACGCTCGCGCTCGCCGTAGGAATGATCCTTACGGCGCGTGACGATCGGCAGGTAGGCCGGCAAGAAATGGTCTCCGACGCTGCGCATCAGGCCGAAGCCATAGTCGAACGACGGCCCGTCCAGATCGTCGAAGAACAGGCCGCCGATCCCCCGCGGCTCTTCGCGATGGGCGAGATGGAAGTACTCGTCGCAGCGCTGCTTGAGGCGCGGGTAGACCTCGGCGCCGAACGGCAGGCAGGCCGCATGCGCGGTTTGGTGCCAATGCACCGCGTCCTCTTCGAATCCGTAGTAGGGCGTCAGATCGAAGCCGCCACCGAACCACCACACCGGCTCGTCCGACTCTGCGCCGGCAAGGAAGAAGCGCACGTTGGCATGGGTGGTCGGCACGTAGGGATTGCGCGGATGCACGATGAGCGACACCGACACCGCCTCGAACGACGCCCCCTCGAGCTCCGGTCGGCGCGCCGTCGCCGCCGCCGGCATGCGGGCGCCCGACGTGTGCGAAAAGTTCACCGCCGCCCGCTCGATCACCGGGCCATCGTCCAATACCCGCGGTCGCGCCAGGCCACCGCGCTCGCCGGCGAGCTCTCGACGTTCGAATCGCGCCTCGCCGTCGGCCTGCTCCAAGCCAGCACAGATCGCGTCCTGCAGCGTCATCAGGTACTCGCGTACCGGCGTGATCTCAGCTTTTTCGGTCACCTGCTACCGCCTTTCCAGACTGTTCGGGGAACAGCCTTTGGTGGAGAATGGCTGACTTGGGGTGAGCCTACGGGTGTGTGAGCACGCTCACCCTCTAGGACCAGATCATAGGGCTGTAGCGCAGCGGACGCCACCCTACCGCTGCTACGGGAGTGCTGGAATGCCTGAGGGCGGAGAATCCGATACGACGCGGCTGCTCATCGCATGGTCTCAGGGCGATCAACAGGCCCTGGACCGCCTGATGCCCAGGGTCTACGACGAGCTGCGGCAGATCGCCCTGGGCTACCTGCGGCGCGAGCGCGAGGACCACACCCTCCAGACCTCGGCGCTGATCCACGAAGCCTTCCTCCGCCTGATCGATCAGCAGCAGGTGAGCTGGCGCAACCGCGCCCACTTCCTCGGTATCGCGGCCCGCATGATGCGACGCGTGCTGGTGGATCACGCCCGCCACCAGGGCTACGTCAAACGCGGCGGCGACCAGGTGCGGGTCGCGCTGTCCGACGCCAACGCCCCCATCGCGCAGCGGCCACCGTACCTGGTAGCGCTCGACGAGGCGCTGCAGGAGCTGGAGCAGGCCGATCCGCAGCAGGCACATATCGTCGAGCTGCGATACTTTGGTGGCCTCACCCTCGAAGAGATCGCCACCGTGCTCGACGTCTCGGTCTCGTCGGTGACGCGCAAGTGGCGGCTGGCCAAGGCCTGGTTGTACCGAACGCTAGAACAGCACGCATGATCCCGGCGGAACAGTGGCAGAAGATCCAGCAGCTGTTCGACGAGCTCGTCGAGCTGCCGCCCCCTGCGCGCCGGCTCGAGCTCGAGCGGCTGGACGGGTCGGACGCCCCGCTACGCGCCGAGCTCGAGGCGCTGCTGGCCGCCAACGAGCTCGCTGGGGACTACCTCGAGACGCCCCCGAACGTCGCCTCAGAAGCACCGCTGCCGAGCAGCCCCGAGCCTTACCGCCTGCTGCGCCGCATCGGCCGGGGCGGTTCGAGCACAGTCTACCTAGCGGACCGCGCCGACGACACCTACCGCAAGCGCGTGGCGATCAAGATCCTCGAGCCGGGCCGCGCCGACTCGGATCTGCTGAGGCGCTTTCGCAACGAGCGTCAGATCCTCGCCAGCCTCACCCACCCCTACATCGCCGAGCTCTACGACGGCGGCAGCACCCCGGACGGCCTGCCCTACTTCGTCATGGAGTACATCGAGGGGCTGCCGGTCGACGCCTACTGCGTCCAGTACGGCCTCGGCGTCACGGATCGGCTGCGGCTCTTCGGTAGGATCTGCGAGGCGGTGCAGCACGCGCACCAGTCGCTAGTGATCCACCGCGACATCAAGCCGAGCAACATCCTGGTCACCGAGGACGGCACCCCCAAGCTGCTCGACTTCGGTATCGCCAAGCTGCTCAATCCCGAGCTGGCGGCGCCCGATCTCACCCCGACCGTCACCTGGCAGCGCCCGCTCACGCCGCACTACGCCAGCCCGGAGCAGATTCAAGGCCAGCTGATCACCACCCGCAGCGACGTCTACTCGCTGGGCGTCCTGCTCTACCTGCTGCTCGCCGGCCGCCTGCCCGAGCACCGCCGCCACGGCGAGCTCGAACGCGTCCTCACCCGCGAGACGCTCACCCGCGAGACACCGCGGCCGCCGAGCCTCGAAGTGCTGCAGCCGGCGTCCGATCCACCGGGCCCGAGCTGTCCCCTAGAGCTACGCCCGGCAGCGCTGAGCCGACGCCTGGCCGGCGACCTCGACACCATCGTGCTCAAAACACTCCGCAAAGAGCCGGGACGGCGCTATGGCTCGGTGGAAGAGCTCGGCGCCGACCTTCGCCGCCACCGTGAAGGACGGCCGGTGCTCGCCCGCCGCGATTCACTGACCTACCGTGCCGCCAAATTCGTCCGGCGCAACCGCCTCGTGGTCGCCGTGGCGAGCCTGTCGCTGGCGGCGCTGATCACCCTGTCGGTGTTTCTGGCGCTGCAGTCCGAGCGCTGGCGAAGGGAGCGGGATCAAGCGCGGGCAGAGCGCGACAAGAGCTCTCAAATGCTGCAGTTCATGCAGGGCGTGTTCTCGCAGGCCGATCCGTTCACCTCCGGCGACGCCGAGCCGACGGCCCTCGAGATTCTCGACCGCAGCGTCGAGGCGCTGGAGACGCTCGAGGAGCAGCCGCAGGTCAGGCTCCACCTGGCCCTCACCTTCGCCCAGATCTTCCTCGAGCAGGGCCGGCTGCAGCGGGCTGAGACTTTGCTGCGCGAAGCCCACTCGCTACATCGCGACCAGCCCGACGCCGAGCCGGCGCTGGCGACCGAGATCCTGGGCCTGCTCGGTATCGCGCTCAGAAAGCAGGGCAAGTTCGAAGCCGCCGAGGCGACCCAGCAGCAGGCGCTGGCGCTGCGCCGTGAAGTCTTCGGCGAAGACAGCCTCGAGGTCGGCTGGACCTGGAACGACCTGGCGGTGATCTACCGCCACCAGGGCCGCTATGCGGAAGCCGAAGCGCTCTACCTGAAGTTCTTGGAGCTTCAGCAGCGTCGACTCGGCGCGCGAGACGAAGCCGTCGGCACCACCTACAACAACCTGGGCACCCTCTATCTGTCGAGCTTCAGATATCGCGAGGCCGAGGAGGCCTACCGCCAGGCTCTCGACATCCGCCGCCGGGCGCTGGGAGCCGACCATCTCTACGCCGCCTTCAGTCGAGCCAACCTGGCCCTCGCCCTGATTCAGCGGCGCCGGCTGACGCGGGCAGCGCCTCACCTCGAGCAGAGCCGCGAGGCCCTGCAGAACATCTTCCGAGCGGAGCATCCGGAGGTGCTGAGGGTCGACCTCCTCGAGGCTCAACGGCTGCGTCTGTTGGGCAACGCGGCGGAGGCCGAGGCCCGGCTTCGCACCCTCCTCGACCGCGTGCCAGCGTCCCCGGCAAGCCGCAACGACCCGCGGAGTCGCATCCGCTGGGAGCTCGCTTTCGTCCACCAGCAGCAGGGCGAGCTGGAGGCAGCCGAAGCCTTGGTGCGCTCCATCCTCGACGATCGCCGGCGGACGCTCGGAGAGCAGCACCCGCAAACCGTTCTGGCGCTCGATCGCCTGGCCGAAGTGAAGCTGCATCAAAGAGACTGGCAGCAGGCCCTCAGTCTGCAGCAGGCCGCCCTCGAAGGGCTGGAGCGCAGATTCGGCGCCTCTCACCCGCGGCTGGCCGTCAGCCTGAGTCGCCTGGCCACAGCCCACTTCGAGCTCGGCACCTGGGATCAGGCGGAGCCCCTGTTTCGTCGCGCCCAGCAGCTCGCGGCCGGCAACCCCGACCGCCAGCCGGACGCCGACTCCGAGATCCTCGCCCGCCACGGCGAAGCCTTACTGAGTCAGCAGCGTTTCAGCGAGGCCGAGCCGCTCCTGCAACAGTCTCTCGAGGCCTTGGCTCCCGCTTTCGCCGGCGACCATCCCTTGATCCAATCGCGACGAGCCGCGCTCGAGCGCTGCCGACGATCCAGCTAAGACCGATGATCCAACTGGGAATATTGGCCCAACCCGGTCGATCTGTCATCCTCGGCGCATGAAGGGCTGCATCGTCACCACGACCATCAACCCGCCGACCCAAGCCCTCGAGCGATTCGCGGCGCTGGCGGACTGGGAGCTGATCGTCGTCGGCGATCTCGAGACCCCGCACCGGGAATACGAGCGCTTGGACTGCCTCTACCTCCATCCCCACGACCAGGAGGAGCGGTATCCGGAGCTCTGCGAGGTCCTGCCGTGGCGCTCGATCCAGCGTCGCAACCTCGGTCTCGTCGAGGCCTGGAACCGCGGAGCGGACGTGGTCGCGACGGTCGACGACGACAACATTCCCTACGACCATTGGGGCAGCGAGCTACTCGTCGGGCGTGAGATCGAGATCGACCTCTACGAGCCCGAGGACGAGGTCTTCGATCCCTTGAGCGTGACCAGCGCGCGGCAGCTTTGGCACCGCGGATTCCCAATCGAGCTCGTGCCCTCCCGCCACCGGGTCCGTCACCTCGGACGCAAGCGGCGGCGGGTTCTCGTGCAGGCCGATCTCTGGGATGGCGATCCGGACATCGACGCCGTCGCTCGTCTCGCGCTGCGGCCGAGGGTCGAGATCGAGCCGATGGCTCCCTTCGGCTCGAGCCGGATCGCACCGTTCAACAGCCAGAACACCTTCCTCAGCCGCGAGGTGTTGCCCGACTACGCGGTCCTGCCTCACGTCGGCCGAATGTGCGACGTCTGGGGCTCCTACCTCCTGCAGAGTCGATTCAAGGATTGCGTCGTCTACAACCGCCCTTCCGTTCGCCAGGAGCGCACCCCCCAGGACACGGTCAAGAACCTGGAGGACGAGATCCTCGGCTACCGGCACAGTCTGGCGTTCGTTCGCGGCGGCGCGGATCTGCAGCTGCCGTTCGTCCCCGAAGCGACGAGGACGTTCTACCAGGTGTATCGGCGTCAGTTCGCCGAAACAGCTCCCGCCACAGAAAGACCAGGAGCTGCTTCCCGACCGGCCACATCTTGAAGTGGGTCCGGCCGTAGAACCTGGGTTTTTCGCGCACCGGCAGCTCCACGTACCGGAGGCCAAGCCGGTAGCTGCGCACCGCGCACTCTAGATCCACCGTCACCTTCAGATCGCTCAGCGCGATGCGGTCGAACGCCTCGCGTCGGAAGCCCTTGATGCCGTGGAGCACGTCGCGGATGCGCGGCCCGTTCCGGTTCCGCAGCCCGTTCCGGTTCCACGCCAGGTGGATGAGGTACGAGAGAGCCGTCGCGGCCCATTTGCGCGGCTTGAGCAGCCTCGCGTCTTCCTCGTTGCGGCCCCCCGGCATGTTGCGGCTCGCGATGACGAGATCGTAGCCGGCCTCTAGCGAGCGCTTGAGCTCGCGGACAATCTCGGGGGAGATCGTCCCCTTGGGAAAGAAGAAGACGATGAGGTCGTGGGCCGCCGTCGCTACCGCTTCCCGGTAGGCCTGGTTGAGCCCGGGCTCGCGCTGGGGCACGACGCGGATCCCCGAGTCTTCCAGGAACGCCACCGTGCCGTCGCGACTGCCGCCGTCAACCGCGAACACTTCATCGAACAGCTCGAGCGGCAGGCGCTCGACATCGGCCTGGCAGCCGGCGAGCTCGTCGAAGGTGAGCAGACACAGAGAGATACCCATCGTGGCGGGCGAGCCTACCGCATCGCAGCCCCTCGTCCGGCCATCGGACGCCGCGATAAAATGCACTCCATGCCGCCGCCATCGGCTCCCGAACCCTCGGTATCCCCTGCCCTTCCCGAACCGTCCGAGACGACCGCTCTCCTCGAGCGCTGGCCCGACATCGAGCGGGTGCTCGTCGCGCTGGTATTGGCGGCGGCCGGCTACGCCGCGCTCTGCTTCGCCATCATCGCCGGGGCGCGCTTCGCCGTGCCGTACGAGCTCGAGTGGCTGGAAGGCCTGGAATTCCTGCACGCCCTGCGCGTCCAGGAGGGTCTCGCCTGGTACCCAGAGCCATCGCTCGAATTCCTGCCGAGCGTCTACCCCCCGGGCTACAAGATCGTCTCCGCCGGCCTGATGTGGCTGTTCGGCAACCACCTGTCGGTGATGCGGGCAGCGAGCATCGCCTGCACCGCGATCTCGGTGCTCGCGACCTTCGGGATCGTCCGTCGCCACACCGGCCAAGCCTTCCACGGCTCGGTGGCCGGAGGCCTGTTCCTCGCCAGCTACGCGGTGTGTGGCTCCTGGTTCGACCTCGCCCGGGTCGACATGCTGGCGCTCGCTTTGGCGCTCGGCGGTATCGCGCTGGCTCACCGCGACAGCTCGCGAGGATCGTTCGCCGTCGGCATCGCCGCGGTGACCCTGTCGTGCCTGGTGAAGCAGACCAACCTGGCGTTCGTCGCCGGCGTGCTTGGCATCTGGCTGCTGTGGAATTGGAGGCGTGCGCTGATGGCGGCGGCCGCGGTCGTCGCGGCGCTGTCGAGCGCCATCCTCACGCTCCAGCGAGTCTCTAACGGCTGGTACCTGGTGTATACCTGGGACTTGCCGGGATCGGTGCCGCGCGAGTGGGAACGGCTGCGGCATGCCATCTTCGTCGAGCTGCCGAGCCTTGCCGGATGGACCGCGCCGCTGCTTGTCGCCGCCATCTGGTGGGTGGTGGCGAAGCGCCGCTGGCAGGTCATGCCCGTGCTGCTCTTACCCGTCGCGCTGGTGGTGTCGCTGTTTCCGCGCTCGGCGGTCGGGGCGTACCTGAACAACCTGATCTCGGTCTCCGCATTCGTGGCGATCGCGGCCGGTATCGGTCTGTACGCCAGCACCCGGCCGGGACGCTGGGTTCGCACGCGGGTGGCCGTGGGCTTCGCGCTGGTGCTCGGCCAGTTCGGGGCTTTGGCCTACGACGTTCCCTCGCGCCTGCCGCACCCACGCGATGTGGAGATCGCCGGCCAGGTCATCAAACGATTAGGCTCGCTCGACGCCCCGGTGCTCGCTCCGTACCACCCCTATCTGCTCCATCTCGCCGGGCACGAGCCTCACCTCCACTTCCACATGGTCAACGAATACCTCGTGCTGCCCGGGAGCCCTGGCGAGAGACTGCGCGCCAGCATCGAAACGTCACTCTACGAGCGCCGGTGGCAGTCCCTCGTCTCGACCCAATATGTCAACGGACAGGAGCTGCTGTGGGGATCCGCGGGTCACATGGGTCGCAACAGCTGGCCCTACCGTCGAGTCGGGTCGCTGATTCCGACCGGTGATCGGACCGCGCTCTTCCCACTCACCGGCAACCGAGTCCGACCCCTGCTCGTCTACCGGCCGACGGACGCTCCCGCCTCTTTCGACACACCCTCTGGCGGTGCCAGTCCCGAGCCTCCACCCAGCGAATCGGCTTCCCACTGAACCCTCACGAACCCGGCATGGGGCGTGTTATGCTGCCACCATCCAAGCGAATGCAGGGCTTGTCGCCCAGAGCTGATTCGCCACGCTACGGCAGGAGTCGTTCATGTCACCTCGTAAGCCCATCCTCGCTCTCTCGCTTCTTTGCGGGATGATGATTACCAGCCATCAGGCCACGGCGCAGCACCTCTACTGGTCAGACAGGGGAGCTGACGACCACATCCGGCGCTCGGACCTCGACGGCAACAACGTCGAAGACCTAGTCACCGGACTCAGCGTCCCAAACGGCGTTGCTCTCGACTTGGTCAACGATCGTTTGTACTGGACGGATAGCGGTTTCGACCACGTACGGCGTTCGGACCTCGACGGCAACAACGTCGAAGACGTCCTCACTGGACTCAGCGAACCTTTAGGTATCGCCCTCGACATCATCAACAACCGGATGTATTGGGCGGACGCTGGCAGCGGCTTCGACCATATCCGGCGCTCGGACCTCGAGGGCAACAACGTCGAAGACGTCGTCACCGGGCTCGGCACCCCGAGCGGCGTCGCTCTCGACGTCGACAACAACCGGATGTATTGGACGGACATCGGCACCGGCCGCCAGCACATTCAGCGCTCGGACCTCGACGGCAACAATGTCGAAAATCTGGTCACGGGCCTCGGCACCCCGAGAGGCCTCGCTCTCGATCTGATCAACGACCGCATTTACTGGACAGACAACCTCGAAGACCATATTCGGCGCTCGGACCTCGACGGCAACAACATCGAAGATCTCGTCACTGGACTCGATTTCCCGCGAGGCGTCGCTCTCGACATCGCCAACAACCAACTCTACTGGACTGACTCCAACTTGGGCCACATACGGCGCTCGGATCTCGACGGCAACAACATCGAGGACCTAGTCACCGGACTCGATATTCCCAACTTCCTCGCTACGGGCCAGGTCATCGTTCCGGTCGAGCTAATGGAGCTCAGCGTCGAGTAAGGCGCGCGATTCACGGGCGGCCTTGCTGGCAGCAGCAGGCGCCACCCTCGTGCTGCTGCTGGCCCAAGCCTGGGGCCACCGCTTCCTCACCGACGACGCCTTCATCTCGTTCCGCTACGCGGAAAACCTCGTCGCCGGAGAGGGCCTGGTCTTCAACGCCGGGGAGCGGGTCGAGGGCTATTCGAACTTCCTCTGGGTGCTGCTGCTCGCCGGCCTGCGTCTCCTCGGGGTCGCGCCGGAGGCAGGCTCGCAGGCTCTCAGCCTGGCGCTGACCCTGGCACTCTGGGCCGGGGTCGCATGGTTCGCCCACAGGCGCCAGCACGACGTCTGGAGCGTTCTGCCGCTGCTGCTCCTCGCCCTCACCCGCAGCATCGCGGTGTGGTCGACGGGGGGCCTCGAAACGCGCCTGTTCGAAGTTTTGACCCTTGGCGCGGTGCTACTCCTGCTCGTCGAGCTCGAGGAAGGAGGCTCACCGCTGCGCGTGCCGCGAGCCGTCTGGGCCGGCCTGCTCTTCGGGCTCGCCAGCCTGACCCGTCCCGACGCACCGCTGATCGCCGGGGCAACCCTCGGCACGGCGTTCTGGATCGCCTGGCGGCGGCGGCAGCGCCGGCCGCGCTCGCCGCGGCGGGTGGTAGCCGGCGGGCTCGTCTTCGTGGCAATCACCGCTGCCCACTTCGCGTTCCGGCGCCTCTACTACGGCGAATGGCTGCCCAACACCTACTACGCCAAGATCGGCGGCGAAACCTGGTGGGCCATGGGCTGGAAGTACCTGGCCGCCTTCCTGCTCGAATATGCGGTGTGGCTGTGGCTGCCGTTCCTGGTGGCCGCGGTCGCCTGGCACCGTCGGCGCGGCACGCCCGAAGTCCCGGCGCTGTTCGCCGCGGCGGTCGTGCCTCATGCCTTATACGTCGTCTCGATCGGCGGCGACCACTTCGAGTACCGGCCCTTCGACCTCTACTTTCCCTTCGCCTTCCTGCTGATCGCCGACGGTGCCCGGGAGCTGGCTCACCGGCTGCGCCACCGGGGCCGGGCCGGCAGAGGCTGGCTGACGGCAGGCCTGACGGCGGTCCTCGCCGGGCTGACGCTGCTCCCCTGGCAGTCCCACCGCCAGTTCCCCGACGAGCGCTACCTGCACGGCTTCCCCGGCCTGTGGGCTCATCTCGACCCGGCCGCCCGAAACTATCTCGACCCCGACCGCGCGCTCGTTTATCGGCTGCCCGGCCTGCGATCGCTGGCGTCCCTGCATCGCGATCTGCTGCACACTCTGAGCTCCGGCTTCGTCGGCCTGCGGGCCGAGGAGCACGCGCGCTTTCTGACCACCGTCGTGCCCGAAGGCCTGGCTCTGCGCCAGCTGGTGGAGACCGGGGAGCTCGATCCCGACACGCGGATCGCCATCGACGCGGTAGGCGCCATCCCCTACTTCTCCCGGCTTCCGGTGCTCGACCGCCTGGGGTTGACCGATCGCGAGGTGGCGCGCTCCACGCCGCGGCGGCAGGAATTCCTCGCCCACGACAAGCGCGCCACCCTCGAGTATGCGCGAAGGCGCGGAACCGATCTCTGGGCGGTGCACCAGGTTCATCTGCTCTGGAACGTTGAAGAGCTCGAGCTGCACGAGCTGCTGGCCGCGAACGCCGGACCGCGGCTCTATTACTCGGGGACGTCGCAGGGCCTCCTGCTCGTCCGGCTGCCCCAGGGTGTGCACGACACCCGGATCCAGCTGCCCGGGCTCGAGCTGCGACCGCTGGACGCCGCGGCGCGGGCCGCGCTCGCCGACGAAGCGATCGCCCGCTTGCAGTCCGCACCGGCCGACGACTCCCGGACCCGCCATCAACTCGCGCGACTGCTCGACCTTCGCGGCCGCTCGCGGGAAGCCCTGGCAGCGTTTCAGCAGCTCTTGAGCGTCGACCCGGCTGACCCCGGGGCGCTCAGGGCAGCAGCCCGGCTCGCAGCGCGGGCGGGTGATCCTACGGCGGCAGCCCGCCTGTACGAGCGCCTGATCGAGCTCGGCTGGGGCGATGCCAACGTTTACAACAATCTCGGCAACGTCCGCGTGCTCGAGGGACGCCCGGAGGCGGCGATCTCGCTCTACCGGCAGGCATTGAGCCTCGATCCGAGTCGAGTCGAGAGCCGGCTCAATCTGGCCAGCGTCCTGCGCCGGGCGGGCCGTCCTCAGGAGGCGACCGAACAGGTGCGGGCGGTGCTGAGAGTCGCGCCGAATCACCCGGACGCCAACCTGCGCCTGGCCGAGGATCACCTGGCCCAGGGTCGACCGCTCGCGGCCCTCGGCTACTTCGCCGACGC